>JAUNHC010000025.1 GCA_030524175.1 Eubacteriales bacterium
ATAAAGGCAGAGCAGGCTGTCATGAAGCAAGATATCTTAGAGATAAAGGCAGAGCAAGCTGTCATGAAGCAAGATATTACAGACGTCAAGCGTGAATTGAGACAACTCCGTGTGCTGGTAGATGAAGATATACATAAGCATATTAGTATCATTGCAGAAGGACATGCTATTATCTTGAAACAGATTGCTGAAATGCATGAGATGTATATGAAATACGAGAAACTGGCGTTGAATGTGGAGGTGCATAACCTTCAGATAGCAGAAATACAGCATAAGTTATCAATGGCATAAAGCACAATTTAACAAAAAATTGTAACAACAGCGAAAAGAAATGCTGCAGACAATGAAATGTTTGCGCATTTCTTTTTTTGCATATTGCATTCAAGATGGGAGATAGATTTTTCGGGGTGGATTAGGCATCTTCATTGACATATTCCTTCTTATCTGCTATTATATAGATAATCAATATATAGACTATCTATACATAAGGAGGTGAATTTCATGACAGAGAAACAGATTGATAAAAGCTTGCAGTCAGGGAGTACCACGTTGCTGTTGCTGCAGCTTCTTTCAGAGAAGGAGATGTATGGTTATGAGATGATCGAGACATTGAGGGACAGATCTTCAAATGTGTTCCAATTGAAGGCCGGAACTCTTTATCCTCTTCTTCATTCTTTGGAAGAGAAAGGATACCTGGAATCCTATGAGAAAGAAGCATCAGGCAAGGTGCGAAAGTATTACCAGATCACCAATAATGGCAGGAAGCACCTGGAATCCAAAAAGCAGGAATGGGACACATACCAGACTGCAGTGAGCAAGGTGTTGGGAGGTGCTCTTTATGGATGTACATGAGTATTTGAAGGCTGTAAGTGACCAGATCATTACTGTAAGTATCCGGGGCGCTATCCAGCAGGAACTGGCGGATCATCTGGCAGATCAGAAGGAAGCTTTCGTGGAAGAAGGGATGGATGACCAGGAGGCGGAAGAGGCTGCGGTACTGGAAATGGGAGATCCTGTGGAGGTTGGGCTTGCCTTAAATGAGATTCATAAGCCGAAACCTACAAAATGGCACGTGCGGTGTGTGATGGCATTAAGTGCACTGTTGTTTTTGTCTAATGTTCTCTATATTTATTTTGGTAAAGAATCAGCATTAGACAGCAAGGAAGGGACCGCTCTGGCATTGTTGGTTCTAATGGGGATTTATTTTGCTGTTTATTTTGGAGTTGTTGCAGGTTCCGGTTATTTTTCCAATCTTGTAAGAAATGAACCGCAGCCTTTCGGACTTCCGGGACTTTGGGCATGTGGTCTCCTTGGTGCGGCAATAGGAAGTTTATTTACTTATAACTTTTCAGCATGGGGGGATATATATTTTTTCAGCGGCGGGCTGCTTCTGGTTTTTGAAATTTTGAATCTGCTGTTTTATTACAGGCATAGCAGGCATTCCTGGCTGATCAATTTTCTTGCACCTGCGGTATTTGGAATATGTGCGTTACTTTTGAACCATGACTTAACCATGACGGCAGAAATAACAAGCATTTATGCCGGTATCTATACATATGCCTATCGACATAATTGGTTTACGGTAAAAAGAAAAATTGCAGTTTATCTCCTTTGGGCAATGCCTCTATATTGCATAGGACGTAAGATATATTTCATTTTTAAGCTGAAATATTCCTTATTGTTGCCAAAAGAAATCACAGGAAATACATGGGATTATTCCCTTCTTCCTGAAATAGGCGGTAGAGCAGGGGATTGGGCTGCATATCTTGTATTGCTTCTGGGTATAGCTGCAGAGATATACTTGATTTATCAATTTAGGAAATCCAGTAATAAATGGAGTAAAATATACTTTATAAGCGCCTCCATGATCGTGGGCGTTATGGTTATAAACGGAGCTTTAACTCTTTGCGGACTGATGAATTCTATGTTTACTTTTTCACCGTTTTTATGGAAGCTTATTGAAAATCACGAAACAAACAGAATTATTGATTTCACACAGACAATTCTGGTTTATCTGCTGGCGGGATATACAACAAGGTTTGTGTCCAGGGATTCCGTCCTGGGTCTGGAAATTAAGAAGAAAAACTATGATAAAAAAGGGGTTGTCTGACTATTCAGGGGGTGTGTTTTATGAACAGAGACGAATATCTGAAAACTGTCAGTGACCAGATCAGCACTCCCTGCATCCGCGATGCTATCCGGCGTGAGCTTGCCGCCCATGTAGAAGACCAGAAGGAAGCGTTTATGGAAAACGGTATGGCAGAGGATGACGCAGAAACGGCGGCAGTACAGGATATGGGGGATCCTGTGGAGGTTGGACTTGCCTTGGATGAGCTGCATAAACCGAAACCGGCCAGGAAATATGTGGCGGCTTTTATGATTCTTAATTCCTTTCTTGTGGTTGTGAATATTTATTATATAATATTTGATGAGAAGATAAGACTTGCTTCGGGCACAGTTGCGGCGTTGCTGATGGCTGAAACAGTTTTTCTTATATTTTATTTTCGTTTTGGGTTCTATCGTTCAGAGAAAGAATCCCTGTCCAAAGGATTTTTGCCTGTGGGAAATGCCGGTATGGTAATATGTTTACAGGTGTTGCTTCCAAGGTTCTTGTTTTCACGAACAGATATATGTTTCTCAGATACCTATATGTTCAGCATGATGACATTGCTGATTTTAGGCTATCAGGGTGTTCTGTTTTACTGCCGCCGGAAAAAGGGCGGGTGGTGGAAAAGCCAGATAGTTGGACTGACGGGGCTTTTACTCTCCGCATTGGCCAGCGCAAATGTGTGGTTCATAGGTGAAGGCGCATTGATATATGCACTGATTTATACCCGGCTTTTTAACAGAAGATGGTTTGGCAGTGTCAAAAAAAGGATACTTATCAGTGTATGGACACCCTTTGGCATTTGTGCCGGTATTCTGATTTTTCATTTCTATGAAGGAATGTATGGCGGAACAAGGCGTATGGCTGATAAAATTACGGTTTTTCAGAAGAGCAGCAGCCCTGTGGACAACAGTTTGAATTTTAATTTTCTTACGGATATTACAGGAAATACAGGGCCTGCACCTGTATATATTCTTCTGATTTTGGGTATCCTGTTTGTAATTCTTCTCATCAGTTACTGTAAACACCTTACGAATGAATGGAGCAGACTCATATATTTTACCAGTATATTGATACTTACTTCAATGATATTGAACGGCACACTTACTGTACTTGGATTTTTTGGCAGGGAAATGGCGTTTGCACCTTTTCTGTGGAATCTTACCTGGAATTATCAGGAGGGGATCACCCTTGATTATGGTCAGATTTTGACCTGTTATGCCATTGCAGGATATCTTACCCGTTATACTGTACGGGATTCCACCGTGAACCTGGAGATAGAAAATGAGAAAATCCAGGCAGAACGCCGTAAACGTGAAGAAAAGGCAGCTGAAAAATTATGACTTTTTTTGGAAAATAATATTGACGAACAAAAATTTCCGTGCTATTATAATCAAGTATGCCGCACAAAGAGGTTTAAGAGCCGGTTCCGGCCACCATATTTGGCGAGTAAAGTTCATAGGAGGTGCCATTATGTACGCAATTATT
The DNA here is from genome assembly GCA_030524175.1 of Eubacteriales bacterium. Classification (GTDB taxonomy): domain Bacteria; phylum Bacillota; class Clostridia; order Lachnospirales; family Lachnospiraceae; genus Blautia_A. The sequence continues at coordinate 3,596 of JAUNHC010000025.1, forward strand.
GCAACAGGTGGTAAACAGTACAAAGTTGCTGAAGGCGACGTTATCAGAGTTGAGAAACTCGGTGTTGAAGCTGGTGAAACCGTTACTTTTGATAATGTTATTGCAGTGAGCAATGACGGTTTAAAAGTTGGCGAAGACGTTAAAGATGCCAGTGTTACCGCTTCTGTAGTTGAAAACGGAAAGGCTAAAAAAGTCATCGTTTACAAATACAAAAGAAAAACTGGATATCACAAGAAAAACGGTCACAGACAGCAGTACACCAAAGTTAAGATTGAAAAGATCAACGGTTAATCTGGTGTCATTATGATTACAATTACAGTTAAGAAGAGAAACGGCTCATACACAGAATTTGTGTCGAAGGGACATGCCGGATATGCGCAGGAAGGACAAGATATTGTCTGTGCAGCTGTCTCAGCCCTGATCATCAATACGGTAAATTCTCTTGAGACATTTACCCAGGATGAATTTCAGGCAGAAGAGAAGGACGGCTATGTATCTTTCCGTTTCACAAAGCCTGTCACAGAGCGGGGGAAGCTTCTTATGGATTCCCTGATCCTCGGATTAACAGAAATTGAACATAGTTATAACAATCGATATTTGACAGTAAAGGTCAAGGAGGTGTAACGACATGATGAAAATGAACCTTCAGTTATTCGCACATAAAAAGGGAGTAGGTTCCACAAAGAACGGCCGTGATTCCGAGTCTAAGAGATTAGGTGCGAAGAGAGCAGACGGACAGTTCGTAAAAGCTGGAAATATTCTGTACAGACAGCGCGGAACTAAGATTCACCCAGGTGTGAATGTAGGCTGTGGCAGAGATTATACTTTATTTGCATTGACAGATGGTGTAGTAAGATACACCAGAAAAGGACGCGATAAGAAACAGGTTTCTATCGTTCCGGTAGAGGCAGAGTAATCAGTACAGTTAAGTGGGAGGCTTCAAATCTATCTAAGGTTTGAGGCCTTTTCTTAAATTCATTATAAATCATACGGAATCGGGCCAAGGCCCTTTTGTGTATAGGACAGAGGTGCTATATGTTTGCAGACAGAGCGAAAATTATCATCCGTTCAGGAAAAGGCGGCGATGGTCATGTAAGCTTCCGGAGGGAGCTGTATGTTCCAAACGGCGGACCTGACGGCGGCGACGGCGGCCGGGGCGGTGATGTGATATTTGAGGTAGACGAAGGACAGAATACTCTGGGAGACTACCGCCACAAAAGAAAATATAAGGCTGAGGATGGAGAGCAGGGCGGTAAACGCCGCTGCCATGGCGGAGACGGCAAGGACATAGTGCTTAAGGTTCCGGAAGGTACAGTGATCATGGAGGCACAGTCCCGGAAGGTAATCGCCGATATGTCCGGGGATAACCGGAGACAGGTGGTATTAAAGGGCGGCCGGGGCGGCAAAGGAAATATGCATTATGCAACTGCCACCATGCAGGTGCCTAAATATGCCCAGCCCGGACAGCCGTGCCAGGAGCTGGAGGTATTGCTGGAGCTGAAGGTGATTGCTGATGTGGGGCTTGTGGGATTCCCAAATGTGGGAAAATCCACCTTCCTTTCCCGTGTGACAAACGCACAGCCGAAAATTGCCAATTACCATTTTACTACTTTAAGCCCAAATCTTGGGGTGGTGGATACGGAAAACGGCGGTTTTGTCATCGCAGATATCCCCGGGCTGATCGAAGGAGCATCGGAAGGTGTAGGGCTGGGACATGAGTTCCTGCGCCACATTGAGCGTACCCGTGTGATCATCCATATTGTGGATGCTGCTTCCACGGAAGGCAGGGATCCTGTTGATGACATCTATAAGATCAATAAGGAACTGGAAGCATACAATCCTGAAATCGCAGGCAGGCCTCAGGTGATCGCTGCGAATAAGATTGACTGCCTGTTTGACGGCGAAGACAGCCCTGTCCAGAAGCTGAAAGATGAATTTGAACCTAAAGGTATCAAGGTATACCCCATCTCAGCAGTTACAGGACAAGGAGTGAGAGAGCTTCTATTTCATGTGAAGGAACTGCTTGACACCTGTGAGCAGGAACCGATTGTTTTTGAACAGGAGTATTTCCCGGAGGATATGCTGATCAATGAAAATCTGCCGTTCACAGTTGAACGAAGCCCGGAACAGCCTTCGGTGTTTGTGGTAGAAGGACCGAAAATCGAGAAAATGCTGGGGTATACCAATCTTGACTCTGAGAAGGGCTTTGCCTTTTTTCAGAAATTCCTCAAAGAGGGAGGCATTCTGGAGGAACTGGAAAAAGCCGGTATCCAGGAGGGAGATACGGTGCGCATGTATGGATTTGATTTTGATTATTATAAATAAGGAGAACACAGGCTGCCGGATGGGCTTCTGTTCTTAAAAAGGCTGCGCATAAGCGGCGGGAGGAAAAAATGACAAGTAAACAAAGAGCATATTTAAAGAGCCTTGCTATGAAGATCGATCCCATTCTTCAATTGGGCAAAGGTGGTGTCACACCAGAGAATACAGCTTCTGTGGATGAGGCCCTTGCAGCCAGAGAACTGATTAAAATCAGTGTTCTTCAGAACTGTATGGAAGACCCAAGGGAAATGGCAGAGGTTATCGCAGAAAGAACTCATTCCCAGGTGGTACAGGTTATCGGGAAGAAAATTGTATTATATCGGGAAGGAAAAAAAGAGAAAAAGAAAATAATCCTTCCGTAATACCATGGAGGCTTTGACATGGGGGATGAGAGAAAGAAAATAGGGATTATGGGTGGTACCTTTGATCCCATCCATATGGGGCATTTAATTCTGGGGGAGAAGGCATATGAGCAGCTGGGACTTGACAAGGTATGGTTTATGCCCTCAGGAAATCCGCCCCATAAAAAAGACCGCTCAGGCAGGGCAAGTGATGAACAGAGGGTTGAGATGGTGCGCAGAGCCATCCTGAGCAACCCTAATTTTCAGCTTTCTCTGATAGAAATGAATGAGGAAGGGTATACTTATACTTATCGTACCCTGGAAACCTTGAAGGAACAGAATCCTGATACGGATTATTATTTTATTATTGGTGCAGACTCTCTTTATACTTTCAGAGGATGGAAGGAGCCAGGACGTATCTGTCAAGCATGTACACTTGTAGTGGCAACCAGAAACCACACTCCTGTAGATTTGCTTGACAGGGAAATGAAATTGCTTTCTCACGAATACGGAGGAAATTTTCTAAGACTGGATACTATGAACATTGATGTGTCCAGCCAGCTTTTGCGTCAATGGGTAAGAGAAGGGAAGAGCCTGCGCTATTATGTGCCCGACCAGGTCATCCACTATATGGGGCAACAGCACATATATCTTGGAGATGAGTAGTACAGACTGGAAATAATTACAGAAAGGAACGGCACGGATGGCAGAATATGATTTTTTAAAAATGCAGAAAAAACTTTCTAAATATCTGGATGAGGAACGTTTTGCCCATACCATGGGTGTCATGTATACCTGTGCATCTCTGGCTATGGCGCACGGATATGACATCAAAGATGCTCAGGCTGCAGGACTGCTGCATGACTGCGCGAAATGTATTCCAAATAAGAAGAAACTAAAAATGTGCAGCCAGCATAAAATACCCGTGACAGAGTTTGAGGAACAGCATCCTTTTTTACTGCACGCCAAGCTGGGTGCTTATCTGGCAAAAGAGAAATATGCGATCGGCAATGAAGATATCCTCTCTGCGATCACTTATCATACCACTGGCCGCAGAGCTATGAGTGTTCTTGATAAAATTGTATACATTGCAGATTATATTGAACCCATGCGGGATAAGGCGCCTAACCTCCAGGAAATCAGGAAACTGGCCTTTCAGGATTTGGATGAGTGTATGTATGAGATACTGAAGGACACACTGATTTATCTGGAAAAAAATCCAAAAGATATTGACAGCACTACAAAGGATGCGTTTATATATTATAAAGATATACATACGGAAAGGAGAGAAGAAAATGAGCAGAGAAAAGGAAATGGCCCAGATAGCATGCAGGGCGCTGGACGAGAAGAAGGGTAAGGATATCAAGATCATTGATATTCATGAGGTATCTGTGATCGCGGATTATTTTATTATTGCCAGCGGCAGTAATCAGAATCAGGTACAGGCTATGGTGGATAATGTAGAGGAACAGCTTGGCCGTGCAGGATTTGAACCAAAACAGATTGAAGGAACGAAAAATTCAAGCTGGATTTTAATGGATTACGGTGATATGATCGTACATGTATTTGATGAGGAGAACCGTTTGTTCTATGATCTGGAAAGAATCTGGAGAGACGGAAAGGTTCTTGAAAAGGAAGAATTCTTACAGTAGAAAACTAAAATAATCCGCGCCAGGGACAATGTCCGGCGCGGATTTCTGATTACTGATAAAACCGGAATACTCCGAAAACCTTGCCGAGAACCTGGAGATCGCCGTGGACAATGATGGGGTCCATGGAATCATTCTCAGGTTGGAGACGGCAGTAGCCTTTCTCTTTATAAAAAGTCTTCACAGTGGCAGAATCCTCCACAAGGGCAACCACAATATCACCGCTCTCGGCGGTGGACTGCTGCTTCACAAGTACCTGGTCGCCGTCGAATATACCGGCATTGACCATGCTGTCACCTTTGACGCGCAGCATGAAGGTCTGTTCGTTGGGCATGAACTCTGCCGGGATGGGGAAATAATTCTCAATATTCTCCACTGCAAGGATAGGCTGTCCTGCAGCCACAGTTCCAACCAGCGGAACGTTCACAACTTCTCTGCGTACCAGGTTAAAGTTGTCGTCTATGATCTCAATGGCCCGCGGCTTCGTTGCATCTCTGCGGATATAGCCGTTTTTCTCAAGAGCTTCCAGATGGGAATGGACAGAAGAGGTTGATTTCAGGTCCACTGCCTCGCAAATCTCCCGGACTGCGGGCGGAAAGCCTCTGTTCAGGATTTCGTTTTTAATATAATCAAGGATTTCCTGCTGTTTCTTGCTGATTCTGCCGTATGTCATATGCTACCTCCAAAAATGTTTGACTTATGTAAAAATATCATTCTGCTGTTGGCGGGATGACTAATCTTCAAGTCTTTGCTGTATTATAAATATAATAGCATAATTTCCCTGGAAAAGCAAACAGATATTCGGAAAGTACGTTCGCTGTTTTTGTCATGTGCAGCCCATGGGGCCGTGTGCTGTAATCGAGAAGTGTGTTACTGAGCACGGAGTGAACAGTAACGCGGTTGGTCATGGAGGGTTGGGCAGCCAACATTTTCCTTGCAAAATATGGATATTCACTTTATAATGAAATTAACCCCCATCTAGCACTATTATAAAATAGGTGATTAGAAAAAATGAAGTTTAAAGAAATTAAGAAGAGGTTAGCGGCAGCACTCTCTTTGGCAGTGGCATTATCCCTTGGCTGTTCTTCTGTTGTTCAGGCGGCTACTACATATGAGTTGTTTGAATTAGTGGAGGGAGAGGCATCTGATACCGGATATATTCCGGCCTATGACCCTGCGGAAGAGATAGAGGACGTGCCCGCGGGAGATGAATCTTCCATCACTCCCGGCGGTGACATTACAGATGGTGAAGTCCAGCCGCGCAGTTTACCAGAAAATGATACCGCAATATTTGATGACGGTGAGCCGCCGTCAGATACTGTTGACTTTGGGCCTGGAGTAAGTGCTTTTTCACTTGAGCCTTCCCAGGAACCCTTCAGTGATTCGCCTGATGCGGACAGTTCTATGTTTTCAGCGGAGGAGACTCTTGAACCCAGCTTCTATACAGCTTCCAATTTACCAGCCAGATACAGTCTGGTTGAGAGTGGATTAGGGACTTCAGTGAAAGATCAAGGTTCTTTAGGTATATGCTGGGCTTTCAGTGCACTTGAATCTCTTGAAACAGGAATGATCAGACGGGGTTTAGCAGATAATTCTGTCAGTCTTTCAGAAACCCATTTGGCGTATACCACATTCCATGGAACCAATGGTCTGGCTGACGATCCTACCAGTACAGAGACCTTCTATACGTCCGATCTATGGACCAAGTACGGAGGAAACAAGTATTATTCAACGGCAACCCTGGCCAGAGGTTATGGCCCTGCATATGACAGTAATTATCCCTTGAGCTGGGCTTTTGAAGCTAACTCCGCAGACAGTGCCGGGAGTACTACGAGTATTCTCGACAGCAGATTTACCGATCAGGATAAAAAAGCAGGGATTACCCGGCTGAAGAACAGTTATTGGCTGCGGGAAATCAATCCTGAGGATATCAGCTTAAGTCCAAGCCAGAGAGCAGAGAGAGTCAATGCTGTGAAGCAGTTTATCTGGGAGAGAGGCGCTGTGGAAATGGGTATATACTCCAAGGTCTATGACAAAGACACCAACTGCTATTATACCAGCACACCGTTCAAGCCGGACCATTCCATTACCCTTGTTGGCTGGGATGATGAGAAAGAGACTCCAGCAGGGGTTCCCGGGGCCTTTCTGGTCCAGAACAGCTGGGGGACGAGCGGAGGGGAAAATGGCTTTTATTGGCTCTCCTACGAGGATCAGTCTATGAAGTCTCCGTCGTTCTATGAGGCAGAGAGCATATCACCGGGTGAAATGCAGAATCTTGTGATCAGCCAGTATGACGGCACAGGCTACGGTTCTGTGATCAAACCGGCTGATCCGAGGAATGACCTGCGGATTTCCGGTGCCAATGTATTTGTTTCAAAATCTGCACAGTACTTAAAACAGGTAAGCTTTTATGCAGGAGCTTCTCCTCTGCCATACAAGGTTTCTGTTTACAGATATGTGAAGAGCTCACCGGATACAGGAACTCTTGTATATACACAAAGCGGTAATCTTACTTATGCAGGTTATTATACTATTGATTTAAACCAGAGTATTCCTATTGCAGCGGGAGAGAAATTTGCCATCCAGCTTGAATTTGACAATAAAAACGGCTATGTTCCTCATGAGAAAAGCAATGGAAACAGAATCTACACGGCTGATTATGGTGAAAGCTATCTTTATGACGGCAATCAGTGGGATGATATGATGGATGTCAAGGATAATCAGGGACAGGCCTACGCATGTAATCTCTGTATCAAGGGTATCGGGGAAAAGACAAGCGATACTATTACGATGGCGCCTTCAGCGCCCCTGCTTAATACTGTTGTTGTGAGCAACGGAAATGTAATTAAGGCTTCAGTTGCGGAAACTACAGAAAATATTGACGGGTATGATTTCGTGCTGGGAGATTCTCCAAGTTTCTTAAAGGCGAAAAGCTATACAAGCGTGAATAAAAATGTGACAGGAACAAGCACAAGCTTTTCCTATGTGCCTAAGGGAACCTATTATGTGGCTGTCCACGCCTATCGTCTTAACGCAGAAGGAACCAAAGTATTCAGTCTATGGTCTGATGTCTATATGGTCAAGATTAAAGGAACTACGCCCGGGACACCAAAGCTTAAGACAGTAAATACAGGCAAGGGAACCTTAAATGCATCCTATACTAAGGCATCTTCGGCATATCGGTATGAGTATGTCCTTGCTAAGAAAAGCTTTGCCAGCACTAAATTGAATCCTGGTTCCAAGTATAAAACCTATACAAACCGTAAGTATGGTGCCGTGAAGCTGACAGGTCTTGCCAAGGGAACTTACTATTTCGGCGTGCGGGCTTATACCTTGAACGGCAACACAAAAGTATATGGGCAATGGGCAGTAAAAAAGGTAACAATCAAATAAAAATATTCTTATGATCAGAGGCCGGCAGCCTGTAATATGGTGCCGGTCTCTTTTTCTTTCCTGTTTTTCTTGTTTTTGAAGGCAGAAAATGGTACAATAACTTGGTATGAATTTATGAGCATGAAGTAAAGGAGGCATCTGCTTGCCTAATAATAGAAAGAATCCCAGCAAGGTACCGGGGGTTTTGGCGAAGATCAGGAAGGTATTCGGGCTGAATATAGGGACGGTCATGTTTGGTGTCCTGTTTTTGTACATGCTTTTCAGCGCAGCTCTATACCTTACTTCCAGCCATATTGATTCTTATCAGGTTACGTCCGGTCCTTTGTCCAGAAACGAGACTTATACTGGTCTGGCTATCCGTGAAGAGACTGTAAATAAGGCTGATTCCGGCGGATATGTTACCTATTATGCAAGGGAAGGCAATAAGATAAATGCCAACGGTGCTGTGTATGGCTTAAGTGCCACCAAGGTTCCGGAGGTACAGACACAACTGAGCCAGGAAGATCTGGCAAAGATCCGCAGCGATATGCTGAGTTTTTCCAAGGGATTTAATCCCAGTAAGTTTAACAATACCTATAGTTTTAAATATGAGCTGGAAGGAAATATCCTTCAGTACGCAGGAGTTACTGCAGAACCTTCTGTATCTTCAGAAAACGGAGAGGAAGGTGGCACATCAGTTTCCAACAGTCTGGCAAGTGTGGTCACCCTGGGAAATCAGACGATCAGCAAGGCAAAGTCAGACGGTATCATCCTTTATTCAAAGGACGGTTATGCAGGGAAGACTGTGGACTCAGTTACAAAAGAAGATTTCGATCAGAATTCCTATCATGAAATAGACCTGAAGACACAGAACCAGGTCAAAGCAGGCGATGATATCTATACCATCATCACTGACGAGCGTTGGAGCCTTCTGATTCCTCTGAGCGAGAAGCAGGCTGTGAAACTCAATGACCGTTCGTCCATCCGTGTAAAGTTCTTAAAGGACGGAATGACACAAAGCGGAGATTTCTCTATCATGGAGATTGAAGGCTCAAAATACGGTAAAATTGATTTTAATAAAGGCTTAGTCCGATATGCATCCGACAGGTTCCTTGAAGTGGAACTTGTGACAAACACAGTGAGCGGCCTGAAGATACCGCTGTCCTCCATTGTGACAAAGGAATTTTACACTATTTCATCAGAGTTTGCATCCTCTGATCCGGACAGCCTGGAGAAAGGTTTCCTGGTAGCGGACAAAAATAAAGACGGAGAAAACGTAAATAAGTTTGTGAATGCCACTATTTATGCCAGCATTGAGAATAAAAAGGCCAAGACATCAGAGGATGGGGAGACCACCTACACTTATTATGTGGACAAGAGTGCCTTTAAAGAGGGCGATGCGATAGTCACCCAGGATTCACAGAAGAAGTATGTGGTAGGAGATACTGGAGTTCTGGAAGGGGTGTACTGCATTAATAAAGGGTATGCCGTATTCCGCAGGATCGAGATACTTGATCAGAATGAGGAGTATGCAATCGTGTCCAAGGATACTTCTTATGGACTTGTGCGGTACGATCATATTGTCCGCAATGCGGACGAGGTAAAGGAAGAAGATATATTGTATTGACAGAGGAGGCTTGTAAAATGTTAGCAGATAATTTGTCAAAGGTAGAGAGAAATATTGAAGAGGCCTGCCGTTCCGTGGGAAGACCGCGGGAAGAGGTTACGCTTGTTGCAGTCAGCAAGACAAAACCTGTTGAGGTGCTCAGGGAGGCATATGATGCCGGTGTCCGTGTGTTCGGCGAAAATAAAGTACAGGAGATTCTGGACAAGTATGATCAGCTGCCGAAGGATATCCAATGGCATATGATAGGCCATCTCCAGCGGAATAAGGTGAAATATATTGTAGATAAGGTTGCAATGATCCATTCTGTAGATTCTCTGCGTCTGGCCCAGACTATTGAGCAGGAGGCAGGAAAGAAGAACATCAGAATGCCCATTCTCCTTGAAGTCAATGTGGCTGAGGAGGAAAGCAAATTCGGGCTTAAGGTACAAGAGGTTGTTCCGCTTCTTGAAGAGATTTCTCAGTATCCACATTTGGAAGTGTGCGGATTAATGACAATTGCACCATTTGTAGCCAATTCTGAGGAGAATAGGGAGATTTTTCATGAATTAAAGAAATTAAGTGTTGACATTGCCGGTAAAAACATTAATAATACTACTATGAGCGTTTTGAGCATGGGCATGACCGGCGATTATGAGGTTGCAGTCCAGGAGGGCGCTACGATGGTACGTGTGGGAACAGGTATCTTCGGTGAAAGAGACTATTCACGACAAGATTAAGGAAGATTGGAGATTTAAAATGGGCGTTTTAGATAAGTTTTTGGATGCCATCAAATTAAATGATGATTACGACGACGATGAGTTCTTAGACGACGATTTATTAGATGATGAAGACGATGATGATTTTCTTGACGATGAACTGGATGATAAGCCTAAGAAGAAATTTTTCGAGAAGTTTGGTAAGAAGAGAGATGACGATGATTTAGATGATTATGATGAATTCCAGCTGGACGAAGAGCCTGTGAGGACATCATCCAAAGCGGCATCCCGCAGTACTGCCGCCGCCAAGGCACCTGCCAAGCAGGAACGCCCTGTACGTCCCGCTTCTTCATCTAAGATCACACCTATGAGAAGCAGCAAGAAGAATCCGCAGTCTCCTAATATGGAGGTATGTGTGATCAAGCCATCTTCCATGGAAGATACTCGTGAAATTGCAGACACACTGGTAGATAATTCTACTGTAATATTGAATCTTGAAGGAATCGATGTGGAACTGGCGCAGAGGATCATTGACTTCACTTCCGGTGCATGTTATTCTCTGGGCGGAAGCCTGCAGAAGGTATCCAGCTATATTTTCGTACTGGGGCCTTATAACGTGGATATTACCGGAGACTTACAGAACATTTTAGGAGGTTCCATTCCTTCCGTAAGGGCTGGATATTGATCCAAATGGACAAAGACGAATTTTTTCTAAAGAGAATCCGGGAATTGGCCAATATCTCTTATCAAAGAGATATTGTAACCTTTTCGGATTTTCTTACTTTAAACGAACAGAATATTGTAAATAGCCAGAATTTCAGAGCACTGGGCGTGACGGCGGAGAGCTTCGGCGGCTATGAGAATGCAGAGCGTCAGATGATAGCTTTTCATCCTGATGCTCTTGTTTTTCCCTGGGAATATCCCATTGATTGTCTGAAGGTTGAACCAAAGGCTGTGAAATTTTCGGAGCCGGTGAGCCACCGTGATTACCTGGGAGCAATCTTGAACCTTGGTGTGGACCGAAGTGTGGTGGGGGATATTCTTGTACAGGAGAAGGCTGCCTGGTTTTTCTGTCTGCGCAGGATGACGGATTTCTTTTTAGAGAATCTGTGCCGTGTCCGTCATACAAGTATTGTGATCACAAAAATAGAAGACCCCGGGGAGCTGCCCAGTCCAAAGCTGGAGCCGGTGAATGGAACCTGTTCCTCCGTGCGGCTGGATGCATTGATCGCCTTGGCATTCCAGGCTTCCCGAAGCAGTATGGTTGCTTTTATAGAAGGAGGGCTTGTGTTTGTCAACGGACGTGTGATCACATCCAACGGCTACGAGCCCAAGGAGGGGGACATTATTTCAGTGAGAGGAAAAGGGCGCTTTCTATATGAAGGGGTTTCCCGTCAGACAAAGAAAGGCCGGTATAGTGTCCGTATCCTCCGCTATGTATAGCAGATACCATGTAGAACAGCAACAGGAGTGAATATACTATGACAGAACAGAAGTTATTAGTAAAGAGAGAGGGAGACTTTCATTATCCCATATATTTTCAGGAGAACTTTGACTCTCTTTGTCAGGCAATGACAGAGGAAGGCTTGGCAGGGAGGAGACTGTGTATTGTCACGGATACAAATGTAGGCCCGCTCTATGAGAAAGCACTGCGTGATGCTTTAACAGGCGTGTCAGATGATATTTTCACCTTCACCTTTGAGGCGGGAGAGAAAAATAAAAATCTGGATACGGTTCAGGCACTGTACCGTACTTTGATCGAGAAGGAAATGGACAGAAAGAGTCTGCTCATTGCTTTGGGCGGAGGCGTGGTGGGAGATCTTACTGGTTTTGGGGCTTCCACCTATCTGCGGGGAGTTGATTTTATCCAGGTTCCCACTACCCTCTTGGCTCAGGTGGACAGCAGCGTGGGCGGAAAGACAGGGGTGGATTTCCAGCAGTACAAAAATATGGTAGGTGCATTTCACCAGCCACGTCTCGTATATATGAACATGAGTGTTCTTAAAACCCTGCCTGAACAGGAATTTATCTGCGGAATGGGAGAAATATTAAAAACCGGACTTATCTGCGACGGAGAATTTTTCCGTTTTGTATGTGAAAATCATGAAAGCATCAGAAAGCTGGACTTAAATATCCTGTCCCATATGATACGCCGCTGCTGTGCAATTAAGGCAGGTATTGTTGAGAGAGACCCTAAAGAGCAGGGAGAACGGGCACTTTTAAATCTGGGACATACAGTGGGTCATGCGGTTGAGAAATTAAAGGATTTCCAGCTTCTTCACGGTCAGTGTGTGGGAATCGGACTGATCTCTGCTGCGTATCTTTCACTTAAAAGGGGAGTGCTCACAGAAGAAGAATATGAGGAAATCCGGACAGGATGCAGGATTTTTGGCCTGCCCTTGTCAGTGGAAGGGCTTACAGCCCATGAAATTCTTGCTGCGACAAAGAAGGATAAAAAAATGGAGCAGGGACATATTAAATTTATTCTTATGGATGGTATCGGCAGAAGCTTTATTGACAAAAGCGTGTCTGATCAGGAGCTTACACAGGGAATTCAGGAGATCATGGCATGAAATCAGAAAAGAACTTGTCTGCGGCATTCTGTGCGGTGACAGGAGCAGCTTCTATTGTTATTCTTACGCTTCTGGATCAGTATACAAAAATCCTGGCTCTGTCCGGGTTAAAAGGGCAGGACTCTGTGGTCCTGATCAAGGGCGTATTGGAATTAAAGTATCTTGAAAACAGAGGGATAGCCTTTGGCATGTTTCAAGGTAAAATTCCCTTTTTTGTCATTCTTTGCATTATTTTTTTCGGCACTGTGGTTTATGCGTTTATAAGGATTCCAAAGAAAAGATATTATCTTCCGCTGATGCTCATCGGTTATATTCTCACGGCCGGAGCTCTGGGGAATTTTATTGACAGGGTTTTCAGAGGGTTTGTGGTGGACTTCATATATTTCTCTCTCATTGATTTCCCTATATTTAATCTGGCAGATATTTATGTGGTAGTCAGCGGAGTTTTACTTGTATTGTTTGTATGCTTCAAGTATAAAGAAGAGGAGTTTGTTTTCTTTAATCCAAAACATAAAGGATAAATATATGGAAATATTAGAATTTCAGGTGGATGAACAGGATGGGGGAGTGCGGATCGACCGTTATCTTTCCCAGAAGAATGAGGAACTGTCCCGTTCTTATCTTCAAAAACTTTTAAAGGAACAGGTCATTACTGTCAACGGTAAAGCTGTGAAGGCTAATTATAAAGTTCAGATGCGGGATAAAGTGGCGGTGACACTGCCGGACACAACAGAGCCTGATATCCTGCCGGAAGATATTCCCTTAGATATTCTCTATGAAGATGAAGATGTGCTTGTAGTGAATAAACCAAAGGGAATGGTGGTCCATCCAAGTGCAGGACATACGCAAGGGACCCTTGTCAATGCAGTTATGTACCACTGTAAAGGTAATCTTTCAGGGATTAACGGGGTTCTCCGCCCGGGGATCGTCCACCGTATTGACAAGGATACTACAGGAGCCCTCCTGGTGTGTAAAAACGATGCAGCTCATAAGGACCTGGCTCAGCAGTTAAAGGACCATTCTATCAAGAGGCGTTACCGGGCCGTTGTGTTGGGAAACCTTAAAGAGGATGAGGGAACGATAGAGGGACCGATCGGCCGGCATCCTGTGGACAGGAAGAAAATGGCAGTAAATCAAAAAAACGGCAAGGATGCAGTCACCCATTATAAAGTGCTTGAACGTTTCGGCAATGCCACTTATGTGGAGTGCCGTCTGGAAACAGGCCGTACCCATCAGATCCGTGTTCATATGACAAGTATCGGACATCCGCTTTTAGGAGATGAGGTATACGGCTCAGGAAGAAATCCGTATCACCTTCAGGGGCAGGCCCTTCATGCCATGGTATTGGGCTTTGTTCATCCCAGAACAGGGGAGTATATGGAGTTTACAGCCCCTTTGCCTGATTATTTTTTTAAATTGTTAGATAAATTACGAAAATAGTTGTCATTTACCCTGAATATATTGTATAATATAGTTACGAATATTATTAGCGGAAGGGAGTGACGTATATGAACAGTACTAGTTCAGTCATTACAATCGGACGGGAATATGGAAGCGCAGGAAGACAGATAGGTCAGGAAGTGGCGAAATATTTTGGTATTAAATGCTACGATAAGGAGCTTCTGGAACATGCTGCCAATGACAGCGGTATTTGCAAGGAATTATTTGAGAACCATGATGAAAAGCCAACCAATAGCTTTTTGTATTCTCTGGTGATGGATACATATTCCTTTGGCTATTCTTCTGCAGGATTTACAGATATGCCTATGAACCATAAGGTTTTTCTGGCTCAGTTTGATGCTATTAAGAAGCTGGCGTCCGAAGGACCGTGTGTGATGGTAGGGCGCTGTGCTGATTACGCATTGGCGGATTGGAAGGATTGCTTTAGTGTATTTATTCATGCAGACCTTGACTGGAGGATAAACCGTATTTCCGGAAAATACAGCAAGTCGGCAAAAGAGGCAAAGGACATGATCACCAAGACGGATAAGAGCCGTGCCAGCTATTACAATTATTATACCAACAAGAAATGGGGTTCTGCGGCAGGATACAGCATGTGTATTGACAGCAGCAAGCTTGGTATTGACGGTACCGCAAGGACGATCATTGAAGCAATCCAGATTTTTGATTCGCTGAAATAAATACTATCAGATAAATGAAAGGGGTATCCTGTGAGGATGCCCCTTAATTTATTATACTCTTAAATTCCACCCTTTCAGATCTCCGTTTAAGATTGCAGTGAACATGCGCTCTTTAGTGCCGGGATGGTCGTGATTCAGCTGCCGGACGAGATTCTTGGCGTATTCCCGTTTTGTATTTCCGTCGGCAGGGCATCGGTTCTTTACAACCGGAAGATTGTATTTATGCTGAAAGCCGATAACATCAGCCTCCTCCATGAACAGAAGAGGGCGGATGAGAGTGAGATCCATCCTGTCCCAGTAGGTTACCGGTGAGAAGGTGTGGAACCGTCCTTCGAAAATAAGAGACATAAGCATAGTTTCCACAGCATCATCCTTATGGTGTGCATAGGCGATCTTATTACATCCCAGTTCCTTGGCAACCTGGTTCAGGGCGCCTTTGCGCATTTTTGCACAGAGAGAACAGGGGTTGGATTCCTTGCGGTCTTCGAAGATGATCTTGTAAATTTCGGTAGGGATGCAGGTGTACCGGACTCCAAGCTGGTCGCACAGCTCCTGGATCGGCGCCATAGAAACACCTTTAAAACCTAAATCAACTGTAACAGCTTCTATTGTAAACGGATGGGGATAAAAACGTGCCAGGCCGTGGAGAGCATAGAGCAGAGTCAGGCTGTCTTTACCTCCGGAGATGCCTACTGCAATCTTGTCACCGTCCTGAATCATCTGGAATTCATCTACTGCTTTTCGTGTTACACTTAAAACTTGCTGTAATTTCATGGTTTACCCTTTCTTTATTTTTCCTCAGGCGTTATCATTTATAATAGACTATGTACGGTCAAAAGGCCGGGGATAGTAACATCTTCTCATTATATCGGTTTTACCGGCAGGGTGCAACATCTAACCCGTAATAAATAATAAAAAAGTTTTAAAAAACTGAGACATTTAATTAATTCCATGTTATAATCTTGTTAGCAAAATTACTGGAGGCAGATATGAAATTTCGTTGGGATAATCGTTACTTGCATTGGGGTGTGACTGCTTTTCTTGTTGTGGCAGCCAGCTTACTTTTCTACTATGGAATTTTCCATATGAAAACACTGATAGTAGGAATTAAGACATTTCTGAATATAATGGCTCCTATCATTTACGGAATCGCGTTGGCGTATATCCTCAGCTTTATAGTGAATTTTTTGGAAAAAATGATTGTTTTTCCACTGCTTAAAAAAAGAGATATCAAGTTAGAAAAAAGAGGCAGGAGAGTAGTCCGTTGGGTTTGTGTACTGTCTTCACTGCTTTTATTTGCAATTGTGATCTATGCTTTGATCATGATGATATTACCTCAGCTCATCAGAAGTGTTATGAATATTATTTCAAGTTTTCCTTACTATGTGGCAGTTGTGGAGAAGTGGCTCAATTCCTTTATAGAAAAGGGAGGAAACTTAAATCCGGAAACCATTGATATGCTGAACCATTATTCTTTACAGGCTCAGGAGTATCTTTCAAATAATATCATGCCGCAGATGCAGGAGATGCTTAAGAATATATCTGCCGGTGTATTTGACATTCTTACTTTCCTCAAGAACTTTTTCATTGGTGCCATTGTGTCATTGTATGTACTGGCAGATAAGGAAATTTTTGTGGCCAGAAGTAAGATGATCATTTATGCCTTGTTCTCGCCGAACAAGAGCAATACCATTATCCATGCCATGCGTTTTACCCATAAGACCTTCGGGGGATTTTTCAGCGGTAAGCTTTTGGATTCAGCGATCATAGGGGTTCTCTGCTATATCGGGACAACAATCCTGGATATTCCGTACGCGATCCTTATCAGTGTGATCGTGGGAGTGACTAATATTATTCCGTTTTTCGGACCATATTTGGGAGCTGTGCCATGTTTCCTCCTGATCCTGCTTGTTGATCCAGTGAAGAGCTTATATTTTGCTATTTTCGTCCTTGTACTTCAGCAGTTTGACGGTAATATTCTCGGGCCTAAGATCCTTGGGGACTCCACAGGGCTTTCCAGCTTTATGGTTATCGTATCCATCATGGTGGGAGGCGGTCTGTTCGGAATACCGGGCATGATCGTGGGTGTTCCGGTATTTGCTGTTATCTACGCAACGGTATGGAGCTTGATCAGCCATTTGCTCCAGGAAAAGGAGATGCCGTCAAATACAGAAGACTATTGCGACATTGACTGTCTGGATCCAGAAACAAAGGAAGCAATTCCAATGCCTAAGGAAACACCACACAAAAGACCGGAGCATGTACAGAACGTCAATCCAAACGGATTTTTTATGAAAATATGGACAATGATAGTGAAGATAGTCCTTTTATTGTGGAAGCTGCTGAAAGAAAAGTGTGTAGAAATCTGGGAGAAATTAAAAAATCTAAAGAAGAAATAAGGGAGACCATATAAGCAATGAAACTGGTAATACAACGTGTAAATCATGCGGAAGTAAAGGTTGAGGGTGAGACAGTGGGAAAAATCGGAAAGGGACTTCTCGTTTTCATCGGTGTGGGACGGGAGGACGATAAGCCCGCCGCAGATAAATATTTAAAGAAACTTCTCGGCCTTCGTATCTTTGAGGACGAAGCAGGGAAAACGAATCTTTCCCTGGCTGATGTGGGCGGAGAACTTTTATTAGTATCCCAGTTTACACTTTATGCCAATTGTAAAAAAGGAAACAGGCCCAACTTCATAGAGGCAGGTGCGCCTGATCAGGCGGAAAGACTTTATGAATATATGATCGGGGAAGCGAAGAAGAGTGTGCCTGTGGTGGAACATGGCATTTTCGGGGCAGATATGAAGATATCTTTGGAAAATGACGGACCTTTTACCATTATACTGGATGAGGCTATTTTATCGTAACAGTTCAGGGAATGCACAAGGGGGATTTTGATGAAGCATAAACTGAGGGCATTATGGACAGCACTGTTCTTTTTTTCAGCGGTATTTGTGTGTTCGGTGACAGTTTTTCACACAGTTGAAGTAAAAGCTGCCCAGACAACGGCAAAAGCACCTAAAAATCAATTTGTGAAGAAGAATGGAAAATGGTATTACTATGATCCCAATGGGAAATTAGTTAAGGGTTGGTATACCTCCAAGGCCGGGGTGAAGTATTACTTCGGAAAAGACGGTGCTGCAAAGGAAGGGATCATTACCATCAGCGGAAAGAAATATTGCTTTAACGCTAAAGGCAAAATGCTGAAGGAATGGCAGACAGTCAAAGGGAAGAAATACTTCTTTGATCAGAATGACGGGCATATGCACACTGGCTGGACTACCACGGCGGCAGGAAATAAATACTATTTCTGGAGTGACGGTGTCATCCGCCCCGGCTGGCAGAAAGTGAGCGGGAAGACGTATTATTTCAATGACCTGGGCAAAATGATAAAGAACGCCTTTGCCACAGATGGTGCAAAGAAATATTATCTGGACAAAAACGGACAGAGGAAAAAGGGCAGGATAAAAATAAAAAATGCCTGGTATGCCTTTAACCGTACCACATATGTAATGGTAAAAAACGGCTGGTACAAGGAGACAGATGGTTCCTATTATTATGCCGGTCCGGACGGAAAACTTCTCAGCGGATTCTATAAACCGGACAGTTATTACCGTTATTCCCGTCCTTCTGACTGCAGAATGTTAACAGGATGGCAGGAGATTGACGGTTGGAAATATTACTTTAAGAAATCAAATGGTCTTCGCTATGATGACTGCAAAATCACGCTGTCCGGTAAGATGTATTATTTTTCAAAAACAGGAAAGCTGTATGAGAAAAAATGGTTCACTAAGCCGGAAGGAACTTATTATGCCATGGATAAGGGTGTGCTTGCCACAGGATGGCTTACCCTTAAGGGCAATACCTACTATATGAATTCAAAAACAGGTGTTCGGGAAACCGGATGGGTGACAGTAGGGGATGATAAGTATTACCTGAATCCGACCACCGGCATTCTGGCAAGAGAAGAATGGGTAGATAAGGAGCACTATGTAGGGGAAGACGGGGCTTGGATAGAAGGTTACCAAAGCAACAATTTCCGCTGGCCGTTAGATTCCAAATGGAATACGATTACAAGCGGCTTCGGGAACAGGGAGTCACCTGGCGGAATTGGTTCTACCAATCACAAGGGAATTGATATTTATGCGCCTACAGGTACACCTATTTATGCGGCAGCCGCAGGTACGGTGGTAACGAAGCAGAAACCGGCCCAAAGCGGCGGCGGAGGCAATTACACAGTGATTGACCATGGCAATGGCTTGATGACAGAATATATGCACCAGTCAAAATTTGCCGCAGGACTGAAGGTGGGCAGCATAGTTAAAAAGGGCCAGCTCATCGGTTATGTGGGGACTACAGGAAATGTCACAGGGCCTCATCTGCATTTGGGAGTTATTGTGAATGGAATACGCAAAAATCCATTGAACTATGTGAAGAAACCTTGACAGTCTATAGAGACTGAATAAATTTTTCTATGATCTACGTGAGTAAGGATGGTATTGGTTTCTAAGCCGCTGGTTTATCTGTAAACGATAAGTCATGAAATGAGAAGCGCCGGATACATGATGAAGTGTATTCCGGCGCATTATAGATGGATATATCTATACGACAAACCCGAGTTTTTCAAATAGATGGTTGCTAAAATACCGGGGGTATGCTACAATCTCATTATGAGGCCATAATTTTGTATGGTTGTGCTCGGGTCAACTTTATTGCTATTAAAGACGTTTGCAGGTGCTGTTTTGATTTATATCTGCATTTATTATATTTTGATTACAAATTACAAGGAGCTTATGTATGGACAAAAAAATCACGTATCATGAACAGACAGATATTCAGAATACCCTCAGGCTGCGTGAAGTTTTAAAAACTTTACCGCCTTTCTGCAAGGATTATTTTCGTGCTATAGATGCAACTACAACTGCTAAAACAAGGATTTCCTATGCCTATGACATTCGGATCTTCTTTCAGTTCCTTCTGGAGGAAAATCCGGCTTTTAAGGACTATTCCATGCAGGACTTTAAAGTGGATGTTCTGGATCAGGTTAAGGCTCTTGATATTGAAGAATATGAAGAATATTTAAAAGTATATCACAGCGGCGACAAAACAGAAACTAATGGCGAACGAGGCCTTAAGAGAAAAGTTTCTGCACTGCGAAGCTTTTATGCATATTATTATAAACGTGAAATGATCCAGACAAATCCTACTGTTTTAGTAGATGTTCCTAAAATCCATCAAAAAAGCATTATACGTCTTGATGCCGATGAAGTTGCACTGCTTCTGGATTACATTGAACACTGCGGCGACCAGCTGACAGGCCAGAAACGTGTGTATTATGAGAAAACCAAGGAACGTGACCTGGCCCTTGTGACACTTCTTCTTGGAACAGGAATCCGTGTTTCTGAATGTGTAGGACTGGATATTGAAGACGTTGATTTTAAGAATAACGGTATCAAGGTTACCCGGAAAGGCGGAAATGAGATGGTGGTCTACTTCGGACCTGAAGTAGAAAAAGCCTTGAAGAATTACCTGGAGGTCCGTGAGGGGATCACACCTCTGAATGGTCATGAGCATGCACTCTTCTATTCTACCCAGCGCCGCCGTATGGGGGTTCAGGCAGTGGAAAATCTGGTAAAAAAATATGCCCGGGAAATTACCACCACCAAGAAAATAACCCCTCATAAGCTGCGCAGCACCTACGGTACTGCCCTCTACCAGGAAACCAATGATATCTATCTGGTAGCTGATGTTTTAGGTCACCGTGACGTCAATACAACGAAGAAGCATTACGCTGCCATGGATGACGCCAGACGCAGGCGGGCCGCATCTGCAGTTAAACTGCGGGAAGATTGATCAGCTCTTTAATTTATTTGTGAAATCTTCCATTGCCTCCGAGATTTTAATTTGCTGAGGACAGACTGCTTCACAGCTTCTGCATCCTATGCAGGCACTGGGCTTTTTGTCCTCAGGGTATGCCATCAGCGCCATTGGTGCAATGAAACCGCCTTCCGTAACGCAATGTTCATTATACAACGAAAGAAGTACAGGAATATCTAACTCCTGGGGGCAATGGCTGGTACAATATCGGCATGCAGTACAGGGAAGGGCTATGGTACTTACCATTTTGTCTGCAATATCTAAAATTGTCTTCATTTCATTGTCTGATAAGGGTTTATCTTCCTCAAAAGTATGGATATTATTTTTCAGCTGCTCATAATTTGACATACCCGATAAAACAACTGTAACTTCAGGAATGCTTTGTAAAAAGCGGAATGCCCATGCAGGAATCTCTTCCTCCGGCCTCATTTCTTTCAGTCTGGCATTGTTTTCTTCAGACAGTGAAGCCAGCTTACCGCCACGGACAGGTTCCATCACCCAGACAGGTATCTTATATTCTGTCAGTAATTCCACCTTCCTCTTTGCATCCTGGAAAGACCAATCTATATAATTTAACTGAATCTGTCCAAATTCTATGGCATCTCCATATGTCTCGAGGAAACGTTTCATTACATCATAGCTTCCGTGGGCCGAAAATCCCAGATGTTTGATCCGTCCATTCCTCTTCTGCTTGATCAGATAATCATAAATCCCATATTTTTCATCAAGATATGCATCAATATTCATTTCACATACATTGTGGAAGAGATAAAAATCAAAATATTCCACCTGGCATTTTTTTAACTGCTCTTCAAAGATCTCTTCTACTTTTCCCATATTCGAGAGATCATAGCCCGGGAATTTGGATGCCAGATAAAATTGATCTCTTGGATAGTTCTTTAAAACTTTTCCCATCACGGTTTCAGAGTTTCCGTCATGATACCCATAGGCTGTATCGTAATAATTGATTCCATGTTCCATTGAGTATGCAACCATCCGGGCTGTCTGTTCCTCATCGATCACTGCATCGTTTCCGTCAACCACAGGAAGGCGCATTGCTCCCATTCCAAGCATTGATAATTTCTTGTCTTTAAATGTTTTGTAAATCATGATTGTCCTCCGCTATATCCATCAACTGTTATCTGACAAAATTTGTCCTGTTACCCCGCTCTGCTTCCGGGTGACCAATTCCTTTGGTTTTGCCCAATTCAATACATTTCAGAATCCATGCCATATTACGGCCCACATTCCGCATTGTCTGAAGGCCTTCCAAATCCTCTCCCACCTGCTCAGGCTCTGTCCCGTGCACCATATTCCAGTATGTAGAACCGATTACAGGCATATTAGTAATGGTAAAGTATTTGTTTAGCACATCAAAAGAGGCTGTAGTTCCCCCTCTTCTGGCAGACACCACTGCTGCACCAGGCTTATACTGGAAGCTGGCTGATCCGGCATAAAACATCCGGTCAAGAAGTGACAGGAACTGGCCTGACGGATGTGCATAATAAACCGGTGAACCGAAAACAAAGCCGTCAGCGTTTTCTGCCTTGTCAATCCACTCATTTACCAGATCATCATTGAATACACATCTTCCTTTTTCTGAACATTTACCGCATGCAATACAATCACGTATGGGCTTTCCTCCCATCTGGAGAAGCTCTGTTTCAATCCCTTCCTCTCTCAAAACCTTCTCCACCTGGGACAAAGCTATATAAGTACACCCGTTTAACCGCGTACTGCCGTTTATTAATAATACCTTCATATAATCCGCCTCCTGATTTATTTTAGATAGTATTCATGTTAGAAAGTGATAGTCCTTTTTTCCATGAGGTCTGACTATATTAAGTATACACGTTAGAGTTAACTCAAAGTCAATATATCTTTTTAATTTCTTATGCAAAATAAGTTTATGGGGTATGATCTACAGGTTAATACATATCTGCGGCAGGACAATTCCTTCTGCAATTATTTTATGGGGTGCATGATGCCCGCAGGCTTTGTGCTGTAAGTGTCGCGGCATTCAGCAGCATTTCCTCCGGGGTTCCCGTAAATACTATCTCACCGCCGTTTTTGCCTCCGTCCGGGCCGATATCAATAATCCAGTCAGCCTGCTTCATAACGTCAAGGTTGTGTTCGATCACCACAAGGGTATTTCCCCGGGAAACGATCATATCAAACAGCTTCAGTAAATTCTGGATGTCAGACATGTGCAGGCCTGTGGTTGGCTCGTCCATTACAATGATACTGCCCTTTTTCCCCAGATTTTTTGCCAGCTTGATTCTTTGGCGTTCACCGCCTGACAGGGTGCTGAGAGGCTGTCCCAATGTGAGATATGATAACCCTACCTGCTGCATAAGCTTCAGGCGTTTTTTTATTTTGGTGTCTTCGAAGACTTCCAATGCCTGGGAAGCAGTAAGTGACAGGAGTTCTACAATGTTTTTTCCTTTGTAGGTGCAGGCAAGTGCCTCCTGGTTATAACGTACACCGCCGCAGGCCTCACACTCAGTGATGATGGGATCCATAAAAGCCAGTTCAGTTACAATAACTCCCTTACCGCCGCACACAGGGCAGGCTCCTGCGGAGTTGAAGCTGAACAGTCCTTCCGGCTTGCCGCTTTCCCGGGCCAGGAGCTTTCGGATTTCGTCAAAAAAGCCAAGGTATGAAGCAGGTGTGGATCTGTTGGTCGCCGTAATAGGACCCTGGTCGATCATCACAATATCTTTCTCATACTGCCTGGCAAATACCTGGGAAATGAGGGTGCTCTTTCCCGATCCGGCAACTCCGGTGACAACGGTCATAATTCCAAGGGGGATATCTGCATCAACATTTTTCAGATTATGAAGACTGGCTCCGCGGATGGGCAGGCTGCCTGTCGGCCGGCGCGTGTTCTGTTTGACGGGCAGAGTTTCAAGCATTGCCCTACCTGTCAGGGTGTGGGATTTCAGCAAATCCGGATAGCTCCCTGCAAAGACAATCTCACCGCCATTCTGCCCTGCCTGGGGTCCTACATCGATGACATAGTCAGCGATAGAAATGACATCCTTGTCATGTTCCACCACAAGGACTGTGTTTCCTTTGTCCCGAAGCTGTTTGAGCAGGTTGTTCATTCGGTATACATCACGGGGATGCATTCCGGCGCTTGGCTCATCGAAGATATAGGTCATACCCGTCAGGCTGCTTCCCATGTACCTGACCAGCTTCAGTCTCTGTGCTTCTCCTCCGGACAAGGACGGAGTATCACGGTTTAAATGAAGATAGGGTAAACCGATTTCAATCATTCTGTCCAGCCCCTCAATGAGTGTCTGTACCAGTACCCCTACTGTGGGATCAGAGAGTTGGGAAAGGACTTCCCGTAATTGTGTCAGCTCCATCTCACACATATCTGCAATAGAATACCCATTTATTTTGCAGTTAAGGGCTTCTTTATTTAACCGTTTTCCCCGGCAGTCTGAGCATTCCATTTCAGCGATCAGTTGCTGGGACTTTTCCTGTGTGTGCCTGCTTTTGTTGGTGATATCCCGGTTTAAAAGAGTTTTTGTATATTTATGATATATTCCCGTTACTTTCGGGTTTTCAGGCTCGTCCTTTCCATTGCGGGAGCCGTATAAAAGAAGATTGTATTCCTCGCCGGTATACTCTTTAACCGGTTTATCAAGGTCAAACAGGCCGGATTCGGCATACTGCCTCCAATACCAAGAACCAGGACGGTATAAAGAATCCTTCACACAGCCCTGGTTCCATGATTTATCCAAGTCTATCATTGCTTCTATATTAACTTTTGTAATTTTCCCAAGGCCGGAACAGGTTTTGCACATTCCGTTGGGGTCGTTGAAAGAAAAATAGGAGGCAGTTCCCACATAAGGTTTCCCTGTCCTTGAAAAAAGCAGTCTCAGGCTGGAGTACAAACCGCTGATGGTTCCTACTGTTGACCGTGCATTTCCGCCCAGCGGGGATTGATCTACCACCACAGAAGGCGTGAGGTTGTCAATGCGTTCTACTGCCGGTTTCGGATACTTGGGCAGTCTGGAACGGACAAATGCCGGATAGGTGGCATTCATCTGCCGCTGGGATTCAGCGGCAATTGTGTCAAATACAATACTTGATTTTCCGGAACCGGAGACACCGGTAAAAACAGTGATTTTTTCCTTTGGAATATGAAAGGTTATATTCTTCAGATTATTCTGAGTAAGTCCATGTACTATGATATCTGCCATGAGTTTATGCCTCGCTTCTTTTATTTTTTGTACAATCGTACAATTAGCATATCAAAGAAATGCATTCCATTCATGATATTTTTTGCGGAGTGCAGGCAGATGCATTACATTTTTTTAAGAATTTATGTAATTACCAATTATTAAAATGGATTTTTCCTAAGTCCCATCGTTCTTCTTGTTCCGGCGCTTCTGCCGGATATCCTAATGCGATGACGGAAACAGGTTCAACTTTCAGCGGCAGATGAAACTCTTGAATGATCAATTTCTTCCAATCAGAGTTAGCTGCTATTCCGCACCAAACTGCCCCGACTCCTAGTCCATGGGCACATAATAGAATATTTTCAGAGGCCGCAAAACAGTCTGCATATAGAAATTCTTTCATTCCTTCCAGGTTGCTGTCACCGCAAACGATAACTGCACAGTGGGCATCCGCAAGCATTCTGGCATTGGGATTACTCTGTGACAATTTTAAAAGAGAAGGTTTTTCCTTTATTACAAGAAAATGACACGGCTTTTTATTTTTTGCCGTTGGTGCCGATAAACCGGCGTTTAGAATGGTATTTAAAGTTTTGCTGTCAATAGGCTCAGATGTAAACTTACGGATGCTTCGTCTTGTCTTAATAGCTGTTATAACATCTGTTTTGCCGGCAGCAGTTTCTATATTGCTGATCGTTTTCGCCTGCGGATTTATCTGCTGGTCCAAATTCATGGTAACTTTTACTGTTATTGGATGTTCAGTGACACCGATCAACTTTTGCAAGGCTTTATTTAAAACAAGTATATATTTTCCATTGCCTCGTGAAAGGAGTTTGCTCCGGTATTCTGCATCATTGATCTTTCCTGCAACGTAGATCGTACCTTTGGAAATATGAAATACTTCTTTTGCATCAAAGGGAAGTTCAATGAACGTGAGCCGTCCTTTTTCGTCTTTTCTTATTTCAGATGTAAAATTCTCCATGTTTTTTACAAACCTCTCTTACTTAAAGGCATATATTAATTTCGGTAACATCTCATACCTGCCTGGAGTGTTACTGACTTTTATCTTAACAGAGGAAGGCTGCCGGTGAGTTTATTCACTAATTTTTTCTCTCCGCAGATTCCGATTCCGAAATATGTGAAATTGTTCTCCTCCACAGAGGCAGCCTTCTGGATATAATCATCATATACGTTACAGCTTTGGGCCACATCGGAAAAGTCTACAACAATGAGGTTTTCGAACCCAGGCTGGTAAAGCCGTTCCCGTATTTCTTTAATCTTTTCCCGGTCTGCTTTCAGTACCGGAACAGGAATTTGAATGATCCCTAAATGGGAACTCCCGCTCTTATCCATAACCTGGGGGCCTACGGTTTCCGGTATATATTTACCTAATGTAATTCCCATAATACCGGCAGTATTTGCAATGATGCCCAGGGGTAATGCTTCATCGATCACCATTACGCATTTATTAGAATTCAGTTCCATATATCTTTATCTCCTTTTACCTTTATCAGACTATTATTTTACTGTATTTTCTGTTTTGATCAGTCTTCAACGTGTCTCCGTAAAAATCCTCTGATACTGTTTCGGTGTAACACCGATAAATCCTTTGAAAAAGTTTGTAAAGTGGCTCTGATCAGAGAATCCCGTCATACACGCTACATCAATGGGCTCAACGCCCTGTTCCAGAAGCTTTTTAGCTTTGTCAATACGGATGGTCTGTAAGTATCGGTAGGGGGAAACCCCTACCTGCTTGGTAAAAGAACGGAGCAGATAAGATTTTCCGAAGCTGGTCATGGAAAGCAGATCATCCAGGGAGATATTTTCTCCAAGATGTTCCTCCATATAGGTGCAGAGCATTTTGACCTGCCCGTCAGGTTCTGAATCGCTGATATTCTTATTAGGGGCAGCATATTCCTGCAAGACCTGTTCCAGAAGATGGAAAAAGGCCTCTTCCTTCTGAAGCTTCGGCGCGTCTGCCAGGATTGCATCATACACGTCAGCTACAGAAGGTGCAATTTCACTTTGATAGATCACATTCTGGGTGAAATGAGGGACGTAGTCTTTCCCTGTAATTCCTTTTGCTGCAGCAGACATGACATCACAATTTATATTTAAGGCGCGGTAATCCAGTAATTCTTTGCCTACGGGGGCACAATAATGATTGTCCCGTGCATTAAATAAGACCAGATCCCCGGCGCTTAAGTCATATTCCTGGCCTTTGCACCAAAGGTGGCGTTTTCCGCCCTCAATAAAACCGATCACATAGAATTCGTGAAAATGATTGGGGAATTTCTGGACAATTCCGCTTAGCTGATATGCTTCTATTCCTAAATCGCGGTCATAATAAATGTGCCGCTGTTCCTGATTTCCCGGCATGTTTGGTACCTCCTATAATGATAGCATTGAATCATTATAACACCCTGAATCGAATCTTTCTTGTATGATATGATACTTTATATCTCACAGCACCTCACACACCATATGGTTCGTGTCACTCCTTCCCTTATCTCTTCTTCAATTCGGCAATAGCGCCGTAGTGTAAAATATTAAACTGGGCAGGCGCGATTTCAGTGAGCAGTTTCATATGCTCCTGTTCCCATGCCATGATTTCTTCATCGGCAAGTGAAGCTCCGATGCCTCGGCAGGCTTTCATTCTGCCATTCCAGCTCTCACGGGTAAAATGAACATTCAAGGGATATTCTTCATGGTAAATAAGTTCAAATTTCTTATCATAGCAATCTGGTATAAATATGGGGTGGATCGTCTCTCCTGCACCGCTCCACTTAGGATTATACTTCAGTACAAGCTCCTCGCTTGCTCCGGCAATACTGTCTTCAAAGGGCAGCCAGGCCATATACAAAACAAGAATACGTCCATTGGGCTTGAGCATACGGAAGATTTCAGGCATAATCTGTTGGTGGTCAAAATACCAAAAACATTGGCAGGCGGTAATCACATCAAATGAATTGTCAGGAAAATTTATGTTCTCGGCCGAGAGGGCATAATAGTCAATATCCAGACCTTGAGATAATTTTTTCGCCTGTTCGATCTGATTTTCCGAAATATCCGTACCTGTCCATTTGGCGCCAAAATGATACATGTTTCTGGGAAGAACTCCTGTTCCGGTGCCTATATCCAGAACAGTCTGACCATTGATACATAGTTTACGGTTCACGATTTTGTCATAGAATTCCTGAGGGTAAATGTCCCGGAACTTTGCGTAGTCTTCTGAAGTTTTCCCCCAGTCAAATGCTTTGCCGCCGTCTATATTTTTATCTGTTATATTCATAATTACCACACCTCCGATTTAGTAATCTTATTATAACACCTGGAATAAAATTTTTCCTCTGTAATCGGAGATCACAGAGGAGAAAAATAACAGAGCTCTGGGCATAGATGGATATCCGGCTATGCTTCAGAGCTCTGTTAATATATATTATTATTTGATCTTAACGGATTTTACAGTGCTGAAGGCTCCGTATATACGGCTTCCGTCAGGCATTTTTGTGAAGGCACGTACTTTATAGTAATAGGTACCTTTTTTCAGTTTTGTCTGATTGTAGCTTGTTGTTTTTCCGCTGGTTAGTGTTTTCAGGCGGGAATAGGTTCCGTTTTTTGATGTGCTTCTGTAAATCTGGTAGCCGTCTGCCTGGGATACCTTTTTCCAGGATATCTTAACCTTCTTATTTTTGTCTGCCTTTACAGCTGCATTCAATTTCGCCGGTGCAGTTTTGGCAGAGATTACTTTTGAGAAGGAACCGTACACTCTGTCCCTTTTCGAGTCATTGGTATAGGCACGGATTTTAAAACGATAAGATTTCCCGTAGGACAGTGCTTTGCTTGTATAGCTTGTCACATTGCCATCCTGGACAGTTTTCATGCGGACATAGGCCTTTTTGCCGGTATCGTACTGATAAATTTGATATCCGTCTGCTTTGGGCACTTTTTTCCAGGAGAATACGATCCGATTGCTGCCGTTTTTAGTTTTTGATTTTAATGAAGTTGCAGCTGGTTTCGTCACAGGGGCAGGTGTGGGAGTGACCTCCGGGGCAGGTGTAACCTGTGGTGTTGGTGTTGGGTCCGGTGTGGGCTGGGGTGTAGGCTGCGGCGCCGGAGTTGTGCTGCCGCCGGGGTCAGGAGCCGGTGTAACCTCCGGCGTTGGTGTGGGAGTTGGTTTCTCCGAAGCATTACCTACAATTGCACCTGCGGCGTCTGTGATATCAATTACTGTCTTGCCATCAGCTTTATTGATCACTTCATAGTATACCGGCATTAAATTAGCCTGAAATTCTTCTTCGCCCTCCCATTGGATTGAAATTTTGCCCAGGGAAAGGGATGGTGTCTCACTGAAAATATTTTGTGTCCCTGCAGTATAAATATGCAGTATCCCGTCATTTTTGTTATAAACAGCTTCTTTCACAGCCGAGGGTAATGCCTGGTTGAATAAAAATGTTACGGCAAGTCCTTGGGAGTTTCCTGCTGTCACTTCAACTTTAATATCGATTTGCATAGAGGTCACATCTGCTGACTCTGCAGGCTGATGTAACATGATGTCAGCTGACTTTTCTCCGCCGGTTATCATAATATCGCTGCCCTCTGCCAGGACGGCAGAGGGTGCAATAGTCAGTCCCAGCAGTAATAAAGCAGTAAATAAGATTTTATACCATTTCTTCATATCAGTCCCCTTCTCCTGTATTAAAAGTGATTTCCGGCAGCTTTTCCGGAATTGTCAGATACAGGGTATCACTTACCAGGCGTTCTCCTTCGTTTGTGAGTGCATTGTCTACCCGGTACAATTCAGCACGTACCTGTTTCGGGATATTGAACTTGCCCTGTGAGTCGGGTAGTACGTAGTAAATCCAGTTTCCTTCCGAAACCTCACCAAGCTCTCCGTGCTCCGGTACTTCCGCCAGAATGATCTGTTCTGATTTAAGATTTCCTTCGCTGTCTGTACCGCCTACCACATTGCCATTTTCATCGTACAGTACAGCTACATTATAAGCCGGGTTGCCTTTGTATGTTCCGGTGAAGACAAGAGAACCTTCAGGTATTTTTTGTACCCCTGTTTTATCGCTTGCGTATACATAATCCTCTTTTAAAATTCCGACAGGGGCATCCTTGCGGAATTCCAGGTTGTCGCCGGAGGGTCCGAGGATTTCAAGCTCTGAAACAGAACGTTCCCCGGAGTCCAGAATCTGTAGCTTTAAATATTGGGCATCAAAGGTGCACACAAAGGGATCTTTCTTTTCATTCTGGAAGTAAACTACAGCGGTGTCCGTGTTGTCAGTCTGGAATTGTCCTTCCTTTACAGTAAACCATTTTGAGCCGTCTTTGCTCAGCTGTATTCTGTAATTCTTAATAGGAGTTGTTCCATCTTTCCATTCATATAACAGAGCGCTCACAGGCAATGTCTTATGGAAGTCAAGAATGATCTCACCGTTTCCGGAGCTGCTTCCCGTAAAGGTACTGTTGGAATCATTATCAATCACCTTGTCAATTGCCCGTTCCACCAGTGCGATATCAGGATTCTCTTCATCCGGTTCTTTAACCTTGTCTTCATCAGTTTTTAAGTTATTATTTGTGTTCACAGTCCAGCCGGCTTTTGCATATCTTCCGTCAGAGGCTATTTTAACAGGGGCCAGACGGTAAGAGGCTGACCGGTTCAAGAACTTATCCACTGCTGCCACCTCATAGGTAACGACACGGTTTGCCTGGCTGATTGCTGTGTCTGTATAGGTGTTTTCTGTGGTAAACGCCGCAAGCTCTTTTATTTCAGTTCCTTTGGCATTTGTACAGCGGTAAATCTCATAGCCAAGCAGGGCGCTGCTGTTGTTTCCGCTCACCGAAAGACTCAATTCTGCTTTTGTGCCATGGGTTTCCACAGATGCATTGACGATATTCTTATCCTTAAAGGTACTTTCAGTTCCGTTTTCAATCTCATACACGCGGGCCTCGTCATTGACATAGTAGATTGCCCGTTCCTCAGCCTCAAACTGATTCATGTATGCTTTTGTGGCTTCATCAGGTACCATTCCCCATCTCTGGAAAAACTCTGTCAAATCTTTTTCTGCTGCTGCTGCTGCCAGGCGCATAAGGTTCTGGTCTGTATCGCTCAGCGTCAGTTTTACTCCTCCTGGTGACGGAGCCTTGGATGTATCTCTGGCATAGCTGTCCACCCTTGCAAAGAATAGATTGTTGAAAATATCTTCGTAGGTATCATATGTTTTATAGTTGTAGCCTCTGTCATAAGCCAGGTGCAGCTGCCAGTACAATGCCAATTGTACAAAAACGTTATCGGCACGTCCTACAGTCCCGGATGTTACTTTTTCATATACATCTTTATATTTGAATCTTACAGTGTCATTGGTGTCATGTGCCTGAGCCAGAACTGAGAAGTAATTATTTGTTATCTCAGCAATTGCATAGGAACCCTGGTTGATCTCATGGCCGATTTCATGTGCGATCCCCCAGCCGAAGTATCTTCCGCTCTCATATCTTCCGTTGTTGCTTACAATCGGTGTTCCGCTCATCAGACCTGTCACTGAACCCCACTCGATTCCAACGTGATTTCCTGAGGCGTACATAAAGGCACCCGAGAACATTCTCATATAGCGGATATTCAAATGCCGTGCCGGAAGCTTGTTTTTTGCACCGGCGTCGCTTGCATTGGTCAGACCTTTATGCTGGTAAAATAACAGCATCATATCATCCATGGCTTTTAATGCCTGGTTCAGCTTCTCTGCCTTCTCTTGTGTACTTCCGGAGCCAAGCCCTGCAAGCACCTGGCTGGCAGGTACGGAATACATCATCTGGTCAAGCATGATGTCTGTTGTATTTAAGATACAGTTTTTTGCATCATAATCGTAATTTACTGATGATAAATCACCTTTCTGATGCAGTTCTTTGTGCTGCTTTTCAAGTTCAGGTACAAATGCCTCTAATTCCTGTACATATTTTAAGATAGCATCGGCTCGTTCACTTTCTGATAATCTGTACAAATCCAGCCGTGGTATCTCTGCGCCGCCGTTTACCCTTACTCCGTAAGAAATCCCATTCTGACCGCCTGTGTACTGCACATAAAGCTGACCGCCCTGTTCCGCGGCGATACTCTGGATGGAAGGAATCGTCACTTCGTTACGGCCTACATTCAGAGTGGCAATTTCCTTTGCAAATGAGCTGGCTTCTGCATGATTTTGTGTCACAAATAATTTCATTTCCGCAGAAGTGCCTGTTTTCTTAGTGCTGTGTCCCACAAAGACTGTGATGGTTTCCCCGGCCCGGGCGCTTACCCCTAAAGGCTGCCATGCATTTAAACCGGTAAATCCTAGATATCCGTCACTATTTCTGATTTCTCCGTGGATGCCTACTGTGGATTTCAGATTTCCTTCCAGAATGCCTTTTGCTGTATCCAATTCTTTCTGAAGCATTTCTTTTTCCGGGTGAAACTCACCGCTTACACTATCTCTGGTATCCAGTCTGTTCTGAAGTTCCTGGATTGTTTCTGCTGTCACTGTTTCCTTCAGCATGGTATGTAAATCGTCTTCATAGAGATTTATAATATCTGTTTCCAGACTGTCATAGTAGAAAAGATTCAAATCAGACACTTGTATGCTTCTTATATAAGCATTAGGTTTTCCTATTCCAATATGGAACTTGCTTGCTTCCACAGGCTTATTGAATTTAACATAATAATATGCCTTGCCGTTGGTATCCAGTTTTCTGGAAATACTGGTATTCACGGATTTTACCGCATTATGCTCATCCCAGTAATCCAGCACTATCTTATTATAAGAGCCTTGATTACTGCTGTCCACAAAAGAGAAGCCTCCAATCTGGTATACAGCATCCAGTGTTATGATCAGTCCCTTTCCGTCTATAGACGGGTAGTAGGCACCGTCATCCCAGTCGTTCATATAATAGCTTGAGGACTGGTTATTGTCTGCGACACCGTAAGCTGAATTCTTTATCTCCGAAGCATCATCAAGAGGACTGTCAAGCATTTTTCCTCTGCCATGTGTAATACTTTTAATATGTGCTGATAATTGTCCTTCACCCTTGCTTGTATTGATAAGCTTATATTCAGGCATTTTTACAGACGCCAGGCTTGTAGTGACTGCAACTGATTTCAGAGAAGGTTTGCCTTCTCCTTTCTCATTTACTCCTGTCACATATACGAAATATCTGGTGTTATCCTCCAGCTGGCTGACAGTATAGCTGTTCCCTGTAATATTCTCAATTTTATTATAGACAGAATCCGTGTCCTTACGGTAGTAAAGATTATAGCTGTCTGTATCCTTCATATTTTTCCAGGAAGCTGCCAGACTTTTGTATCCCCCTGTCACCTTGAGATTGTCAGGTGCATCTGGCACCTGGGTGGTTTTGGGTATTACCTCTTTAGGAGTGCAGTAGCCGCTTCTCCACTCGCCATTGACAGACTGTACTGAAATTTCATAGGTTTCATTGTTTTTCAGCTTATCATTTTTAAAAGATTTTACTGTCATGGAAGTAGCAGAGGTTTTCTTGATTTCATCCTCATCTCCATGGAGGATTTGTACCTCGTATCCTGTGACGTTTGATTCCTGGTTCCATTCTAATGTAAACTGCTGACTTCCGGCAGTTATACTTGTAATTACAGGAATATTCATCTGGGGTGCAGGAATCCGGTCCTGCATATTATTCACAAAGGTTACTTCAGATACTTCTGCAAGGGAAGTGTTAAGCTTTGTCCCTGTAATCTTGATCGTCACCTTCTTAACCGCGATCTGTCCATGAAAATCGATGACAATGGTGCCGTCTTTGTCCACAACTGCAGTGGGGCTTGACAGTTCAGAGGATTCCATCAGAAAGTATACAGCTTCCTCTGCTTTGGGTGAAAAGGGAACCTCAATGGGATATCCGGTATCAGTACCATCATCCACTATTACGGTTATGGTTCCCGTTGTGACGGCATTATTGCTTCCAGCCGGGGACTCCAAGGTAATTCCCTGTATGGCTGGAGGGTTTTCCGCACTATTGGAGAAATCAAAGGCTACTTCCACAGGATTTTCTTGAGAAATCACCGCATTATTTGATGCTGCAAGCTGAACTGTACGCTCACTTTCGCTTAAGTTATTTCCGCCTAAGTTTTCAAGGTTTCCGCCTGTGATCTGTGTTCCTTCTGAAACATTCTTCTGTGCTGCCTGAACCGGAACAGAAGCCAATACACTGGAAGTGTAGGAGGTTGTTTGCTCCAGGCCTTTTGCAAAATAGTGCAGATCCATAAGATCTACAGTTCCGTCAAGATTTAAATCCGCATTTATGTTACCGCTGCCGTTTTCAATTGTCTGCAGAATGATATCTTTATCCAGACTGTCTGTCATACCGTCGCCGTTTATATCCCCAATTAGCATAGCGCCGGGATGCCCGGCAGCGTTATAGTCTACTCCTGCCAGCATTCCTGTATATACCTGAATGGAATAATCCATTGCCTCCACCGTAAGACTTTGCTTATATGGGGCAAAGCCCTGGCTATTGATCGTGAGTGTATAATCTCCTGCCTGCAGTCCGGGAAAATATGCAGATGTGGAAGGGATTCCCCCTTCACTTGCTGCAGGTATTGTTATGGTCTGGTTCCCTGAGTTAGTCAATTCCACAGAAAAATTCCTGTCATTGGCCATGGTAACTGCTGAAAGCAGTTCAACCTTTAAGCTTCCGTTTCCCGTTCCGGAATTTTCTGCCAAATCAGTGAAGGCTTCTTCTGACTCTTCTGTTCCGTCCCCGAATAATGGTTCTTCTGCCATATCTTCACCGCTTTGGAACAGGGAGTCGTTTTCTCCTGTATCATTATTTTCAAAAATCTCCACATCATTCTGCGGATCCTCATTTTCAGCCGTCTGTCCGTCCTGGCTTTCCGCTCCCATATCCTCCGTACTGCCGGGCTGCTCTTCTGTCCCAGGATTCTCATCATCATAAATCCCGGTTTCCTCAAAATCTGCGGCCATAATAATTCCGGGTGATGCACAAATAGCCTGTACACTCAGGCATAAGGCAATAAATAGTGCTGCAGCTTTTTTCATCCCTTCATTCCTCCTATACTCCCTCTGTTTATTTCTCTTATGGAAATTTTGACACAAAATTTTGCACAAAAAAATCGTTTATATTTTTGGTAAAATATAAACGATTGCCGGCAAAACGTAAAACCTCACAACTGTCATAAAAACAACGCTGACAGAACACAATGATCATGTGTATTTGTTACATTTCACTGAGAAAACTCTTGCGGCAACCGGCTGTCCTAGCTTCTGAAGAAGCCTTAGACCCTTGGCTTTGCGTCACCGTCTTTCGACAGTTTTGCTATTTCTGTAACTTCCATATATTCTCAGTTTACTAATCTAAACCCTGGCTGTCAAGTTATTTTTTTCAGTATCCGGATGCCTCCTGCAATGAGAAGAATGGCTGCTCCTGCCCATGCACAGGGTTCGGCGTAAAAAATTGCCTCACTTCCCCAAATTCTTGTGAAAATAAGGGCTGCTGCAACACGCATAACAAATTCCGCTACCCCTGAAATCATAGGTATGATTGCGTTTCCAAGTCCTTGTATGGCACTCCGCCATCCATGAAGCAGATATAGAAACCAGAGAAGGCAGCTCATAATAACCAGATAGTGGTATGCTATGTTAAGAACTTCTCCTCCATTGGCATCCCCGGAGGACACAAACAAGCTTAAAACAGCCTTTCCCCCAAAAAGCATGACGGCGGATACACATACTGACATCAATACTGCCATAATAGTAATACTCTTCATCCCCTTGTGGATCCGTTCATTCAGACCTGCGCCATAGTTCTGGGCCATATAAGTGGTAGCAGCATACCCTAAGGAGATGGCGGAACTTTCCAGCAAACCGTATATCTTATTTGTGGCAGTAAAGCCTGCAACAAACAAGAAGCCATAGCGGTTGATGGTAGACTGCAGAATCATACCGCCCACAGCAATCAGCACGTGCTGAAGGGCTAAGGGAACCCCAAGCTGACACAGGCGTTTGATTGCAGGCCAATCCACGATCCAGTCTTCACGGGAGGTTCTGATGATCTCGATATTTTTCAGTACCATAAAGCAATACAAAAAGGCAATAAGCTGTGCTATAAGAGTAGCAACTGCAGCGCCCACAATACCCCAGCGGAACACAAGGATAAACAGTAAGTCCAAAACAATATTGGTACAGGCGGCAACTGCGATTGCGATCATAGGGGTTTTGCCGTCCCCAAGAGCCCGCAGGATAGCCGCTGCCATATTATATGCCATGACGATTACAGTACCTAAAAACAAGGTTATTAAATAGGAAGCAGCGCTGTCAAATATGTTTTCCGGAGTTTTTAAAATATGCAGCATGGGATATACAAGGAACAGCCCGATGGCAGTAAACACAATGCCGATGACACCGCACAATGTGATTGACATAGCCACGCCCTTTCTCAGTTCCTGCTTGTCTCCTGCACCGAAATACTGTGACAGGCGTGTGGCAAAGCCTTGTGTCATGGCTTGGATCGTCCACAGGATGAGCCAGTAGGTCCAGTCTGTTGCCCCTACTGCAGCCAAAGCTTCCACTCCTACACCTCGTCCTACAATAACTGCATCCGCCACCATATATAGCTGCTGTCCCAGGTTCCCTATCATCAAGGGTACAGCAAACATTAAAAGAAGCTTAGACGGCTTCCCTTTTGTCATATCTTTGATTCTGCTCATTTCCGTTTCCGTTCCCGACTGACATGATGGTTACTGTTCACTGGTAATATCCCGCGAGGTGTTTTCATGCATATATGCATGAAAATCCCGAGATATACAACGTGCGAAATTATGCAGTATGCATAATTTCTGTACATCGCGAAGCGTGTTGCTGGTCACGGAGTGAACAGTAACACATGATGCTGGGGATATGCCTGCATTGCCCCGGCATCATTGACATTACCTTACAACAATTGATATAATAATAAAACCAAAATGCCGGTTTGAATATCTATTTTTGTATCAATTGCTATAAAAATAATCCCAACATTATGAATATCATCACTATGGGAGGAACAGAATGGGAAATAAAACAGTAATTGTGGATGAAAATCTGCTGGAACGCATCCATTATCAAAGTAATTCTCTGCCCATTTCCAGCTGTGCTGATTATTTTGACGACTATCTGAACGGACAGTTTGATTATCATTGGCATAATGAATTTGAATTTGCTCTGGTACTTAAAGGCGCTGTGGAGTATCGTATTACCCAGGGAAAACATGAGTATGCCCCAAAAGTTCTGCGGCAGGGAGAAGGTGTTTTTGTGAATTCCAAGGCTTTGCACATGGCCAGGCAGTTAGAACCGGGAACACAGATGTTTGACTGTGAATTTCCCCCGGGCTTTTTCAGCCTGCAGCCGTCAGGTTCTGTTTATAAAAAGAATATTCTCCCTATTATAAAGCTTCCCGTCCCCGGCATCTACCTTTCATCAGAGTTGGCAAATGAGAAGGAAATTCTGGATGCCTTGTATGAATTCTATGAACTTCCTTCCGATACCTTAGGGTATGAACTTAAATGTATGGAGCTTATCTGCAGAATCTGGCGTCACCTTCTTTGCCTGACGGCTGATATGAAGGATTTTCCCAGGGTACATAACAGTGAACTTCTCCAGGAACAGCGCGTCCGCGCCATGCTCTCCTACATCCATACTCATTTTAGCGAAAATATATCTATTGACAGTATCGCAGACGCTGCCAATGTAAGCAGGAGTGAATGCTTCCGGTGCTTTAAGGAGATTCTGCGGAAAACGCCTATAGAATATTTATGCGAATACCGCCTTTCCAGGGCAGCACAATTATTGGCAGGTACGGATGAGACCATATTCCATATCAGCTATTCCTGCGGTTTCAACAGTCCCAGCTATTTCAGCAAGCTGTTTAAAGACAAATGCGGTATCTCTCCAGGCCAGTTCCGTTTGAACTCTCAGAAAACACATGAATAGAAAATGACAGCCCTAAAAACGGCTGTCATTTCTGTCCATTTACCTGCCCTGCCCCTGAAAGCAGACGGATGACGGTATATCCCGCTGCCAGCGTAATGATACAGATCAAAAGTTCAGGACCTTCAGGGATCCCGGGAAAGATTTCTGCAATAGAGCCCAGAACAAATCCCAGTATAATAAGGTAGGTGGGCTGCGGGTGTTTTGTCATGGCTCGTTCTAACGCCTTGGTGGTAAGGACGATTCCAAGTATCAGCCCAATCCCCAAAGGGATCAGGAAAGGCAGATAAAACTCGCTGATCGCCCGCATAGTTCCATCATACAATCCCATGAGGAGCAATAAGTAGGAAACACTGATTCCTGGCAGGACCAGCGCTGCAGCAGCAATGACACCTGCCAGGCTTAAAAATAAGGAGTTGATCTTATTACCGTTTATCATTGACTGAAATGTTCCATTTGGAAGCACAGAAATAAGTAAGACCGCAGACAACCCAATGGCCATATATATTGGGATTTTCAACGAAAAAGCCTGGATTTTTGCCTGCCTGAAAATCAATGGAAAACCTCCGGCCACAGCTCCTATAAAGAAATACAGCATAGGCATAGGATATTTCTCAATGAGTTTCAGTAGCGGATTTGCAAACAGCAGCATGCCGGCAGCGCCTCCCGCTGAAAAAAGGAGCAGAAAAATGAAATTTTCTTTTTTCCTCTTCATAAAGGAACTAACGGCTGAAACCAGGTTGTTATATATTCCAAGTATCATGGCCATAGAGCCTCCGCTTACTCCCGGGACAAGCATAGTACCTCCCACTATCATTCCTTTTAGTATTGTGAACAAAGGATGGATTCTTTTCACTGGCAATCCCCTTTCTACTGATTTAGAACAAGCAGCCTTGTGTAAGGATTATGCCTATTATATGAAAATAAATCCGGTTCTATGAGGAAAAGAATAAGAACACTTAAATGCAGAAGCATGGTATACTTGTAAATCGTCCCTCAGATTTGCTATCTCTCCGGCATCTTGAATCCCTTAAGAGCCTGGTTCAGGTAATCATTAAAAGGTTTCATTTTTTCAAAGACAGATACTGCCGTTCTGAAGAAATTGTCGGCGTCTTTGACAATTTCATCACTCACAGGATACTCCAAATACCAGCTTTTGTACTTCAGATATTCCGCCTGGGAGTGTGTACTGTCATAGCCTTTAGGCACATTTTTAAGAGCTGTACCCTGTACATGAAAAATTTCCTTAAATTCCGGTGCGGTGATGACCTGTTCCCATTCATGGGGATGGTTTGTTATGTAATCTCTCACCATTGTGGTGGCATCCTTAAACATATCGGCAAAGAGGCCGCCGCCTAAAAAAGACTGGTTTCCGGGTTTGATCATTATATAATACCCCACAGGGACAGGCAGCTTCCCCATGGAAGAAATATGTGCACGAAATGCAGGATTGTAAGGAGACTTATCATGGCTGAACCGGGTATCCCGGACTAACTTGAAGGTTAAATCTTTAGGTGAATTATTTAAAATACTGCTGTCAAATTGTCCGATGCCCAGAATTAATTCCTGGACAAGTGATTCAAATTCCTCATTTGCTTCCTTATATTCTGCTTTGTGTCCGTGATACCACTCCCGGTTG
Source organism: Eubacteriales bacterium (assembly GCA_030524175.1). GTDB lineage: Bacteria > Bacillota > Clostridia > Lachnospirales > Lachnospiraceae > Blautia_A. The sequence continues at coordinate 43,004 of JAUNHC010000025.1, forward strand.
TTGTTCTGGCTTAAACAAGAAAGATAATTTAATATGACTTCGGTGTTCATGACATAACCTCCCTATGAATTCTTTACAGTGGAAAATGTAGTGGATTCCAGAAAATTCAGGAAAAACTGTTTTATTTGTGCCGGAGACTCATATGCTTTGCAAAAGGAGAAATGTTCGGATAAATCATCAATATCCTCCATTGCATTCTTAAATTCCATCATCTTATCCTCTGACAATTCTGATGCCCCTGTATAGTCCAAAACTGCAGGATTCAACCGATGACTTTGGATTGCGTAATTCAGCCGTTCTTTACACCGGCATTTTCCTTTTCCATATTCTCCGCAGTAATCAGTGAGAAAATCAGCTACTTTTCTGCGAACTCTGGACAATCTCTGACGGTACGCTTCCGGTGACATGTCAAGAATGTCCCCGGCAATGCGGCTGTCCAGCTTAAACATGGTCCCCAGAACAAAAATACAACGGCTTTCTGCATCAAGGCATTGCAGCATAACATTTGTACAGGACATTTTTAATTCCTCTGCCAGGATGGATTTCTCCACATTCTGTGTGAGATCAGGCAGATCATAAATATTGCCGTTTTTAATATCATCCCCGTAAAATTCAAAGTTCAGGGGGGCGTGGGCAAACATATGCTTCTTATAATTGATCAGGTGATTTGTTGCAATACGGAATACCCATGTAGTAAAGGTACTCTCCTTCCTGAAGGATGACAGATGGGTCATGATCTTCAAGAGAATATCCTGGGCGGCATCCTCAGCATCCTGAAAGGTTCCCAGCATCCGCAGTGACAGGTTAAATACAAGATCCTGAACACTTAAAATAACAGTTTCCAACGCTTCCTTATCTCCGGCAGTGGCCTTATCGATCAAAATACCCAGATCTTCATTTGCTTTTATACTCATAATTTCCTCCTATGCCGCACAACCGCGGTTTTATTCTGTATGGGCCTGGTGCCCGTTTTTACCTCCTGATAGATTAGACATGACAGGTTTGTTTGTGTGACAGATTATTTTAGATTTTTACTATTTCTTTTTTACAAGTTCTGCCTTTAATGTGACAAGAGCTGATTATCTTTAATGACAGATAATCAGCTCTCAGATTTTTCAGTATGTAATTTTCAGTTTCGTATTTATAATTATTGTAGCACTAATATTCAAATGAGTATATTATAAGGCAACACTTACTTTATCCTGGAATGCTGCCGGGATTTCCTCCTTATCCAGTGATATGCTTATTACGAAAGTAATATTAAACATATTGGAAACTTTATCGAGCTTTTCTAATGTACTGGTGACATCTGAATCTTCAAGTTTGGCAACCTTCAAGAAACTGTCAAGATATATTTGCTCTAAATCATGATCCTGAGAAATGATACCACAGATAAAACCAACAAATTCATCTGAATTGCTGACAGGATATCCGGATACATCAATGAGACGTACCTTATTGTTCAGCTCATACATATGCTTCGTGCTCTTGTCTAAGTAAACTATGCTGCCATTTGCGTCTTTAATTGCGCCGTTCACTCTGTCTAACAGTACTTTTGTTTTGCCCTTGCCTTTCTTTCCTACAATCAGTTCAACCATCCTGTTTTCCTCCTTAGACACATATAATATTAATTTTAACCAAAAACCTTATTTAATATGTTTCAATTATAGTGCATTTTAGTAAATAAATCAAGACAAATCGCTTTCTTCTCAGAAAATATTTGGATGGTTTGTATTGTTAAAAAATGGATATCCTAATTTTTCCTATGTCTAATTTTACTATGACAGTAACTTCTTAAACATTAAGATATTTAAGCTTTTTTGACTGCTATAGCCATTTCCACACTCTCGCACCCTTCAGAGGAAAATATCAATTTTATTTCGCCAGGTTCAAATCCGGCCCTTACCACTGCCTGCACCCGGCCTTCAAATGCCGGAATGTTTTTTTCCTGATAACTTCCCTGGAAATACGGATCTGCGTTGCCATAACCCTGGATTATCCCGTTCCCTTCTATTTCAACAGCAATATTTCTTCTCTCCTGCATATTTACGATACTATTTTCATCCCGTAATTCTACAGTAACAAATGCAAGATCAGCACCGTTTGCCTGAAGTTCCTTTCTGTCAGTTTCCGCACAAAGCAGCAGTTTTTCTTTTGCTGTGTGAAGCTTCTCCGTGTATACTGTGTCTTTATAATATGCCTTAACTTCCAAAACTCCCGGCTCGTACACGGCTTCATATTTTGCTGTAAACTGATGCTGCTCTCCTGTCGGCTTTTTGCCAAGAGATTTGCCGTTAATAAACAATTCCACCTCATCAGATGAGGAGTAAATGTCCACTGCTATGTTCTTTCCCTCGAAGCCGCTCCAGGTCCAGCTTGGAATACTGTCCTCAAATGCCCACTTGCTCTTCTTCTGTGTCATTCCGTAATGAGCAGGGTCTTCTACTGCTATATAGGGCGTTTTTCGCAGACCGTAAACTATCTCCCTTAAATAGCTTATGGGGCGGCGTTTACCTGTAATATCAATGTCACCTGACCATGACGTTCTTCCAATCCTTTCTTCTGTTTTTTCTTCAAATGTAATCACTCCCAGTCCTGTTTCTCCCAGATAATCATAACCTGTCCATGTCATATCTCCGATTACATGGGGATTACGCTTTACTATGTCCCATAGTCCGGCTATATCTGAGGGAAAGGTTTCCGCTCCCAGAACTACCCGGTGAGGCTTCCTCTCAAGATCCATTTCGTGACGAAGAGTAAGGTAATTATAACCGGCAATATCCAAGCTTCCCATAAACGCATCAATTTTTTCCGTCATAATAGGATGGACTTCCATACCGCTGATCATCTCGGAGTCCATAATATCAATGGTTTCCCCCATAATATCATTAAGACCCTTACTTTCCCTGGCCGCTTTTTCTCTCAGATCGGAACAGATTACCTGTTCGTAGTCAATTGCTGCCAGTAAACCGTTAAATGCGTTTGTTACATATCTGGTGCTGTCCAGGCTGCGGATTTTTTCTGCAATTCTGCGGTTTAAATCCACGCCCTTCGGTGTTCCTACTTCCTGGATTTCATTACCGGTACTGTACATGATAACAGATGGGTGGTTGAAATCTTTTTCCACCATTCTTGTCACATCCTTCTCCCAATCTGTATCAAAATATGTGGCATAATCATTGATATTCTTTGGCCATGTCCACATGTCGGAGAGCTCATCCATGACAAGCATTCCATATTTATCACAGGCATCAAGTAGCGCTTTTCCTGCCGGATGATGTGAACTACGGATACAGTTAAATCCTGCTTCCTTCAACAGACGGCACTTTCTTTCCTCTGCCATCTCAAGAGTGCAGGCGCCAATGACCCCATTATCATGGTGTACGCAGGCACCCCGTAGTTTTACTTGTTTTCCATTTATGCGAAGCCCATGAATACTGTCCAGCTGAAGCTTCCTGATACCGAATTTCAGTTCTGTCTGCTCTGTCTCTTCCCCGTCCTTTTGTAATGTAAGACGGCAGGTATATAAATACGGATCATCACAATCCCAGAGCTGCGGATTTAAAACAGAAATTTTCTGGTAGAGTGTCTGCTCTGTTCTCCCGTAGATAAATGAAGTGCTGGTTTCTTCTGATACTACCCGTCCTTCCATATCAAGGATTTCTGTTTTCACCTGCAGCTTATGGTTTTCTCTGTCCTCATTCTTTATACAGGGCTGTACCTGAACTATGGAAAAATCCTTCTCCACGTCCGGGGTACTGATTCTTATTCCGTCAATAGCAAAGTGGACCGGCTCTCCAATATAGAGCTGTACATTCCTGTACAATCCACTGCCTGTATACCACCTGCTGTTGAGCGCTTCATTATTAACGAGAACCTCCACCCGGTTGACCTTGCCATATAAAAGACTATGGTCAAGCTCTACGTAAAAGTTAGAATAACCGTAATGACATCCGCCTACATGATCATTATTCAGGTATACACGGCTATTCATATAAGCGCCTTCAAACTCCAATGTGACTGTCTTGTTCTTCCATTCTGGAGGTGCTGTAAATTCCTTGGTATACCGATAATATCCTCCGGGAAAATGAGCTGTCTGCGTACTATTTATACAATCTGCGCTGATTTTCTCTTCTATCATGGCATCATGCGGCAGGGTTACCTCCCTGCCTTCGGGAAACCCGTTTATCTGCTGTCCGAGGATTTTTCCATCAATTTTACTTACCTTCCAACCCTGGTTAAAGCTTGTTTTTTTCATATCTTTTTCACTTTCTCCCTGCCTCCAGACGAAGCATTGTATTCAGAATTCTTTTCACACACAAACGTAATTCAGCCATAGATATTTCATTCTTTTTCACGGCCTCGTATACACCTCTGATATCAGGATGCGAGCCTGGCATAATTAAATCATTGCCTGCACGGATGCAGCCGGCACAGGTAGAAGCAGGATATTTTCTCTTATCGTTATCGCTCTGGGATGTGGTTCCCCAGTCAGTCATAACCATACCGTCGAACCCCCATTCATCTCTGGCAAGCAGCGTCAGCAGTTCATAATGGTTAGCAGTATGTGTACCGTTTATCAGGTTATAGGAGGACATGATCGCCGCCGGATGCGCTTTCTTTGCCGCAATTTCAAAGCCCTTGAGATATATCTCCCTCAATGTCCTTTCAGATACGTGCGCGTTGGTACCGTGGCGGTTATCTTCCTGGTTATTACAGGCAAAATGCTTCATCGTCACACCTGCAAAGGGGAAGCTCTGTATTGCATTGATCACAGAAGCCGCGCACTCTCCCGTGATCAAAGGATCTTCTGAATAATATTCAAAATTGCGTCCGCATAAAGGATTCCGGTGGATATTCATGGACGGAGCAAGCCATAGCTCCACATGGAAAAGCTGCATTTCTTTGCCCTCAATTTCACCACACTTTCTCCATAGTTCCCTGTCCCACGTCTGTGCCAGCATGGTGGCCATGGGAAGCCCTGTGGTATACTGTTCATATACCGCATGATTCACCCGGTCCTTAATATAATCTCCGCCCAATATCTTGTCCACATTTCGAACAGATAAGATGCCGTCTGTCAGAAGCCGCCCATTTTCATCCACCTCATATTCCGGAAGCATGCGGAGTCCGCTGCCGCCATCCGACATATGCATATTCGGAATACCTCTGCGCTCCATCAGTTCTCTTGTTGTGTCGCAGGTTCCGGGAGCCATGGGAACCATGATATCCGTCTCAGTATTACTTCCATCATAGCTGGCAAAGGTGGCATCTTCCCGCTCTCCGGCATTTCCTACACAGAGATAAGACATTTCTTCCGTGGTCAGAGAATTCACAAAGTCATCAAGGCTTATCTTGCCCGCCCGGACATCCTCGAAACGCAGCACATCCGTATTTCCGTCTGCCGCCGCTTCCTCTTTCCACAGAGGACTGCGGTATTGGTGGCAGATACATGTAAACTCCTGACCGCTGATATGAATAACGGGAATATTCGTATCTGCCAACCGACCTGCAATCACTGAATGATAGTGTTCGGCAGATTCCTCCTTATCTTTAGAGGACATTTCTTCCATTTCGCAGTCAAGAGGAAACAGATTTTTACATTGTTCACAGATGATCTTCTCGTTTATTCTGAGTATAACTGCTTCCTTTGTATTCCTCGAGGAGTTTCCAACGCGCAATATGTAATCGCCCGGCTCCAGTATCCAGGCGCTGTCCTTCTCACTGTAGCACGCGAAATCTCTGATATTCACAAAAATCTTTACAGTCTGGCTTTCTCCGGGCAGCAGAAGCTTTGTCTTGTCAAATCCTTTAAGCTCCTGATAGGCTTTGTCCAACCGTCCGCTTGGCGCAGATACATATACCTGAACCACCTCTCTGCCTGCAAACCTGGATCCGATGTTCGTAACTACTGTTTCAATGCAGACCGTTTCCGCGGATCTGTCAATCCGCCTGGCTTCCATCTTGAATTCCGTGTATGACAGGCCATAGCCAAAGGAATATGCCGGCGTCACATCAAAGGTATCAAAATACCGGTATCCTACGTATATACCCTCAGAGTACATCTCATCATCAAGATTGCCATTCATGGCCGCAAAGTTTTCTGCATTGGGATAGTCCTCATACTTCTCTGCCCATGTATCTGTAAGTTTGCCCTCCGGTGTCACTTTGCCAGTAAGCACATCCGCCACCGAAAGGCCTGTGACCCCTGCTGCCTGCCCCACAAAAAGCAGAGCACATAAGTTTGGCAGAGACCGGATATAAGTAGTATCCATGGGTGCGCCCACATTTAAAAGGACAATGAGCTTGTCAAAATTCTTCGACAGAATATTTAGATTTTCCTCCTCTTCTTTTGAAAGCAGATAATCTCCTTCTGCATGCCTGCGGTCTGCATCCTCTCCGGCCACACGGGAAATCACAAAGATTGCTGTATCTGTTTCTTGATTCTGTCCGCCCCTCTTTGCCTCAAGTAAATCCGCCTCCGTAATAACCGGCTGCACTGCCGGAATATAGGGCTCCTTATACATTTTCAAAACACCATTCATCAGTACGCCCTGGGAAGCTTCACGGATTCCTTCATAATATGCATCCTCCTCAGCCTGCATGGCCGCCGCATACCTATCCAGATATCCTTTCGATGTCACTGTGATCCCGGCCTGCTTAAGCCCCTCCTCAATACTCACTTCCTCACGGCTGGTAAAACTTGCGGCACCCAGACCGCAAAATACCGTATTGGCGGCACCGTAACCATAAAGGGCCACACAGCTTCCTTTTGCAATGGGTAATACCCCCTTATGCTCCAGCAGTACCATGCCCCTGGCAGCAATATCCCGTACCAATGCCGTATGCTCTTTTTCCTGCTGTGTGACTATTCCAGGTTTATTTCCATAATATTTATTCATTTCCGTTGTCCTCCTCTCTATCCATAAACAGCCATACAATAACACCGTGACAGATATTTTTTTGATTTACATAAACAAAAAGATGCCGCGGTAGGAGATCAGCGGAATTGTTTTCCCTTTTTCCACTGTGCACACAGAACCATCAGACGGATCCCATACCTGTACACTGCTTCCTTGTGCAAAATCCCAATTGATATCTACATCATTTTCAGAATTGTTCACTACAAAATACATAACTCTGCCATCCTTAACAAAGCGGGCCTTCAATAGCATAGGGCTGCCGGGAGCATTCAGCACCAATTCCTGCTCCTGTCCGTTCAGCCGGCTTAGAATTTCCTCCTCTGACACAGCAGAGAATTCCTCTGTCTGTACACACCGCGGTCCTCGGATTGCTTCCTCACGGAAATCATAAAATACGAAATCATTTTTCTCTCCGATTCTCACAGACGGAAGCTGGTCGGTAAACCAGATATTTACATCTGCTCTTTTCAGACAGATCAGAGCCTCCCATGCGTCCCGCCAAATTGCATCCATACATGGCAGGATAATATTTTTCACTGTAATACCGGAAATCTTTGCCGTTCCGTCAGCGAGAGACTTGGACGCCTCCACAATATCCTCACGATCTGCAAACAGATAATCATGTCCCTCTTCATAAATCTGCCGTGTGAGAGAAAGGATCGAACGGTCGGTGGTACAATTTGATGATTCCTGCGCACAATGTCCGGGCCTTGTTTTCGCCTGTACATCCTCAAGCGCGTAATACACAAACGTACCGCAGTCATTCTGTACGCCGTCCAGCATATAACCCAGCCGGCCCACATATTCGTTTACCCAGCGGGCTTGCTCCGCGTTCATGTAGCCCTCATGATTTTTCAATATTTCCGGACTATAAGATGCAAAATCTGAAGAGAAATAAGAGTTAATACATCTGCAGCCTCCCAGATACAGCAAATTCAGAATGCCTGTTGCATAGCGTACAGGTTCTTTTTCAAAATATGGTATATCTATAAACGGACACAGCTCTGTCATCAGTCCGTTTGCTCCTTTTTTTCTTGCTGCCATCTGCGCAAAACGTGTGGTATTATAGTGATAGATTTTCGGATATGCCGCCAGTACATCAACTCCGGGATAATCTGTGGCTTTGAGCACCTCAAGATAAGAGCCGTAGTAAAGAACATGATGCTGCAGCGCTTCCTCAGCCAGATAATGACCGGAAAATACGGTACCATGCTCATGACACCACTCTGAAATCTGCTTCACATAAGCTTTTGCAACAAGCTTGCCAACAAGCTGATAAAATAATACTCTTATATTCCAGGAGCTTTGCCGTCCCTCAAAAATCTGCGGAAGATACGGTAATACAGAAAATCCATACTCCTGCTGAAAATCTTCAAATAATCCTTCCTTCCAGGGCGCAAGCGCGTACGGCCATACCTCATCTCCGTGCATATATGCAACCATCAGACTCGGCTCATCTGTAAATACAGCACACGCATTACGGTATGCCTCCGCTGAGGCGGCTGCAATGGGCTCATAGCATACATCAAGAAAGCGCCTTACTGCCTTTTCATCCATAATATTGATATAGCGGCTGCGTGAACACACATTATGCGTAAGATGTGTGCCTTCATAGCAGGACTTTACACAGAATATAAAAAACGCCTCATTTTCATTAAGGTCACATTCACAATATGTATCTGTATATGGCACCGGCTCCATTTTGTCATACACGATCTGACTGGTGTTTATGACAGAACAATCCACCGGATATTTCGCTGCCCAGATAATACGGTCTGACTCTTTATCAAGGTGAAAAACCGTATGCTTTGGCTCATATGCAATCCTGCGTACCATATAAAAGCCTTTTGCTTCAAGCTCCGGATGGTCCTCCAAGGCTAAGCCCCCGGCATAGCCGGAAGGGTAGCCCTTTTCGTCATAAATCCAATAATCCAATCCCTTTTGTTTCAATTCCTTAAGCAGTTCATCGAACTCCTGCAGGTTCTGGTGATTTGACGTGTATCCGTTTTCCTGGCTTGGATTGGTAGCTACACCCCCATATCCAAATTCTTTGACCGCCTCCATCAGCACTTCCGGCTGTTTGGGCCATGCATGTATAATTGTTTTCATCCGGTATTGCAATTCCGGATTTATAAAAGCTTCTCTCTGCAGCTTCACTTTGTCCTCCTGTTCTATTCCTCTCTCACTGCCAATACCGCTATCCCTTCTTTTCCCGGCAGCTTCAGTTCAACAGTTCCGTTTACTCCGGTCAGAATAGTTTCTCTTGTCATCTCCCAGACATCAATGATCTCCACCCGGTAGCTCCCCGTGGATTGTAATTCCAGGGTTCCCACCGCAGTACAATGCCGCCCGTAATAGGCAAGGTAGGCATCCGTACCGCAATGTCCCGTAAATATCCGTACATCCCTGCAGATATTTTCCAGCATCCTCTCTGCCTCTGCTTTCGGCAGCTTCAGTACCGCCCGGGTGAAATCCGTCTGCTCATCCTGATATGATCCACTGCGCATCCCCTCCAGCTTTTCCTTTGTCACAAAATCAAAGGGGACAGGCTCCAGCGCTCCCGGTAATTCATGAATTATCTTTTTTAAAAATCCGATTCTCTGCGGCGATTCTCCAACAAGGCAGCCGCCCTTTCCCCACCATAGCGTATCTGTATGGTTCATAAAGGTTTCCCCATGGGTGCCGTAACCGCCCATCACACAGCAAAGCCAGAAACGATTAACCAGTTCAAAGCCGGACAGATCTCCCCAATGACAGAAAATATTACCTTCATAGCCAAACTCATCAACCAATACAGGTTTGTGATAACGTTTCATCAGTGCTTCAACACTGGTCACATCCCCTTGTATTGAGCAATGCGTCACCTGGGGCCGGTCAAAATCATACATTTCCAGCATATGATGACAGCTCAGCATATGCCCATATACATCGTTCCTGTTGATAAAACTGTCAATAAACTCCCAATCATCCTTTGTAAACGCCGTCATACAGTCATATTCATTTGCCAGACTCCACCATACATTGGAATACGCCGCGAAACGCGCCAGAAGATATGTGAGGTACGGCAGATACTCTTCTCGCGTCATCTGCGCAAATCCCCAATGGTCGTATGGATGGAACAGGATCAAATCCACCTCAACCCCATGACTGCCAAGCTTCTCAAGCATTTCTTCGAAGGCATCCCAGAATGCAAAACATGGACGATGAAAATCAAACGTGCCGTCCCCGCTCTTTTCAAATGCAAAGAATTGCGGTTCGTTCTCATTAAATATATAATGCTTAGGGAATACGCAGGTACGTAACTTATCAAAGGGTGAATCTAAAATTGATTGAATCGTTTGCTCAATTAATTCCTTTGACTGGTGCATCATAGCATAGACCGTAGTCCCAAAGGGACGGCAGCTTGTACCATCCTCATACGCAAGGGCTGTGCCACATGGTCTGACTACCCCATGATGAACTTTGTCGCTGCATGGAATACACTCTTCCTCTCCCTCGGCAGTAAACAACCCTCGTATTTTCCACTGTACAGTTCCTGTCTCCTGGGGCAGGTAACGGACGATATACTTGCCATTTCCCGCATAAAATCCGGAAACCGTTTTAACAGAATCACCGCAGCGAAATGTCGCTGCCAGATCAATAACCGATTGTGAGCCTTGGGGACTTTGACCCCAGAAGCTCAATTCAAACATCTGATATTGAACCATAACATACCTCCATATTTCATCCCTTCACGCCGCCGATCACAATACCCTTCACAAAGTATTTTTGAAGGAACGGATAAATGATCATTACGGGAAGAACGGCAATTACCGCTATCCCCATACGGATTCCGATCGTCGGCAGGTTTACCTTTGCGGCATCTGCTCCGAACATAGCCGCATTTCTGGAAAGAAATTCAATATTATTGATCATATTATTTAGAATCATCTGTACCGTATACAGATTCTGATCCTTCACATAATAGAGACCGTTCATCCAGTCATTCCAGTAGTTTAATCCAACCATCAGCACAAGCGTTACGATCATAGGTTTCGAAAGCGGAAGGATGATTTTTGTCAAAACGCCAAGTTCACTGGCGCCGTCAAGCTTTGCAGCCTCGATCAATGCATCAGGAATGCTTGACGTAAAGAAAGACCGCATCATGATAACGTAAAATGCATTCATCATCAAACTTGGAACTATGAGTGCCCATATGGTATTTTTGATATGAAAGATATTTGAATACATCATATAAGTCGGTACCAGTCCGCCGTTAAACAGCATGGTAAAAAACAGAATGAATGACAGGACTCCTCTGTAAGGCAGATCTCTTCTGGATAACGGATATGCAAACAGTATTGTAAGCGTCAGGTTAGACAGCGTGCCTACAGCCGTAACAAGGATTGTCATACCGTAGCCCTTCAGAATAGTCTTGGCACTTTTGATCAAATAGGAATACGTTTCCAGACTGAAATGTTCCGGAATAAACCGGTATCCGTCTCTCGCCAAAGCGGCCTCTTCTGTAAAAGAAGCAGAAACCATCAGTATAAACGGAAGTACGCAGCACAATGTGAGTATTATCATAAAAACATGCATCACCGTCTGCTGTACACGATCATGTTGAACCATATGTATTTCCCCCTCTCTTAGAACAATGCGTTGTCCTTATCAATTTTAGATACAACAAAGTTAGCCGTCAGTACCAGCAGGAAGCCGCAAATAGACTGGAAGAAGCCTGCTGCTGCCGATCTTCCGATGTCATTCAGTAAAATCAATCCATTGTAAACATAAACATCAATTGTTGTGGTAACATCATATAATAAGCCGGAATTCATGGGCACCTGATAGAACAGACCGAAATCTGAATAGAATACACGGCCTACTGCCAGCAAAGTCATCGTAATAATTGTCGGCCGAAGTCCCGGCAAAGTTACATGCCAGATGCGCTGCCATCTGGATGCGCCATCCACTACAGCCGCCTCATATAAGGAAGAATCAATACCAATCACTGTAGCGTAATAAATAATACTGTTATAACCAAAGCTTTTCCAAAGATTTACCAGCACCAGAATGAAGGGCCAGAATTTCGCCTGCATATACCAATTGATTTTATGATCTAATATAGAGTTATTGATAAAACCACTGTCTGCGCTCAAAAAGGCAAATACAATATAGCTTACCACTACCATGGAAATCAGATAAGGAATCAAAATAAAGGTCTGATATACCTTCTTCGATAATTTCCCTCGTACCTCATTGAGTATGATAGCTACTGCTATGGCAAAAACAGTTCCCGTGAGAATAAAAATAAAATTATATCCAAGTGTATTGCGTATGATCAGTCCCGCGTCCCGGGTGCTGAAGAGAAATTTGAAGTTGTCAAAACCGTTCCAGGGACTGTCCCAAATCCCTTTTGTATAGTCATATTTTTTAAAAGCAAGAGCCAGACCGCCAATGGGCAGATAATTATTGATCAGCAAATAGATAAGACCCGGTACCATCATCAGATACAGTCCCTTGTATCTGCGCAGCGTCCCGAATTTTTTCTTATGAACTTTTACACTCGTCTGCATCTTTGCACCTCCCGAATTTTAGGTTGAAAAAGGCGACCGGTAAGCATTCACCGACCGCCTTTTTATTTAAATGTTTATTTTCGGTTTTAATCCTCCGCCATTTATTTTTCTGCAAGAAATGCATCGAGCTGTGTTTGTGCTTCTTCCATAATTTCATAGAATCCGATAGACTCAAGCTCTGACTGAATGTTTGGAAGCACATCCTCAAGAGGGATACTTCCTGTGGTCACTGCGTCAAAATATTTTTCTTCCATATTTGCATAAGCAGTTACAAAATCTGTATACTTTGTTGTATCGAAAGACCATCCAAAGTAAGGCGGAACCTCTACGCTTTCATTCCAGGAATCAAGGGCAGCCTTGTAATCATCCACAACTGCTGAGTCCTTCAGCGGAGCCAATGTATAGTTTGGATACGTAGCAGATGCCACAAAACCGCCATACGGTGCGTTCTCAGTTGTCACTCCTTCCGGAAGAGCTGCACGCCCATCTTCATTATATACCCAGTGTTCGCCTTCCACACCATACATCAAAGTAGGAATCAATTCCTCGTCTGTATAGATTGCTTCAAGAAGCTTAAATGCTTCGTCCGGGTGTGCACTGTTAGAGCTGATACCATACTGGAGATTTCCGATATCTGTCGCCTGTGCCATCGGAGCAATAATATCACCGGAAACTACTGTATTCGGATACAATTTATCAAGCGGGTCAATATCCGCATTATGCAGACACGCAAACGCGGTACCTGCACCTACGAGATCAGAACCCTCCATTGTATTGCTGATGGCATCAGACATGATCAAGCCATCATTGTACCATTTGTTTGTATAGGAGCAAAAGTCCTGGAAACCTTTGGATTCAAATACACTTTTCAGCTCTGTATCCCTGGGGGAATCTGTGTAAAGGAAGGATGCTCCCCCGACTGCTTTGCCCCAGGACTGACACCAGGTCATGTCTGCGCTTGACTGGGGAACAAGCGTCCACATATCCGGGTAAGCTTCATGCACCTTATACAGTACCTCACCGAGGCTTTCCATATCTGTAATGGATGCCGGATCAATACCCATTTCCTCAACAATGTCCTTGTTCATAACAGCAACCTCTTTGCCGCCGTACTGATATTTCCGGACCACTCCATACATACGGTCATTAACCTTAGATGCGGAAAGCTCTGCCTCCGTAAACATTGTCTTAAACTCTTCAGATGCGTTGTTGAAATAATCTGTGATATCAAGGAGCTGACCGTTATTTGCATAGTTTGCCAGTTTTCCAAACTCGTTAAAGTAGCATGTCACGTCCAGTTCATCTGTAGTCATCGCCAGATTGATACTCTGCTCAAAATTCCCGATTTCAATGTATTGCAGATCAACCTGAATACCATACTTTTCAGCCAGATGCTCATTCATCACTGCCTCTGTCTGGGCAATTGCCTCCTCTGAATAAGTTGCAAGAGACGGAATATACAGTGATACAGTCACCATTTTTTCTGCCGCAACCGGGGTTGCCAATGCTCCTGTCAACATTGCCGCACATAATGCTGTTGTTAAAAACCTTTTTTTCATATCTTTCCCCTTTCTCTACTTGTATCCTTTTTGTTTTGTTGTTCAAGGTCTGTTGTTCTTTACAAGTATTATTCTAATATGAACACATATGAAAAAATAGCTGTTTTGCGACCTGGAATATCAATTTTCCGACTTCGGCATATTATGATACTGTTTCCGGTAGTCAGTAGGTGTCAATCCTGTCGCCTTGCGGAATGTCTGTGTGAAATTCGTATAATTATCATAACCCACCTTTGAAGCCACAAGTGCTATGGGCATATTCGTATCTACCAACAACTTCCCCGCATAATCCATCTTCTGCTTCACAATATATTCCTTATATCCCATCCCCGTCTCCCTGCGAAACATTCTGGAAAAATAATCTTCGTTCAAAAAGACATATTTGGCAGCTTCCCGCCTTGAAATCATTCGGTCCATATTTTCATCTAAATAGCGTAAAATCTCCTGTATCCGTTCCTGAACAGAAAAGGAGCTATTATCAGCTCTTTCTGAAATCAGCTCTCTATACCGCCGCAAACAGAAATCCACACCCTTGCTCAGTTCATCAACAGAAGAATAGGAATGCAGCATTTTTTCGTATGTAAACGTATCTGTAAACAGTTCCGTAAGATTATGCTTCTGTTCATAACAGGCAATAGAGCATGATTCCAGAAAAGCATGTATCAATTTCTGCATATAGCTCACCGTCAGATACCGGTCCTTTTGAGCGAAACGAAGAAGATTTGTAATCTGATTTTTTATCAGCTCTGTATCATTACGCAGCATCCAACGTCCCCATACAGCACTGTCCGGCTGGCGGATTTCATACGGTATGGCCGCGTCTACATGATATACCTCGTTCTTTTCCAAAATACGTCCTGCCTTAAAGGCCATAACCTGCCCGATGAGCTGTGGCAGCTCTTCACCTCCACACTGTCCCATATAAAGATTTTTTTCACCGATGTGCCCTTCACAGACAGACCAGATTCTGCTTTCCATAAATGACCGCTCGGGAATCATTCCGTTTCCATAAATTAGTATACCGATTTCTTCATCATTAAGTCGGCTGGCAACGGCAAATACTTCGCTGCCGTCAAGCATTGTTTTTTCCAGCTCGAGATTCAGCATTTCCTCCACTTCCTGACTGTCCGCCTCCCATATGCGGAGCAGGCAGGGCAAATACCACCAGCCCTCCCCTTCCGTATGAGAATCCCTCCGCCATTCATCCAACTGCCCAAACTGAGCCTTCTGATGGAACATAGAAAAAACATGATTTTTTAAAATGTTAGCAAGATTTGCATCATACTGACTGCTTTTATGAAGGATACTCTGCTTAGCTTCCAGCTTTCTGATGCATTTTTCCAGGGACTCTTCAATCGTTGCCATACTCGCAGGCTGAAGAATGTAATCAATCGCACCGTTGTGGATTGCTTTTTGGGCATACGTAAAATCTGCATGGGACGTGAGAAAAATGCAGGCGACGGACGGATATTCCTCCGCCACCCATTTCTGCAGTTCAATCCCATTCTCCCCCGGCATCTCAATATCCGCCAGCATAATATCGATTTCCTCATCCGCCAGCACTTTTCTGGCCGCTGCAGCGCTGTTGGCTGTAAAAACACTATCTACCCGCAGTTTATTCCAATTTACAAGCTTTCTGGTAGCCTCCAGAATCTTTTCCTGATCATCTACAAGCAATACGTTCATTTGCTTCCTCCATCCTTACAGGCAAAAACACTTCACTGACTGCGCCGTCAGCATTGTCAAAAAACCAATTTACTTCCTCACCGTATTGTATTCTCATGCGGCTCAGCAGATTCGTAACCCCCACGCCAAGGCGTGAATCCCGGGATACCGCCTCCTGATTAAGCATGCGTATCACTTCCTTTGGATATCCCGGCCCATTGTCATTTACCTTAATATCAAGATAATCTTTAAACTCCGTCCTTCTGTATTTCACACTGATACGTATGACCAGAGTCTTATCCCCCATATCCCGGGCATATTTAACGGAATTTTCCACAAACGTCTGCAGACTCAGAAGGGGAATCTCTAAACCAAGCACCGTCTCTTCTACTGCCATTTCACAAACCAAACCGCGTGATGTCATCAGCTTCTGAAGTTCTATATAATTACGTACGAACTCGCATTCTGAGCGGACTGTAACCATTGTTAAATCCTTTTGCAGCAGATACCTCAAGTGGTTTGAAAGGCAGAGCAAAAATTGTTCCACATTTCCATATTCACCAAGCATTAACATACAGTACGCGTTTTTGAGACAATTGGTATAAAAATGCGGGGCAAGCTGAAGCTGCAGGTACTGAAGCTGCGTTTTCTGTTTTTCCAGCTGCTCCTCGTAAGTACGGATCTTATATTGCTCAATCTCCCTTAACAAAACCTTCACTGTTTTCTGTACATTGTCAATTTCTTCTATACGGTTCTTTTCAGAAAACTCCACCTCCCACTCACCGGCTTGAAGCTTCTGTAACGCCTCCGTCATGTCCTCAAGGGGATCTGTCATCTGCTCTGTTACAAGGCGGTAGATTCTGATCGCACAAAAAATCAGCAGGACCACAAATACCGCCAGCAATAGATGCAGCCAGTGAACATACAGCCACAAGCTTACAGGAATGATTTCCACAACAGACAGCTCGGCCGTCTCCAGTTCCCGCAGGTAAACAACCGTATTTCCTATCCTGTTTCTGCCTGGTGTCAGCTTCTCGCATTGTGCCGGTGTCAATTCCAACGGCTGGCCTGCAGTTTTATAAAATTCGCCTTCATGGATGATCCCATATGCAGCTGTTTTTTCCAGCTCACCCGGCAGACCACGGTTTAAACGGACCAAACCGCCTATCACAGCAGTATATCTCTTTAGATAAATACTTAAATAAACGTTCTGCTCCGCAGCTAATATAGACTGACTATAGTTTCTGGTGATACTCTGAGCCACCGCCCTCCCGTTTTTGCGCAATGCCTCTTTTTCGTTAAATGATATCATATCATCCAGATAATACAGAAAGCTCTCAAGGTTATCATAGTATACGAACATACCATCCAGATTTCCATTTGACTTCACCTGTATTTTAAAAAGGTTGCGCAGCGTATCCATATACTCACATTTTTCAGCTGATGAGCGATACTGGTCCAATCCTTGAAAGGCACTGTTAGTGGAATAGATCGACCCGGTGACATCATTGAGCTGTACAATGCTGTCATCCAATGATTGGGCATAAGCACTTAAGTCATCGATCCTTTTTCTATTGCTGTCATTCTGGTATTCCTGGATCAGGAAAGCCAAGATAACCACGATCACCATCACCACAGCAAACAACCCCCATAAAAGAAACCGTGAAATTTGTTTTTTAAGGCTGAACATCTTTTTTCCGTGCATCTGCGCCCTCACCTTCCTCCACATGTATTATAATCCTTGAAGTACCTCACCATTCAGCCGCACACACCAGCCTGTCAGTTCAAAAGGCAGCTCTACGACAGGCTGCCATCCCTTTGGCAGTATAAGCTCCATTTCCAAAACATGATCATCATGATCTGCTTTCCAGTTAAAGAAAATCATACCATCACTACATCTCACACTTGCTTCGGCCCAGTGAAGCTCCCCCGGGTGGGGCGCAATCCGGACTGTTCTGGTTAGCTGTATCGGTTGTCCGAGCCCAAGGACATGGTTGACTATCAGTGCCCCTGCATTTGCATTAAAACCATGGCAGCCGCTAGGGTCATGGATTCCCTCATACAGTGTTCCGGGACCATTAAGAAGCTGCGGAAGATACACATCCTTCAACTCCCTGACCAGAGTATCTATTCTCCCGATTTTTGCCAATACCTCGAACCGGACCATCAGCCCGATGAAAAGATTGGAACGGGCAATATTAGGGTCCGGACGCCTTACCGGAGCTGTCCCCATTGCCTCTGTAAAGGTACGGATACGCTCTCTGTCGTGCTGATGGAAGTCACACCATAATTCAAGTGCCAGCCCTGATTCTGTCCGGCAGCCATTTGATATAAACTTACCACTTTCATATCGGTATCCATCGCTGTGCGCTCCTGTTTGCATCATTACTTCATCAATGCGCTTTCGCACCCGTGCCGCAAGTATGCTCCACCGTTCTGTACCATACAATTCTGCCATGCATTCATACGCACGGACAATCAGACAGTTGACAGGTATTGATATGGGTTTCAGGCAAAAGTCCGCATTCGACAGTGACCAGTCTACGAACAGGATATCAAAATTTTCAAATAACCCGCTCTCGCCCACATATGCGGCAACAGCATCCAGAAAAGTTTCAATTCTGTGGTAACAGCGATTGACAAACTCCCGGTCACCGGAACGCTGGTAATAATCCCAAAACTCTGTCAGCAGCCAGAATGACCAGCTCTCTATCCCCGGACTTTTGGCAATACGGGTTATCCCCGGATATACCTCCGGAAAAAAAGCATTTTTATAATCATTGGGGTCCGTACACATGAAGTTTTCAATAAAATCTTTCTCTACGCACAAATCGCCAAACATCTGCCATGCTGCAGGAGCCGTAAACTGTGCGTCACAAAGCCAGCCTCCTCGCTCTCTCTGGGGACAGTCCATGAAAATATCCAGTGTATTTAGGCGCAGTGTCCGACGCGCGCTTTCATAGATTAAATTCAGCTCACCGTCACTGCACTCAAAGGTACAGAGCTTTCTATCCGGGTAGGTATAATCCAAAAGCTCCGGCATATGAAAGGTAACTCCACCATCTGTGCGGATCACCAGCTTGATATATTTCACCAACATGGGTTCAAAGGGAATAAGGTCATAGGTACCGGGAGCCAGTTCATAACGCACTGCAAAGGTATTTCCATCCACGGTACCTCCTTCGCTCTTATGATCACTGTTGATGATATCCACTACCGCCGCACGCTCTGTTTCTAATCTGATATGTACAAAGCCAAGCTCAGACGCTGGGATACAAAACACAAATGCGGTGCTTCCTTCACAATCTGATATATTTATTTTATCACACTGCCTGTTCCATGTACCAGTGAAAGTTTCTTCCTTTTCCCCAAGGAGAAAGTCAACGAAATGCTCCTCTTCATCCAGTTTTTCATACCAAGAGGGATTGATCATCTTTGCCAGCTCATGCAGGCTGTCCTTTCTTTTTACTTTGTCCGGGACCAGGCGTTTTACCCGCTGCAGTGTGGAAATAGGTATTACGTGGTAATCCGCATATGGCGCACCGCGTTTTTGATATGTTACAGTCTTGTTGATCAAAGCCGGGTGCTTCCAAAGCTTATATTCATCTGTACGCCATTGCTTCCAATTTGGAGTCAGACGATAGTGCTCCATGATTCCCCTGCAATGGCTCATCAGTTCTGTTATTGGACTGCGGTACAATAACTCTTTGTATCTGAAATCATCCTTTCCTGTTGCCGCCGCTGTCTTCCAATTTCCGGCTCCATCCCCAGTACACACCTCACATGCCAGCAGCCCCGGTTCCATGGTATTGTCGTTACAGTATTTCACATCTTTATCGTATGCTATGACTTCAATCGCAATCTTTATCAAGCCCTCGGCCCGAAACAGAATCTCGTCAACCCGGCAGTGTCCCTTTGCCGCCCGTGCCGGGCCATGAGATTTCATTTCTCCGTTCACATACAGACGGTAGTATGACCTTGCTGCGATATGAATCCTTATATCTGTCTCTTGCGGCACAGTCACGTCTGTACGAAACCCGAGATGCTGGTTGTATTCATAAGACAGTTCATCTCCCCAAACAGGACATGCTTTCTGAAAATTAAACATAACTTATTTCCTCTTTCGCTTTAAAATCTTACCGCCAGTACCGCAATACCCTCCTTGCCCGGAAGGGAAATCTCAACTTTACCGCTGGCACCGAAATATGCCTGTTTCCTCGTCATCTCCCACGTATCAATGACATCCACACGGTAGGCGCCATCCTCCGGTAAATGCAATGTAACAACTCCCGGCGCAGTATGTCCCAGATACTGTAAAAAGAACTGGCTCTCATATCGGGCTGCATATTCGGGAACCACAAACATCCTGTCACGCTCCGGCCCTTTTCCGTAATAATATAGGTTTGCCACCGGATTGTCTCTGCGCACATCCTTCAGGAACTCGTCCAGAGGCTTGTTCTCCTCCGGCTTAGCGTATTCCTTTAAGCACCAAGGTACAAGCGGACCGTCAGCTTCTTTTAAAAGTTCTTTTAAATAGGCAATCCTGGGTGTGCTCTCTCCCTTTAAAATGCCGCCTTTTGCCCACCAAAGCACATCATCAGGAGATAAAAACACCTCTCCGTGTGTACCGTAGGCTCCTTGTGAATAAAGTCCCCAGAAGCGGTGTACCAGCTCAAAACCGGAAATATTTCCCCAGTCCATTGGTAGATCACCTTCGTATGCACATTCATCATAAATCACCGGCTTTTGATATTTTTTCATAAATTCCTTCACACGGTCTACGTCACGGATCTGCAGGGAACAGTGTGTGATATTTTTTCTTGAATAGTCATAAACCACAACACACTGATGATTGCTTAGCAGATGATGATAGGGATCATTAGCCGCAATATATTCCTCCATCACATACCAATCCTCCATCCCACGCTTCAGCATCATATCGTATTCATTCGCCATGCTCCACCATACAGAAGGAAATGCGGATAAACGTCGTATCACGTAATCTAAATATCCTAAATTTTCTTCCATGGAAAGCTCACTGAAGCCCCATTTATCATATGGATGAAAGAGGATGATATCAGACTGAATGCCCATCCGCTCCAGCCTCATCAGTATCTTCTCAAAATGATCCCAGAATTCCATGGAAGGACGATGCACATCCCATTTTCCCTCCGCATCCTTTTCAAAGGCATATAATTCCGGTTCATTTTCATTATAGGGGAAGCTTTTGGGGAAAATACACCAGCGCAGTTTATTATACGGAGACCCAGCAAGAGTCTCAAAGGTTTGATCGATCAAAGCCTGGGGCTGATGTGCCAATGCATACACAGTCGTGCCTACCGGGGTGTAACGTGTGCCATCCTGGTATACAAAATGCATTCCTTCGGTCTGCACTATTCCGTGACCAGTGCCTTCTAAAGCTTTGGTGTGCGTGGCTGCGTTGTTTTCCTGCGCACTGTCACAATTGATTTCTCCGCATTCTTCGAAAATACCGGTTGTTTTCCATGTATAAACACCTGCCTGGCGCGGCAGAAAACGCACCTTATAAATCCCTTCTCCGGCATAATAGCCCTTTACCGCTGTGACTTCACCATCACATATAAATTCTGCCCTCAGATCAATCTGCACCCACGATCCAACCGGTGCTTTTCCTTTAAATTCCAGTTCATACATTTCATATTGTCTCATATTATCACCTTTACTCGCAATCTTTGATTTCCACACCTGCATAGAATCCTCTGCTCCTTCCATCCACATGACAATCTCCGGTTATCCGGAAGTTTCCGCGCAGCCGGATATCTTCTGAGGAGCTTCCGATCATCACATCTATGTCTCCCGCCTCCACTTTCCACCGTAATTCGCTATCCAAAAAGGCCAGCTGACTCACAGGAAGCGTGAAACGAATTCTTTTTTTCTCTCCTGAGTCCAGGTTCACTCTAACGAAACCTGCAAGCTCCATATTGGGCCGGGTCATAGAAGCATATCTGTCTGTGACATAAAGCTGGACCACCTCGTCCCCTGCCATACCGCCTGTATTACATATATCCAGGCAGATTATAACTTTATCCCCTGCGGGAACTTCACTGCGGTCCAAAAATAAATTCTCATATTTAAATGTTGTATAAGATAATCCATGTCCGAAACAATACCGTGGCTTGTGTACCATATCCACATAGTTTACAAACCCTATGCTTTCCCCCTGATGCGTTGATGAACCAAAGGGATGGTTATAATAAACAGGAATTTGGCCCGCACATCTGGACGTACTCACAGGCATTTTTCCTCCCGGATTGTAATATCCAAGCAATGCCGCCACAATGGCCTCAGAACCTTTCTCCGCCGGATTCCATACTTCCATGATGGCATTGCAGCAATGGTCTGCGGCATCTGAAGATATAGGGCGTCCATTAAAGTGCACACCGACCACAGGCTTCTTTAATACGGCAAGTTTTTCCAGGAAATGTTCCTGACACGGTGGCAGATTAATATCTACTGCATCAATCCCCTCACCCATGGATGCAATGGAGCTGGTCCCGTGCTTGCCTCCTAAGGTTACAATTACAACATCTGCCTCATGCGCTGCCTGAAGTGCTTTCTCAAACTGTGATTCATCTGTCCCGGCAAAATGGTATCCGAAAGCATATGTCACTTCCGCATCCGTCAATGCCCGGCAAAGTTGCTCATACAGACTTTTTACCTGGGGCTTCTGCCGCTTTAGCACAGCTTCAAATTTTGGATGATCCTGCTGGATCTGTGTTCCGGGAATTGTGTCCATTGCAGCACTTTTTCCTGATCCGCCTGCAAGACCGGCCATACTGGTTCTTGCTGCCAAATCTCCCTCTGCCATGCTGAAATGTGTATATCCTCCAAAATTGATACGTCCCGTCTGCCCATGATAGCCGATCAATGCAACCTTTTTTACCTTTTTATTGATTGGAAGTGTACCGTCATTTTTTAACAGAACGAGTGATTCCAGCGCTGACTGCAAAATAACCTGTTCATTTTCTTTTTTCTCAAAAATTTCCCGTACTTCTTCCGTATTCATTGCATATGGATGTTCAAAAAGCCCCATCCGGAATTTTGCCTCCAACACTCTCAGAACTGCAGTGTCCAAAATACGGATATCGGCCCTGCCATCCCGGAACCATTCCATCAATTCATCATTAAAGCACTGCTTCAACTGCATCTCCACATCCATGCCTGCTGTCATTGAACGCAGTCCTGCTCCTGTCCTGCTTTCAGTTACATGCTGTACTTCAAAAATATTGTTCACAGCGCAGTAATCCGACACATTCACTCCGTCAAAACCCATCTCACAGCGAAGTAAATCTGTCAAAACAGCGTGTGACGCAGAAACCGGCTCTCCATTCAAGGATGAATAACACGGCATGATCCCTCGCAGTTTTGATTCTGTGATTGCGGCCTGAAACGGCTTGGCATATAATTCACGCAAGAGTCTTGGTGAGATCTCGCAGTGTGCACCGTGGATTCCCGCCTCTCCTGCATGAAAGCCCAGGAAGTGCTTCGCCACTCCTTCGCTTCTTCTCCCATCCGTCCTTTCAGCCTGCAGCCCTTTTACGTAAGCACTTCCCATGGCAGCGGCCAGAGTGGGGTCCTCTCCATAAGTCTCTCCCTGCCTGCCCATACGGGAATCCCGGCTGATATCCAGCACCGGTGCCAGAGTATGTGTAATACCAACTGCACGCTCCTGCTCACCCACAATTCTTCCCACCTGTTCTTCCAGTGCCGGATTCCATGAAGAGCCTCTTCCTATACCGCTTGGAAAGCTGGCAGCTCCCTGCAGATAGGCGCCGCATAATCCTTCCATATGAAAGATTGCCGGAATATGATGGGGACTGGCATCCATCACTCTTTTCTGTATCTCCCGCTGCATCCGGGTACTTTCCTCCAGTGTTTTCTGCAGTCTCATCTGCAGTGCACTGACCTCTCCCACCCCGTACGGAAATTCGTCCAGACCATCATATTCTCCCGGATTGATAACAAAATAGCAGTTTACCTGTCCCATTTTTTCTTCCAGAGTCATGTGTGAGAGCAGATCATGTGCCCGCTCCCTGGGTGTTCGATTTATATTCTCATATGCATACATTCTCATTACCCCTCTCAGATTCCTGCTTTGTACTAAAAGCGCTGGTTTATACGCCAAGCTTTAGGGTATTATCAGCTTTCCCTTGCACACAGCTCAAATGCCCCAAAACTCACTATCCCTTCCCCTACATAACGAATATACAATGACTGTATTCCATCAGGAATTGCAATTTCTGCTTCCCGCCACTTCCACTCATTACTTCTTGCATATGAAATTTCTCCGTAAACATCCCCGTTCCAATGTGTCAATATCTCAAACCTGCCCTTCCCAAGACCCCGCGCTTTGATACGGATTCCTGTTATGCCCTGACAGTCAAAATACCGGAAACCGGCAACGGCTCCGTCCTCCATATTCGCAACATATCCCACTTCCTCATCGCCATCTCTTCCATCCTGAGTGATCCTTGGGTATTCAGGCCCTATATCACGGATTTGATCCCCTGTATATACTCTGGGGTTTTTACAAAACAGATGGCATGCAATATATGCCGGGTATATGCCCACGCCCTTCAGCGGACCATTCATACCGCCCGAAGTAATCTCCACCTGAGGAATTGAGCCATCCGGAAGAATCACAATCTTCTCTGCACAGCCCTGACGGCTATAACTGTTGCCATTTGTATGTCTGTGATAGAATATATAAAAATCATCATTTATGCACACAATGCTGCCATGATTATTTGCACCGTAAGCCATAGGCTGCTCCTTTGGTTTATATGTATCAATACCAATGTCCGCATTTGATACAATGACCCCTCCATACTCAAATCCTTCTGTAGGGGAATCACTGACTGCATAACACAATTCGTGCATGACTACAGACGAATAAATAAAATAATATTTCCCCTTTATCTTACGAATAGAGGGCGCTTCAAAAAATTCATGTCCCTCGTATCCGCTTCCTTTGCTGTAATGTGCACTGGGAGCAATAAATCTTGGTTTTTCCTCTACAGTCAGCATATCAGCTCCAAGCACTGTTACCATGGGACCTTTCCGCTGTGTTAATACGGGAGGACAAGAACCTGTGTACATATAAACTTTACCATTCTCAAACAGCACACCCGGATCAAACTGCGGCTCGTCTTTCAGCCCCTCTCCAAGCAATGTTCCATCAGCATATTGTACATAGCCATAAAACTCATACTTGCCCGCCGGAGTGTCACAAACCGCCACAGATACGATGGATAATAAATCCAACACGTAATATAAATAATATCTTCCGTCTGCTCCCTTTACAACATCCGGAGCATACAGACACATTTCCCCATCTCTGTTCTTTGGATCATCTGTCTTTTTATAAATTACTCCCTCATACTGCCAATCCGACAAATCATTTACTGACGCGGACCAGCACACATAGTCATTCAGGCAAAACGCATACCCGCGAAAACGGTCATGGGAACCATATACATAGACCCGGTCTCCAAACACATGCGGCTCTCCGTCGGGTATATATTCCCAGGACGGAAGATAAGGATTATAAATTTGCTGCTTCATTTTTCATTTCCTCCATATCAATTTGTCAGGTAGCATTCCGGCACAGCATTTTTCATATAACTCTACCCTTATTACTGACAGTTTTAGAATTTCCCGATTTTATTGTCTCAGATTTATGGGGAAAATAATATTAGTTATCTGACCCATAATGTCAGTAATATGACTTCTGCACAAAAGTGACCAGATAGAATGCTTTGATGCTTAGAAAAATAGTCTCTTAAATCACCCATAAGCCAACAGCGGATAATAAAAAAAGACATATCATTTTACTGATATATCTTTTAATATGTTGTAAAAGCAGGCTGTGGATTGCTGAGAACTAAAATGAATTTATTGTTTCATCCTGCGAGATCAATATCCTCAGCTCAAACCATCCGTCTTTTGCCTGAACAGTCACAGAACCATTATATTTTTCAACAATATTTTTTATGCTCTTCATTCCATATCCATGAAAATTCTTGTCCAGCTTTGTTGTTTTCGGGAGTCCGTTTTCAAATTCCAGGCTTCCCTCGTAGCAGTTTTCTACCTTGATTCGGAGAAAATTCTTTTTTCGTGAAACTACCATGTGGATCAGCCTTTTTTGCGGATCTCCGATTTTTTTTACACTTTCAATGGCGTTGTCCAACGCATTTCCGAACAGGGCTGTGATATCCATAGGATGCATAAAGTCAATTGCCTTGCCGTCTGCCACACATGTGAGGCTGATTCCCTGATTCTGGCATTGGAGGGTTTTCGCTGTGAGAATGGTGTCCAGGACCTTATTGCCTGTCTTATTCTGTGCTTCATATAGCTTGATCTCCTGCTCCATCTGATTCAGGTATGTTTCCTTCTCCTGGTCATCCATAGATGAGCGCAGAAAAGCAATCTGGTGCTTCAGGTCATGATACTTCTGATTCACAAGAGCGATGCTTTCCTCAGAAATCTTGTAGTTTTCATACTGTGCATGGAGCATGTTCTGCAGATATGCATTTTCCAGCTTTACGTTTATTTCCTGTATCTGCATATGATAGGCAAAGAGGATTCCAACTCCTCCCAGATCCACAAGGGTGCGGATGGTAAACATCTCTGCCGGGAACTGGCTGCTGAAGGGCGTATTGGAAAAGACATAGCTGATATTGCTCATCATATAAACCAGCAGCAGGAGAAAAACACTGACCCGCAGTTCCCTGCCGCTTATATGCAGTTCCTCGTTTGCTTTCCGGTAGCTTCTCTCCAGGAAATACATCACTCCGAACACACCGCCATAGGACACGGTAAGAAACAGGAGATTCCATACCATATTAAGCTCCAGCTCCCAGTTCATCAGACCGAAATAGAATAGCTGCCAGTCCAGTGAAGCGGCAAGTTCTCCCAGGATAAATACCCGGGTACAGAAGTAGGCTGATTTTTTCCAGTCCATGTCACAGCAGATGTGAATGGTCATCCATAGGATCCCTATTTCCGTCAGAACGCAGGGAATAAACCACTTTACAGCTATCTGGTCTGTGGCGATCATAAAAGCGATCAGCAGCACAGCAAGACCTGTCTGGGCTGCCCCACGTCTCTTTCCTGTGAGGCGCTTCTTATTGAGGCTGATATACAGGCAGCAGCTGAAGATATAGGCAAGGGCATAATAGATGCCTGGTGTATTATTTAAATTTGGGGTTACCTGCAGCACTATTTGCTCACCTCGTTCATATGATCATTCAGCGCTTCCAGGAACGCTTTTCTCTTTGCACGGCTCACCTGGACCCACTCATTTCCCACAAGTGCATCGGAATTCTGCACAGCCTCAACGTACTCCAGATTCACAAGATAACACTTGTTGCACCTGAAAAATCCGTGCTTTGTCAGGTCTTTTTCAACTTCAGACAAGGAGCCTTTTGTGGTGAATTTTTCCTCTTCTGTGTGATAGACAAGATCGTGGTCCTGAACCTCAATATATGTAATGGTTGAAATGTCCAGTTTTTTTAATCTGCCTCTGTTGGCGATCACCACATATTTTTTTGCCCGTTTTCTCATTCTTGACAATGCCCGGTCCAGTCTTTGGGTAAAGGCATAATAGCTGACGGGCTTTAGTACGTAATCCAGTGCATCCACGGTGTAGCCCTTTATGGCATACTGGGGCATATTTGTAATAAAAATGATCACAACCTCTGTATCCATCTTACGGATACGTTCTGCCGCTGTCATTCCATCCATAAAGGTCATTTCAATATCCATGAATATAATGTCATAGCACGCTTTATAATCTTCTGCAATCTCATCTCCGTCTGTGAATACGGAAATTTGAAATTTCTCTTTTATTTCCTGTTCATATTTATTCAGGTAATCTAACAGTTCCTGACGATACTGGGCGTCGTCCTCCACCAATGCGATCCTGATCATCTTCTTCTCCCTATTTCAAAATGTGATTTTTCCGGCAGATATGTCCGTTTCACCGCTATTATACCAAAGATGACATTCTAAATAAAGGACGATTTCCGGTTTCTATGCCTTCTTCCTCGCGGCAATGGCTGCCTGCTCTTCGGGAAGCTTTTTCTCAATGGTGAAGAATAGGATCAGTACCGCGCAGATCACATACGCAATGGTTTCCACCCATATGTAGCTGGCAGAGATAGCCCCCTGGGCCGCTGCCGTCTGCCCGGCGATCCCCATTGCCACATCCACGTTCTGGTCATAGCCGCTCATTCCTAAAACAGCACTGAAGATAGAATTACAGATGGGCGTGCCTGCCACCATAATGGAGCTGTAGATAGACATGGTGAGCCCGTCCGTCCGGATATGGCTCTTGTACTCAATATGGTCGATAACATCTGCCAGCAATGCCAGTATCATATAGCATGCCGGGGCTGAGCCCAGGCACTTCAATCCCACGCCAACGGCAACCGGTATGATCTGGCCGTTTCCTATGATCGCGATCACACCGCCGCAGGCGCCCAAAAGCATTCCTGCCATGCATATGATCCGTTTTCCATATTTGTTGCACAGAGGGACCACAGCAATTGCCGCCAAAGCCATGGGAACTGCCCCCATAATGGAAAGAAGGGACTGGGAAGCGCCCCACGCATCTGCGGTTCCGAAAAAGGAATTATCAAGGACCCACTTGCAATAGTAGGACATGGAGCCGTTTTTCATTGCACCGCTCCACTGAAAGCCTACATAGAAAAACATAACGATCCACCAGGTTTTTTCGCTGACAACGGCCCTCAGCTGGCAGCCAAGAGAGGGCGCCGCGCCTTTTCCTGTGTCTGCCTCCCCGTTTTTTTCCAGTTCTTCTGTCACTCGTTCTCTTGTGAACATGTACTGCAGGTAAATGGTAAGGGCTGAGAAAATCGCAATGGCCAGCATTGCCATAAACCAAAGGCTCTGGTTCTCTTTCAAGGCAAAGGAAACAAGGACCGGGAACACCATGGAGCCTGCGCCCATGACTCCAAGTCCTGCAACATTGGTAAAGGATGCAAGAGCGCCTCTTTGTTTACTGTTTCTGGTAGATAACGGTATCAGAGTGGAATTGGCCGTATTATAAATTGGATAGGCTACGGCATAAAACAGGTTATATGCGATTGCCACCCATACCATTTTGGCAGTTCCTTCAAAAGGCACGATAAACATCAGCACGGTGGCCACCGATAAGGTAAGCGCCGACAAAAGGATCCATGGCCTTGCTTTTCCTGCCATTGTTTTCGTTCTTTCAATGAGCTGGCCCACAACGAGATTTGCGATCACGATAAATATGGTGGATATCAGCTGCAGGGTGGTGAGAAATGTCAGATTCAGTTTTAATACGTCCGTAAAATAGTTCTGCAGAATACTGGTGAAAATACCGGAAGCCAGCAATGCACCAAATGGTCCGATAAAATATCCCAACAGCATTTCCGGCATCTTTACGCGGTCGGATTTTATTTTGGAGCTAAAAAGGGGATTTTCCCATATACTCTTTTTTTTGCTTTTCATTGCTTATTTCTCCCGTTCTTTGCTTGTCTGTACTCTCTCATATCTGCCGCTTTCCAGTATTTCGGCTGTTCCGTCCGGCAGCTTCAGGGTGCACTGACTTCCCACCGGCACCTCCACCTGAATCGTGAACTTGTCTCCTTCTCTCTTCCACTCTGAGAGGATACGGCCGTATGGCGTCTCTATGCTTCCTTTTGCAAAGGTAAGCATATCGGTGAGCACCGGTTCTATTTTAAATCGCTTGTAACCAGCTTCCTGTGCCTCAATCCCGGCTATGCGCCTGTAAAAAAAGTCTCCCACCGCGCCGCTGGCGTAGTGATTATAAGAAATCATCTGGTCTGTCCCGTCATCTCCGATAGGACACACACCCTTCTCATCCAGACCGTCCCAGCGTTCCCAGATGGTGGTGGCTCCGCATTTCACCTCGTAGAGCCAGGAAGGACACTTTTCATTGAAAAGCATCTGATACGCCGCGTCTGCTCTTCCGTTGTCGGCCAGAGCAAAGAGAATGTAAGGCGTTCCCGGAAAGCCGGTGCCGATACAATAGTCATGTTCTTGTACCAACTTCACCAGATTGTCAACGGCTTTCTCTTTTTCCTGGCCTTCAAACATCCCGAAATATAAAGGAAGTACATAGGCTGTCTGAAACTCTTCTTTTAATTTTCCGTTTCCGTCTGTGAGTATGCTGCGGTAGGCATCTGCAGTCCGCTCACTGAGCTTCCTGTACTTTTCTTTATCCTGCTCCATTCCCAGGATTTCTGCAATCCCGGAAAGAAGCCGGCTTGTATGGCAGAGACTTGCGGTTGCCGTCCATTTGCTGCGTTTCTGCCACTGGGACATCTTAGGTACATCCGGTGCCACCCAGTCACCGAAATGGAGCATGGACGGGGTGTTCCAAATATATCTGTGTTTTCCTAGGCTGAACAGCCCTGCCCAGAATTTGCAGGCATCCACATATTTTTTCATCATAGGGTAATATTTTTCCAGAATGCGCTTATCACCTTCTGCCTGATACAGCGCCCAGGGAACTAAAATACATGCATCTCCCCAGAATTCAATGGCCATTGCAGGCATGGTTGCGGGAAAACCGTAGCCCTGGGCCGGAATGGTATTGGGGATCCCCCCTGTGGGAAGCTGCTCGGCCTCCATATCGGCAAGCCATTTATCCAGAAAACGGCTCATCTTAAAATTGCAGCACGCAGTGGGGGCAAAAACCGCAATATCTCCTGTCCATCCCATTCGTTCATCCCTCTGGGGACAGTCTGTGGGAATATCCATAAAGTTTGACTTTGCACTCCATGTGATATTACTTTGCAGTCTGTTCAGCTTTGAAGAGGAACAAGAGAAGGATCCCTGCTGCTCCACGTCAGAATAAAGAGCTTTTGCAGAAACCACCACATCCTCCTCCCGGATACCCTGGATGCAGAGATACCGGAATCCCATGTAAGTAAGCCTGGGAGAGTATGTTTGTTTTCCCTCTTTGCAGATATAGGTGGCTGTGGCCTTGGCAGTCCTTAAAAATTCTGTGTTTAAGGTACCGTCAGGATGGAGGATTTCTCCGTGCTTGACGATGATTTTCTGTCCTTTTTTCCCCTGGAGGGAAAGATTTACAACTCCTGCGAAATTCTGTCCGAAATCGTAAATAAGCCCCTTTTCTGTTCTGGTGCAGCTTTTGGGCCGCAGAATTTCGTGTGCCCTCACCGGAGCGCCGGAGGCTGCAAAAATCAGGGGGGCTGTTCTTAATTTTTCGGGAGAAGCCTTTCTCCAGTTTATTTTA
Organism: Eubacteriales bacterium; assembly: GCA_030524175.1. Lineage (GTDB taxonomy): Bacteria > Bacillota > Clostridia > Lachnospirales > Lachnospiraceae > Blautia_A. The sequence continues at coordinate 74,019 of JAUNHC010000025.1, forward strand.
TCCATGCAGACAGTGGCATCGTATGTTTCCCCGTCATAAAAATCAGCTTCTCTGTAATTTCCTTCTTCTGTCACTTCCCAGTCTGTACCCGTTCCTATGACAGATTCGCTTCCGTCTGTATATGTGATCCGAAGCTCCAAAAGGAGTGCCTGGCGGTCCGCACTGATACGGTTCTTCCTTGTGAATACAAAGGAACCCACAGCCCAGCCGCCCCCGGCCACCACATTCAGTTCATTTTCCCTGGTGAGGAAGGAAGTTACATCATAGGTCTGGTACTGAAGTCTTGTTTTATAGGAGGTGAAACCTGGGGCAAAGTATTCATCTCCCACCTTTTCCCCGTTCAGGAGGATTTCATAGATTCCCATGGCTGTAGAATAAATCCTTGCCCGCTTTACTTCTTTTTCCGCCTGAAATCTGTAACGGAAATTCATAGGGACAGGTGATACCTTCTTTTCTGTGAAAGAATAGCTGCCGTCTGTGATCCAACAGGCCCTCCAGGGAGTACCCATCCGTCCTGTCTCAAAGCTTATCTTCCCGTGCGCTGTATCCCCGGCGTCGTCACGGACCTCAAGCAGTGCTTCATAGGTGGTAAAGGGCTGTAATTTTTCTCCGGCGTATGGAATCCCGATCTGGCTTTTGGTTTCTGCAGACCAGTTTCCTACGGTAAGAACGGCTTTGTCTATCCTTGCCCCCTGCCTGTCACTATCCACAGAAAAGGAGAAGCATGGGTTCGGCTCATCTGTGACACAGCCATATGTTAAATTTTCACATGTAAATTTTCTGATCTTCAGCATAAACCCTTCTCAATTCCTTCCTTTATCCTCAATGGGGATATTTACCGTGTATTCCCCGTTTTTATCGGACACTGCTACTTTGACGCTGCCCCTTTGCCCGGCACGGACAACAGCAAGCGCCTCTCCGTAATATGTTTTTGTATGGTTTTTCCAATAACCGTCCGGATTATAGGAGCAGGCATTTCCAAGCCCTTCCAGGGTCCCGTTTTCCACCGAAACCTTGATATGATGCTTTTCCATGGGTTTCCAGATCCCATTGGAGTCTGTATAGCGCAGCTGGATAAATCCAAGGCCGCCCGGAGATACTTTCTCCTGCTCCGGCAAGACGGACAGCTTTGTGTCCCCGCCGGCTGTGCACAGTGAATGCTTTCCTGTTATTTTTCCGTTTTCGTCATATGCCACAGCCGTTAATTTTCCTTTTTGATAGGGAAGCTTAAAGGTGGTACGGCAGCTTTTTTTCAGCTTCTTTTTGCCGGCACATTTTCCGTTTATATACAGTGCCACACAGGATGCCCTTGCATATACCTCCACCGCTGCTTTCATTCCCTCACATCCCGGCCAGGTCCAGCTTTCCATGGCATCTGTCATTTTCCATGCCGAGGGGGAATGCTTCCCTCTCTGGTAAACCGGCTTTACGGCGATCAGGGGGCCTTTTTCTTTTTCAAGAGCCACCCTTGTGTAGGCGGCCTCTCCATTTGGAAAGCCTAAGATATTGATTCTGCCGCTTCCTGCCGTGAGCCACCCAAAGCTTTCGCCGTCAGCCGGAGCATAGTCGGTATACTCCCATGCCCCGATCCCGGCTTCTCCCATATAATCCATTCCTGCCCAGACGAAATCCCCCACAATCCGCGGTTCCCGTTTCGCCAGTTCATAGAAATCATAGGCATCCCTGCAGAAAGTCTCACTTCCCAGTATCAGCCGCTTAGGGTATTTTTTTAAATCATGCCTGTATCGGAAAATCCCATAATTATATCCGGCCACATCCATATTTGCGTATGCATCTCTTGTCTTTACATCGCACATGTGCAAAGTGGCCCCCATTTTCATTGCCTTATCTCCAAAAAGCCCGGCCATGGTATTATAGAATTCACTTCCTACTGTTTTCTTCTTGGCCTTTTCTTCCGCAGCACTCTCCGCTTCTTTCCTGGCCTTGTCGTCACTGTAGACGCCCAGTCCCATGGAATACAGAAAATTAAAGAAGATATTGATCCCGCAGGTTACGGGACGTCCGGCATCTAAAGAATGGAGATATCTGGTCATCTGCCCGGTGAGCTGTATACCTTTTTTCTGCCCTGTTTCCGCCACTTCATTTCCGGTAGAATACATAATGACACTGGGGTGGTTATAATCCTTTTCCACCATATCCTTCAGGTCCTGCTTCCACCAGTCCTGCATATAAGCTGCATAGTCGTATTCATTTTTGTGGATATACCACATATCCGTGTATTCATCCATAACCAGCATCCCAAGCCTGTCGCAGGCCTCCAGCAATGCTTTTGAGCATGGATTATGTGCACTCCGGACGGCATTATAGCCGTTTTCTTTGAGGATGCGTATCTTGCGCTCCTCTGCTTCCGGGAAAGCACATGCCCCCAGGACACCATTATCATGGTGTATGCAGGCTCCCTTTAGGATCACATGCTCTCCGTTTATGGTGATGCCGTCTTTAGCATCCCACCGGAGCATACGGATGCCGAATTGCTCTCTTACCTCATCCGCCCCGAATTTTACAATGCAGGTATAGAGATAAGGGGTTTCGGTGCTCCAGAGCTTTGCATCTGCGATCTCTGCCTGAAAAACTTGCGGATGGGCGGGATTAAGCTGTGGTGTGACAGCTTCCCGGCCATCAGGATCCAGAATTGTGATTTCAGGCTCACCTGGCAGAGAGGTGGCTGTGCTGATCTCAATCTGAGCCGTTTTTTCTTTCCGGTTATACCCTGTGGTGCGGATTTTCACCCCGTTGACCGGAATATACAGTTCCTGTGCCACATACATCCATACGGGCCTGTATATTCCCGAGCCTGTATACCAACGGCTGTTGGGCTGGTCTGCATTTCTTGCGATCACACGGATTTCATTCTCCTGTCCGAATTCAAGGAAAGGGGCAATATCCACATAAAAATTCGTATAGCCATAGGGCCTGTATCCGGCTTTTTTGCCGTTGATGTAAACCTCTGCATTATGATATACACCCTCGAATTCCAGAAGGACTGCTCCGTTCTCATATTCTGTGGGTACTGAAAAATGTTTCCAGTATACATAATCGGAGCTTTCAAACCATCCGATGTTGTGCTGCCCCCGGCTCTGGGCCGAACGCCTTTCTGCACACATGGCATCGTGGGGAACTGTGATTTTTCTGCCAGTTCCCGCCTCATTCAAACGTTTATAATACCAGTCTTTGTTAAAATCCAGTTTTTTCATATGTTCTTACTCTTTTTTTAAGCTGAAAAATGCTGCCGCCATCCCGAATACTGCCGCTGCGGCCAGCAGGACGATATTTGCGATCGCTCCGTGTGCAGAGGAGAGATTTGCTGCCGTCTGTACCTCATGCAGAACCTCTTCGTTTGACATATAGATGAACGCAAAGCCCTCTATTCTGCCGGACACCAGTGTCATAGCTGCCGCCACTGCTGCCGGGGGAGCTGCGATTTTCACAGCGCCTCCCAGAAGGTCAAGGATTTTTCCGGCTGTCCCGTTCAAATTTACCTGTGCCATAACCACCCCAGCTGCCAGTAAAACAATTGTTACGATCATGTAAGTAACTGCTTTCGGTACTGTGCTGTTCTGAAAATACCCGTCACCATTTACATTTACGTTATATACTATCAATGACACAACAGCCAGGACCAGCGTTATAAAAGTTATCCAGCTTCCTGCGGACTGTCTTTTGATCATGTTCATAGTTTCCTCCTTTTTGCCCGTTTCCTCCGGGCATAATGATATGCTTTTTCTCTGCTCCGGTACCCCACAGCATGGTGTACGGCACCGGAGCGGATATCAACCTGTTATCTTGCTTCTTCCTCTTTCTTCTTTGGGGCAAGGGTAAAGCCAAGCCAGCAAAGAACGGCTGCACCGGTGAGGATTCCGCTGATGATCTTGATCACGTTTAATGCTGTATCCCACCATACATCTACTCTTTCTGTGGATACGTTCATGACTGCGCTGTTGGCGAAGGTATACAGCTGATATTTCAGGTTCTCTCTGGCCTGATTTACCAGAACTGCGTCATTCTCCACAGAAGCCATTGAAATATAAGGCCATACAGCGTCCACCCCGCCGTCACCAAGGTTAATGTGATTGTCATCACCGCCGAAGTCGGCAACCTGTGTCACAGTAGCCATGACCATGGATTCCGGTGTGAAATAATAGGAGTTGTTCATCATATCCGTGGAGATGATACCGGTATATCCCCATTCATCACGAAGAATGGTCTTAAGCATTCCGGCATGATGAGAAGCATTTGTGGCACCAATACGGTTGAAGGCAACCATCACTGCCAGACCGCCTGCATCCTCCAGAGCACCCTGGAAGCCCCTTAAATCTGTCTCCCGGAATTTCTGTTCATTCATATAAGCTGCCACACCGTTACGGTTGTGTTCCTGGTCGTTAAATCCAATGTGTTTCGGTCCGTTTATGATACCTTTTTCCGTACAGCCCTTAATAATGCCGTATCCGATCCTGTTTGTCAGCATGGGATCCTCGGAAATATATTCATAGTTACGTCCGTTGTAAGGCGTTCTTCTCTGTGTAAGTCCTGTTCCCCACAGGTCATAGCGTTCCAGCCACAATCCGGAGTTTCCTTCAACGATTCCCCACTCATAGGCAAGCTCGGGATTAAAGGAGGAACCCAGCAGTGTCTGTGAATTTACATTAAAGTGATACTCTTTTCCTGTTTCTTCATCCTTATACGCTGCTGTAAATCCGTTGACGCCTTCATTTTGAAGTACGATGGGGTTATCTACGTTTGTCAGTGTATCTGTCTGGCTCCCGCCGTGGATCACTGCTCCTACAGCCTCATCAATGGTGATCGAAGAAACTAAAGTATCCCAATATGGATCTTCAATGTTGTCCAGCTGTTCATACTGGATGTCTTGTGTGCTGAACCGCACATCGTTGTCTTTTCCCTCTTCTGCCGGATCGTCTGTCTTGATAACATACTGACGGCCACGAAGGGCTGCGATCCACTCTTCTGCCTTGGAGCTGTCCGAAAGGTTGATGTCAACATCTGTATTGTAGTTCACCGGATAAGTTGCATCCCAATCCTGTCTGGAAAGATAGGTGACAGTATCATCCTCTGTCCAGTAATTTAAATCCGCATCATCCGCAACGTTTGTAACCTTCGTATTGTTGGAAATGGAAAATGTTGCAGTGTCAAGCTCTTGATTTTCATTCCATACCACTGCTGTCCCGGCGGCCTCTGCGTCCATGCCGTCCGCTATGGTCTTGCCCTGTGCGCCAAGGAAGTTGTTTACTGCCTCATGAGAGCCGGCCGCTGCGGTAAAGTAATAATCCCCTTCGTCCAGAATGTATGTTTTTGCATTTGTGTAGTCATAGCTTGCAAGATACTTCGTGGGAACTGTGATAGTAACTTCCTGGGAAGCTCCTGCCCCAACATTCACTTTCGCAGAATTCAGGAACATGACTGCCGATTTTTCGATATTATTTTCTTTGTCATACTCTGTATAGGGCTGCTGTACATAAAGCTGTGTAAGGAAATATCCGTCCTGGTCGCTGTTGTTCTTTACTTCAATAACGGCTGTTACCTCACCGTCCTCAGACTTGTCCACATCCACACTCTTCACTGTCTGCTCATAATCCAGATAAGAAATGGTATGTCCAAAGGGATATACGACTTCATCGCCGTAATTCCAGGAATCTCCCTGAGTGGCCCCTGTCACGGCTGCAGCATTGGAGGAAGGATTTACAATAGAATCAAAATATCTTGTCTCATAGTATTTATATCCCACGTAGATTCCTTCTGCCTCTACAATATACTGTCCTGCACTGTAGGTTTCGCTTCCGCCGCCGAAAGAGCCTGCGCTGCTTTCGTTAGAGATGTCCACCTTGGGGTAACGGTCATCGTATCCGTTCTTGGCATTTGCCGCCACGATGTCAGCATCTGCATAATAATCGCCGCCGAAGTTCTGTACAGCCGGAATAGAGGCGCTGTCTGCAACATAGGTATCCGTAAGGGCGCCTGTTGCGTTTACCTTGCCGGTAAGCACATTAGCGATACCGGTGCACTGATAATCGTTGATACATCCTATGTATGCGATACCGTCTGCCTCATGTGTCCCGCCTGCGGCAATCTCTTTGATCTCCATGGCATTGCCGGAGTTGAGCAAAACTACAACCTTAGAGCAGGTTTCCTTTGCCGCGTCAACCACTGCAAGCTCGTCCTCAGATAATGCCAGAGGATCCTCACCGGTTTTTTCTCCTGCAAAATTAACTGCGGATCCCGGTGCGTAGGTGTTGGATTCTCCGCCCGGACGTGCAAATACACAGATGGCGGTGGTGTTGTCTTTGTCAATGTCTGACTTCCAGTCCTCAGGTGCGCCATACTCTACATACTTTTCCGGAGGAATCTCAGTGATGGCGAAATCTGCCATGTCGCCAACAGAAGTATTGTATATGTTATCATATCCGATAGAAACTTCTTCTGCTCCGGTCCACTGATTCTCTGTTACCACCTCATGTGCGTTCATAAATTTGTTTACATAGAAGTTTTCCACTGTCTCATTTACCTGGACGCCTGCATTCTTCAGCGCCTGCAGCAGGTCCACCGAATCCTCGTTCCCGCCTCTTAAGTCTCCGGCATTGTACGGATACGGAGCATATGCAGCCAGTCCAAACAGGGCCACGCTTTCTGTATTCAGGGGAAGCACCTCATTATCATTTTTCATGATAACAGTTCCTTCCTCACCTTCCCGAACTGCAATGTCCTTTGCCGCTGCCGCCATTTCCTCGATCGTGCTGTAATCACTCACAAAGCGTGCATTATCCTTATCGCTTGATATCACATAGCTTGTAGTACCAAGCACATCATCAAGGTTTTTTCTGTAAGAATCCGCAATACTTGTGCCAAGGATTGACAGAGTAAGCAGGGATGCTGTTACAGAAGCAACACCTCGCATGACGTTTGCCATTTTCTTGTTCCTCATTTCTTTCCCTCCTGGTTTCTTATGTATCTAAGATGACACCAGTTTATCACATGATTTTACCTTATGCGCGCCGCCTGCGCAAACCGTATTTTTACGAACGTAATCTGCATTGGGGTGTGTTTATAATAAAAAGAACCCCTTAGGGTTCTCTTTATATTTTCTGTGCGCCTGGCGGCGCACGTTTCTAATAGGTGAAAGTCCTTAATTCGCC
>JAUNHC010000116.1 GCA_030524175.1 Eubacteriales bacterium
AATGCTCATGTACGGTAAAGAAGCAAGCAGCTAAAAACGAGAGATAGACCGCCAACACCACACTATTCCGAAACTTAAAATACTGTTATATGCTTAGGTACTATACTTGACTTGTCAATTTATTACCTTGAGGTAAGTATCTCACAATAAAGTGCGTACTTAAAAAAGATTTCTATGGCGCTATAATGAAATTAAAACATACAACAAGGAGGACGTTTCTATGGATTTCAAATGGTTAAATGAAGGTCAGGTAAAAACAGACGGGAACACGATAGAAATATTTGCTCCCGCGCAGAGTGATTTTTTCTTTAACAACGGAGCAATCGGAGAAGAAGGAATTACGCCGGAATCATTGTGCAACGCCCCATTTTATTATACAGAGATTACGGGCGATTTTGTAATGAAAGTAAAGGTAGCACACGATTTTAAGGACACTTATGATTCTGCTTCTATTATGGTAATGCAGGACATGAAAAACTGGGCGAAAGCGTGCTTTGAAATGACAGACTTTGGGACACACGCCGCAGTCAGTGTTATCGCCCGAAACGGAGAATCAGACGATGCAAACGGGTGCAATATTGACGGTAACACAGCATGGTTACAGGTATGCAGATGTGGAAATTCTTTTGCATTTCATTATTCCACAGATGGAAAGAAGTTTTATATGATGAGATTTTTCAATCTTCCTGCGGGCGATACTGTAAAAGTAGGATTGCTTGCACAAGCTCCCGTTGGAAACGGAGGAAACAGAATCTATTCAGACCTCACATTCGAGCAAAAAACAGTAAAGAATATCCGCATGGGCGAATAAGCAGTAATATGCTGCTATCCCAAGCAAAATATAAAAAGGCAGACCGAAACCGTTTAGATTTCAGTCTGCTTTTTTATAACCTATTTTCTTCTCCCCAGTCGCACATTGTTTCCAGTATAGGAATGAGAGATTTTCCACGTTCTGTAAGGCTGTATTCGACTTTTGGTGGGATTTGTGGATATTCTTCTCTGTTGACTAATTTATCAGCTTCTAATTCTTTCAATGTGGAACTTAATGTTTTGTAGGAGATTTCATCAATGTATTTTTTCATCTCATTGAAACGGACAACACCAAACTCAGCCAGAACATATAATATTGTCATTTTATATTTTCCGTTAATCAGAGATAAGGTGTAGCTAAATCCTGTACTTCTAAAGCACTCATTTGAAATATTGCGTTCGCTCATTTTACACTTTCCTTTTCGTAAGTATATTACTTTAATTTTAGTATCGCACTTAATTGTGCGTACTTGATTTAAGTTTCATTCTTGCTATTATGATAATATCAAAAACAGGGAAAGTCAATCCCATTCATATAAGGAGGACAAATATTATGAGCAAAAAAATTGTTGTAATTACAGGCAGCCCTCGTAAAAAGGGAAACAGCTTCGTAATGACGGAGGCTTTTATCAAAGCTGCGGAAGCAAAAGGACATACGGTAAAGCGTTTTGACGCTGCCATGATGAATGTAAGCGGTTGTCATGCTTGTGAAACTTGTTTTAAGACAGGAAAAGCCTGTTCATTTGATGATGATTTCAATGTGATTGCCCCAGCGATTCAGGAAGCTGACGCTATCGTTTTTTCCATGCCGGTTTACTGGTACACGATTCCGTCACAGATAAAGGCGGTCATTGATAAGCTGTTCTCATTCTATCACGCAGAGGTAGACCTTTCTGGAAAAGAATACGCTATCATTACTTGTTGTGAGGAAGATGATAAATCTGTTATGGACGGTATTCGGATTCCTATTGAACGGTCGGCAGCTTTATTAAAATGGAAAATGGTCGGTGCAGTAATGATTCCGGCAGTTGTAAATATTGGCGATATTAACAAGACAAATGGGTGTGCGCAGGCAGCGGCTTTAGCCGATAAGTTTTAATATCAAATTGTGGAGAAAAACATTCTGCACCATTCAGAAATAGCAAAGCCAGACGAGCCAGTCAACGGCAAGCAAGTGAGCTGCGCTCACCGTTGACAGCCCCGCCCGTCCTTGCTGATTGGCAATCAAGGAGCGGCAGCCTAAAGTGCTGCCGCCCCTCTCTATCATTCAAAGAAAGGGGGAGTTCCATG
>JAUNHC010000026.1 GCA_030524175.1 Eubacteriales bacterium
TCACGTACGGTTCTTAGAGGGGAAAGCGGTAGTAATACCGCCGACCCACTCGATGCAATCTATATCACAGAAGGTGGTTTAAAAGGAAGCATTGCCCACTACTTTTCGGGTGAGACTTTTTTATGTGCTGCCGGGATTACCCAGTATAAGAACATCCCGGCGATCCTGCAGGAATTAAAGCGGCGAAATCTGAAACACGTAAATGAAGCGTATGACATGGACAAACTAATGCATACAGAAGTAAAACCCATAGAATGCCGTAATTGTGAATACAAGACAGATTGTCAAGCCTTTCGTCAATATATGACGTTTCCGGAGGATATGCAGAAAAGTATGCTCCAGATGACCTGTCCCCGCAAGGCACAAAAGCGGGAAATTATTCAAAAGGGCTGTACCCATGTCTATGAGATCTGTCAAAGGCTCAATCTAACTTACACACGTTGTGTCTGGAATATGGATGAAGGCGGAGAATGGAAAGGACAGATAAAAGGAATTGACGACTATCTGTTTGAACAAAAACAAAATATATAATATATGGCCGGGCAGTTTGTCTGGCCATTTTGAAAGGAGCAAGTGATGAAAAAAAATGTACTGTACCTAATACTGGTTTTGGTGCTTTTGCTGTCCGCAGTCGGTCTGCTTTTTGCACTCTGCAGCCTGTACGACACAAAAAAGGAATACCAAAAAGGGGAGGACACTTACCAGCATATTCAGGATGACTATGTAAAGATACCTGAAGATGAACCTGAGGATAATCTGAAACCTCCAGCCGGAGAAAAAGAAACTCCACGTCTTAGCATTAATTTTGAGGGGCTTCGGTCAATGAATCCGGATATTATAGGATGGATTGACATTCCGGGTGCAGGTATCAGCTATCCACTGGTGCAAGGTGATGACAATAGTTATTATCTCACGCATATGAGTAGTGGGGAATATGGAATTCATGGCAGCATCTTTATGGATGTCCATAATAAACCAGATTTTTCTGATGGCAATACTATCATATATGGCCATAACATGAAAGATGGCACCATGTTTGCTGCTCTTGCTGCTTATCAAGACGTTGCCCTTTATAGTCAGTACCGGTATTTTTATATCTATCTTCCGGGATACACGTTGGAGTACCAAATATTTTCCTGTTATTCCGGGCGGATTGGAGGCAGTGGGTACACCTATGCGTTCGAGCAGGAAGCAATCTTCAAGGATTTTCTTGAAAATATCAAGTCTTATGGGGCATATGAAACTAATGTAAATGTGGAAACTACAGATCGGATTGTGACGTTATCAACCTGTGTGAATACAGACAGGAATTACCGGTATCTGATTCATGGCAAAGAAATACACAAAATGGAGGAAGAAAAACATGATTGATTTTGAATATGCAAAATGTATCGCTGAATTACTAACAGACGAAACCTTGACAGAAGATATATTCTGTCTACGGATGCAGGCCATACAGCGGCTTCGTGCGATTACAGCCCAATTTGAGAAAGAAGGATTCTTGGAAGAACTGGTGGAACAGGTGTTTAAAAAGAAAGCTGCATTTCTCATGGAGGCGACCTCTAAAACACAGATAGAAAAAATTATGAAACCGAGCACACCGCATTATTCCTGTGGAAATTTCTATCCGGGAAGCTGCTATCATGTGGAGGAAGAGGAACTACTTATTTGGTCACGAACTTCCATGCTTGGACCGATGATCCCATCTGCCCAGAAACGGTTTGAAGAGTTGTTTGAAAAATATTGCTGCAAGGAAGATACAGACCTGGCTGCTTAGGAATGGGGAATAGGATGATAGGGAGGAAATAACATGTATATCCAAAATAAAGATCTCAAATATCAGGAATGGGCCTATGCCCAGCGGAAATATCTGCCCTATGAGGAAAAGGTCAAACTGGCTATCCGGAGGATTAAGGAATGGGACGAATACTGGGGCGGGATGGTTTATGTCAGCTTCAGCGGTGGATTGGATTCTACCGTACTTCTGGCATTGGTACGCATGACACTTGGTAAAAAGATACCGGCTGTGTTTTGTAATTCGGGATTAGAATATCCCGAAATCGTATCATTTGCGAGAAAGGCAGAGCAGCATGGCGACTTTGAAGAGATACGGCCGGAGAAGAATTTCCGTCAGGTCATTCTGGAAGAAGGGTATCCGGTCATCAGCAAAGAAAATGCCGGGAAAATGCGCAAACTCAGGCATGGCAATCTTTCACCCCGCTATCGGAATTATTTGTTGAATGGTGATGAAAGGGGAAAGTTTGGAATGCTTCCGAAGAAATGGCAGAAGTATATCAATGCACCATTTGAAATTTCAGAAAAATGCTGCGATATTATGAAGAAAAAGCCTTTTCTAAAATATGTGAAGCGGACTGGACGTTATCCTTTCATGAGGATTTCTCAGGATGAATCCTTTCGGAGAGCACACCAATATTCCAAAACTGGCTGCAATGTATACGACGGCTCTACAATTAAGAGTCAGCCGTTAGGTCCGTGGACAAAGCAGGATGTTATGAGGTTCGCCTATGAACATCTGGGTGAAAAGATTGTTTTACCAGATGGGAGTTCTTACATCTTTGATATTTGCAGTGTATATGGGACGATACATAAGGATACTCAGGGAATCTTTCATTTGACAGGGGAACAGCGCACCGGATGTATGTATTGTGCATTTGGGGTCACAGAAGAACCGGAACCAAACCGTTTTCAGCGGATGCAGTCTGCATATCCCAAAAGATATGATTTATGCATGAAACCAACGGAGGTTGGGGGACTGGGAATGAAACGAGTGCTGCAGTATATGGATGTCCCCTGCGAAACATGGGAATCTGTTGGTCAGATGTCCCTGAATTTTGAAGATGAAAAAGTAGCATAAAGGAGAAAGAAATGACAATACGGGAAGCTGGTAAAGGAATTGTAACAGCTGGCGGGGGATATTATCTCATTGGCTATGTGGATGAAGACGGCGATGATGCAGAGACTTGTTTTTATGCTTACGATATAAAAGAGCTTCATGAATTATACCGTGATTTCTGTAAAGAAAATGGGATAAAACAGAATACCGTCCGATACATTACACACGATTGGAAAGGATAGTATGCGGGCACCGGCAAAATTGCTGGTGCCTTTTTCAAAATGTTTTGCGTTTCACGTATACATCACGTATGTAATAAGTATAAAACAAACACAAAGGAGTAGATTTTATGATTAAAAGAGTAAGGATCGCAATAGACCACGGAAACCGGAATATGAAAACCATAAACCATGTATTTACCACGGGCATTGAAAGTAATGATTTAAAGCCAGGAAGGGGAATCCCCTATCTTGCATACAAAGGTAAGTATTATACGCTTTCCACCCGCAGGATGCCCTATCAAAGGGACAAGACACAAGACTTCCGGTATTTTTCACTGACACTTATTGCGATTGCGAAAGAGCTTGAAGATAATCCACAGATTAAGGAAGGGGATATTGTTCAGGTGCAGCTGCCGATTGGACTGCCACCCAAGCATTTTGCGGAATTGTATGAACACTATGAACAATACTTTAAGGGGGATACCGGTATTATGCATTTTGCCTATAGCGGGAGAGATTATGATATTTCAATCACAGATGTTATGGCGTTCCCTCAGAATTATGCAGCACTGATGTACTACGTGGAAAATGCCAGTGAAATCCCTAAACTTGTTGGTGTGGATATTGGAGGGTTTACAACGGATTACCTGATGCTCCGTCATGGAAATCTGGATATGAGCTGTTGTGATTCCCTTGAGAATGGTATTATCAACCTTTATAATTCGGTGTCGTCCAAGATACGTGCAGAGTATGACATGCTTTTGGAAGAGGAGGATATTGATAGTATCATAAGGGGGAAGATACAGTATTATGATGACAGAGTGGTCGTAGCCGTAAAGCAGCAAGTTCAGGATTTTGTGACTGATCTGCTGTCTTCTCTGCGTGAAAGAGGGATTGATACCAAAAGCACCTATATGGTATTCATTGGCGGCGGAGCCATGCTCTTAAAAGATTACATCATTGCGTCTGGGAAGTTGTCTAAATATCGTTTTATTGAAGACCTTTCTGCAAATGCCAAAGGCAATGACCTTTTGTATCAGTTACAGGAGCGTGAGGCGCATGACTGAGAAAAAATACCCGTTTAAATTTACCATTGAATTCAATAAAAATATTCCACAGCATATACAAGCGGTAGAAATCCTGAACAGTCTCCCACGCCGAGAAAAGGCAGAATACCTTGCAAAAGCCATCCTCTGTTATGAAGGGAAACTTGAACAGGGAGACAATTTGGTAGATGCGGATATCCTGAAGCATATGATCCGTCAGATCATATCTGAGGAGTTTGAACCACTCTCACAAAATGAAGAAATAAAAACTGTCAACTCAGAGCCGGTGATTGATGTATCCGATAAAACAGATATAGATGGCCGGAATCCCGATTTTCTAAAAAATCTCACACGCAGCATGGCAGCATTTCGAGGTCAAATCTAAAAAAGCAGGGGGTAACTCCTGCTCTTTTCTATACATTCCATATATACGCTGCTTTTGGTTAAACCTACAGAAATCCCACAGACTTCTCACAGATAACTCACAGATTCGTATTGTATACTTCTAATAAAAGATGATGTAAAGGTTATTCTGGATTTTTTGGATACAGGCCTTTTCGCAGACCTTCAATTACTTTTACAGCTACAGCTAAATCTTCTTCTGTAAAATAGGATAATTCTTGATTGATAACGGCAAGAAGTGTACTTTTTTTGCTCTCAGAATCTTCTGCATGAAAAATGTCTTGAAGGTTCATATAATCAATGATTGTACATAAGGTATCAAAACGTGGATTTGCATCGTAATTTTCAATATCTGCCACTGTACGGAGGGCAAGTCCCATTTCATGGGCAAGTTCTGATTGCGTTAACCCCATTTGTATACGCCCTGCTTTGACCAAATCCCCTAATGTTTTTATGTAATTCATCCTTTTCACCTCACTTGATACCTATATTTTAACGTAAAATCTGCATATGATAAACGCGCTATAATACGCATACATAAGTAATATAATACTTGTTACGGTTTTGTTCAAAGAAGGGAATATTTAACTTGACGAAATCACTTCAGTTAAAGGGGAACATCCTCCCATTAAAAAAACCTTAGGCAAGAAAGCGTGGTATCAGGCTCTTTTATATGCACTATATGCAATACAAAAATTAATTTTTTACTCACAAACTACCGAATCGGTTCTAAACTGGTTCGGTTTTTTTGTGTCGAAAATTGCAAATCATTGTCGTTCGCCACCTCCAGAATTTCGTAACTCGTTAATCGAAATTCGGAGGATAAAATAGTGAAAAATAAAGATACCTATGCGAAAAAGATTCAAAATACATTTACAGCTTACGTGGTACTCTCAGTAGAAGGCAGACGAAAGAAATATCTGGCAAAGAGAAACCGGGTAGAGATCATGGAGGAGTATCTGGAGGAAGATTCCATAACAGAGCCGTCCGTCCATTTTGAGGAGTTCTATGATAAGTACATAAAGGAAGATATTTTAGAAAAGGAAAGCCAGGGAACCTATCTTCCGTGGGATGAACTCTCAGACCGCAACCTTGTTGCTGCAATCCGTCTTCTAAAGCAGGGCGAGCGGGAACTGCTCTTCCAGCATATTTTTGAGGAGAAGACTTTTGATGAGATCAGCAGGGAAACTGGTGAGGCCAGAAACAAGGTGGAGAACCGATATTACTATGCGGTAAAGAAAATACGCAGTTGGATGGGAGGAATACAGTAATGGACTTTGAAATTTTGTTACAACAGGCAAAGGATGGAAGCCAGAGCGCAGTGCTGGAGATTGTGGAGATGTATAAGCCGTTGCTGATTAAAAATGCCATTGTAGATGGTATATTTGATGAAGATTTGTATCAGGAACTGGTAAAGGTTCTGCTTTTGTGCATCAAACGATATAAGGTAATTGAGTAACATATACGTGTCCGGCGGTTTTATCCGCCGGATACAGCGTAAATTTAATACACAGAGGTGTAATGAATTAGTTTCTGTGGGAAAAATATACTAGCATTTTAATGATACATTTCGGATGGCTTGTCATAGTAAGATAGCAATGTTATACTTTTAGAAAAATATTATGCCGCTTGGAAAGGGGAAAATAGAGATTGAGAATTTTAATTGTTGAGGATGACGCAGGGTTGTCCAGAGGCATTACTTTTACCTTGGAGAGGGAGGGGTATCAGGTGGAATGCTGTTCTGGTTATGAGCAGGGGCTTGAAAAGGTTCAAAAGTCACCACCGGAGCTAATCCTTTTGGACTGGAACCTTCCTGATGGAGATGGATTAGAACTATGTAAGAAAATCAGGGATTTTTCCCATGTGCCAATTTTGATGATAACTGCAAGAGATATGGAAATGGATGAGGTGATGTGTCTGGAATGCGGAGCCGATGATTATATAGCCAAGCCATTTTCTTTAGCAGTACTAAAAGCCAGAGTTTCGGCCCTTTCCAGACGTTATAATCTAGGAACAGGGACTGGTGGGATACTGGTATCCGGAGATATTCACATAGATGGAGCGGGGATGAAGGCATACAAAGGGGATAGAGCACTGGAGCTTAGTTTGACAGAATTTCGCTTGCTGAAATATTTTTTAGAAAATAAAAACCAGGTATTGCTGAAAGAACAAATCTTGGAATATGTGTGGGATATGGGCGGCACTTTTGTGGAGGAAAATACCTTAACTGTAAATATTGGCCGTTTGCGCCGAAAGCTGAGAGCAGATTCCTCCAGTCCTGTATATATTAAAACCATTCATGGCATGGGATATTTGTGGGAGGAACGCCATGACTGAAAACTGGGTGGTGGGTTTGAGCATAGGAATCGCAGTTGTCTGTGTACTGGCTTCAGCAGGAACAGCGATTTATTATATCTGCTCTATTAAGAAAATGGAAAAGATTCTTGATCATTTTCAAAAAAATAAAGCACAGAATCTGCCGATTACAAAAGAAACAAGAGAGTCTAAGCTGGTAAGCCGTTTGGACAGACTGTTAGGGACTGTTTCGAGGAATCAGGAGCGGGCTTTAGAAGAAAGAGACCAGGTAGCCAGTCTGGTTTCAGATTTGTCGCATCAGTTAAAAACTCCTTTATCTAATGTTCTTATGTACACGGAACTATTGGGTGAAGAGGGTTTAAGTCCGCAGGAAAAACAGGAGTTTCTCAGGGAAACTCGTATACAGACGGAAAAAATGCAATGGCTGATGAAAACTCTGATGAAGGCATCCAGACTGGAACAGGGAATTGTGTCATTTCCTGTGAACTGCACAGGAATCCGGAAAACGGTTGCTATGGCGGTGGGAGGCATATATGCCAAGGCTAGTGAAAAGAAAATCGCCGTAGAAACCAGCGGATTTCAGGAGCACATGCTGTATCACAATCCCAAATGGACAGCAGAAGCTTTGGGTAATATACTGGAAAATTCGGTGAAGTATTCACCCGAAGGTTCTGTGATTACCATTGGGTTGTATCCTATGGAATTTTATTCACGTATTGATATTCAGGACCAGGGATTAGGAATAGCCGAGAAAGAATATAATAACATTTTCAAAAGGTTTTACAGAGGAAAGCAGGTGGAGCAACAGGAGGGAAGCGGATTAGGACTTTATCTGGCTCAACTTATATTAAATCAGGAAAAAGGGTATATTACCGTGACCTCCAATCCGAGAAACGGAAGCTGCTTCCATGTATATCTGCTGAACGAGGTCAGCGCCCAAAAAACGATTATGCGGCAGTGAGTCCATAAGAATGGATTCACTGCCTTTTTGTGACAATATTGTCATAACTTTTTCTTTATATGTCAGTATATTGTCAGCTTTTTATGATAGTATTGGAGGAATTACAATGTCGAACAGGCAGAAGGAGTTAATACTATGAAGAAGGCTTTAGTAGTAATAGATATTCAAAATGATATAACAAAAAATTATAAGGAGATTATTGACAACATAAATGCGTCTATTGATTGGGCGGTGAACCATAATATTTGTGTTGTTTACATTAGACATGAGAATTTATCGGCCGGCACCAGGACTTTTAAGCCGAATACACATGGGGCTGAATTAGCTCCGGATCTAAAAATAGTTTCAAATAATATTTTCACAAAATCCAAAGGAAATGCATTAACCAGTGAAAAGTTTAGGGAGTTTATAGAGCAAAATGAGATATCGGATTTCTATATTGCAGGGGCAGATGCAGTGGCCTGTGTAAAATCAACTTGTTATAACCTGAGAAAAGCAAATTACGATGTAAGTGTATTATCAGACTGTGTTACAAGCTATGATAAAAGAAAGATTGACGAAATGCTGCATTATTATGAAAGCAAAGGCTGCAAACTAATCAGTCTGCATGAGTTATTGAATTCATAATTCAGCAAAAGTATATAAATTTAATGAATTGGGGGGAGAATCCATTTATGGTGAAAAACGTAAAGCTGCAGGCAGTTCTTAAACTGATAATAGGAGGCATTCTGCTGTTAAGTGCGGCTTGGGGATATTTGCCAATACCAAACCATATGAATGAATATACATTTTTGAGCAACATATTTGAAGGATTGGTACTCCTCTATTCTGGTTTACTGTTAATAAGCAAACGGAAACATACTCCAACTATTATTGATTTATGCTTGGTTATTCTAGCGTTCATCATGTTAGGTATCTGTGTAACCAACAATAGAATATTTGGATTTCAGGGAGCTTTTCTGTTTTTGCACGTGCTAAACCCAATATTAATTTTGCTGCATTGGATATTTGTGACAGAAAAAGGAAAGATAGAAAAAGCAAAACATTTTTTTGCAGTATTTGTGCTGCCAGGATTGTATATGATATTTTTGTTTATATATGGTTCTGTGACAGGTAATTATATTTATCCTATTTTTGATGTCAAGGTAGTAGGCTTATATAATGTAGCTATGCTTGTATTAATGATAGGATTAATTTTTGGGGGATTATCGTATCTCCTGTACTTTATTGATAAGAAAGTTGGTAACAGAAATAGTTATTAAATTAATAAACTGGAAAAAATCAAATATAAAAGTAAAAATACATAATAATGGAGGATATATTTATGCTTACAATTTACGTTTACGTTCTTGACACTGCAGCCGACTGGGAGCTGGGACATATTACTTCTGAACTTAATTCCGGACGGTTTTTTAAAAAAGATGTTCAGCCTATTTCGCTTAGAACAGTCAGTTATTCTAAGGAACCAATTAAGACAATGGGTGGGTTGACAGTGATGCCTGATTGTTTCATTGATGATATTGTTGTGAATGAAAAAAGTGTGTTATTGCTGCCAGGCGCTGATACATGGAATGACGCAAAGCATGATGCTATTATTAAAAAAGCAGAAGAACTTCTCTTAGCAGGTGCAACAGTATGTGCAATCTGTGGAGCGACTGCTGCGTTAGCCAATGCCGGCCTGTTGGATAAACGTCCGCATACGAGCAATGGCATAGGCTTCCTTGATATGGTATCTCCTTGCTATAAGGGGCAAAGCTTTTATATAGATAAGCCATCGGTAGCAGACAACAACCTCATTACGGCAGGTTCTACCGGAGCTTTATTATGGGCAAAACAAATTATCGGGCATCTAAATGTTTTTCAACCTGATACCTTAGAACATTGGTATGAGTATTTTAACACAGGTGAACCGAAACATTTTTTTGCACTTATGCAGTCGCTGCCATCTAACAATGAATAATAGTTTTAAAAAATATATTGTATTTTGGCTTAGTCAGGCTCTGTCCCAGCTTGGCAGCTCTATGACCGGTTTTACATTAATTTTGTGGATGTATGAGAAAAATGGTTCAGCTATGACGGTTTCTCTCATGTCTTTTTTTAACTATATTCCGTATATTATGGCAAGTTTGTTTGCTGGCTCCTTTGTAGACAGCCATAATAAAAAGAAAATCATGCTGGTATCGGATAGCATTGCAGCGCTTTGTTCGGCAATTGTCTTTGTGCTTAGTGTGAGGGGAGAACTTCAAATATGGAATATTTATTTGGTGAATTTTATTAGCGGATTTATGAATGCGTTTCAAGGACCGGCGTCAGCAGTTGCAATTGGTAAAATAGTGCCAAAGGATAAAATAAAACAGGTAAGCGGAATGAACTCATTTTCAGGTAATCTGGTGACAGTTATATCTCCTGTATTAGCTGCTTCATTATTTGCATTTGGTGGGTTACCTCTTATAATCATAGTTGATTTGGCAAGTTTTGGTTTTGCCTTTCTGGTGTTGGCATTTGTGCTGAAAATCCCAGAGGAAAAAAGACTTAAAAACGAAAAGAATTCTGTGTTTACTGGGACAAGGGAAGGGCTGGCTTATTTAAGTAGTCATCAGGGTATTTTTATGATTATTCTTACCATGGCGCTCTTGAATTTTTTGTCAAGATTAACTTATGAAAATATTTTATCACCTATGATATTGGCAAGAAGCGGAAATAACCATGAGGTACTTGGCATGGTTAATGCAGCAATGGGGGTCGGGGGAATTATAGGCGGTATTATTGTCTCGTCAGGCAAAATAAAAGGAAACAGTGTAAAGATGATTTATGTCTCCGCTATGCTTTCATTTTTGTTAGGCGATGTTATGATGGGGGCAGGCAGGACTGCAATTGTCTGGTCTTTTGCATCGGTAGCGGCCAGTTTGCCAATAGCCTTTATTAATGCCGGACAGATGGATCTGCTATATCGGAACGTACCTGGAGAGATGCAGGGGAGGATTTTTGCAGTGAGAAATGCTTTACAATTCAGTACAATTCCCATAGGAATTCTGTCAGGCGGATTTCTGGCCGATTATGTGTTTGAACCATTGATGCAAACAGATACAATACCAGTAAAAGCGCTTCAGCAGATAGTTGGAACAGGGGCAGGCAGCGGCATGGCGGTAATGTTTCTATGTACAGGAGTGACGGGGGCAGTGTTTAGCGTGATTTCATATCGGAATAAGTCCATACGCAGTTTAAGGTTATAGTGTAAAGAAATTGGTTTTTATAGTGGGAGATAATATTGTGGAAATAAAAAAAATTGATTATGATTTTTCAGTATGTAAAGTTGCGGATTATTCGCTGGTAAAATTAGATTCAGAATATAGCTTTATCGGAAAGACAGATAATGAAAATTCGTTGGTATGCATAACAGAAGATGTGCCTTCCAATGTAACCGACAGAGATGACGGTTGGAAAGCGTTTCGTATTCAAGGGAGTTTGGACTTTTCACTGATAGGGATACTGTATAAGATTTCGGGGATTTTAGCCGAAAATGAGATAGGAATTTTTGCAATTTCAACTTTTAATACCGACTACGTGGTGACGAAAAAAGAGCATTACCAGAGAGCGTTAAATGCCCTTGAGCGTGGTGGATATAAGATTGAAAAATAAATAAAACTCCAATAAAGTAACAGGCTGCATTTTTAAGAGAGGAAGTATTGAATGAATGAATTTATAAATGCTTTAGAACAGGGGAACTTAGAGAAAGTAAAGTTGTGTCCAAAAGCGGATTTGCATAATCACTTTGTATTAGGCGGAAGCAGACGCTATTTAAAACAACTCACAGGCGTGGATATACTGCCTGTTAAAACCCCGCTCTCTTCTATGGACGAAATGCATACCTGGAACCGCACTTATATGGAAGAGCTATTTAATGAAACAGAAATGCGAAAAGCATTGATTCGTGCAACCTTTAAGCAGGCAAAAGAGGACGGCGTCACATTGCTGGAAATTGGAGAGGATGTCTGGGGGCTTGGAGAATTTTTTCATAATGATATTCAAGAACTGGTGGAAGCATTTACGACAGCACAAAAAGAATTTGCACCGAATACAGAACTGCGTCTGCAAATTGGTTTATCAAGACATTGTCCCATAGATTACTTAGAGGACTGCCTGTCTTATTTTTGGGGGAATAAAGCTTTTTATTCTATTGATTTATATGGAGATGAGTTAGCACAGCCCATTGGTAATTTTAAGGGCATTTACCGCAGGGCAAAAAGTGAGGGGCTGCGATTAAAAGCACATGTTGGAGAATGGGGAACTGCCGAAGATGTGAGAATTGCAGTAGAGGAACTGGAACTTGACGAGGTTCAGCATGGAATTGCGGCAGCCTATGATGAAGGTGTGATTCGTTTTCTTGCTGATAATCGTATTCGCCTCAATATTACCCCAACCAGTAACATACTTTTGGGAAGAGTGAGTTCTATGGCAAACCATCCGATTGGCCGGCTTTATCGGAGCGGTGTTGATGTTACAATTAATTCCGATGATATTTTGATTTTTGACTCTGATGTATCCAAAGAATATATACGCCTATATAATGCGGGATGTTTGTCAGCACAGGAATTAAACAACATTCGATGCAGTGGTTTGGAGAGTAGATAGGAAAAGATATGAATCAGAATCTGACAGTGCTCCATAAGAAATGGATCACTGTCTTTTTTAATTATATCGCTAATGACAATTATGTCATAATTTTTTGTTCCTGTGTCAGTATGCTGTCAGATTTTTGCGATAATATAAAAGTATGAAAATACCACAAAGGATTTGAAGGAGGCTGTTTATGGAAATTTTAAGGACAATAGATTTAAAAAAATACTACGGTTCCGGCGCCAATCTGGTGAAAGCACTGGATGGGGTCAATCTTACAATAAAAGAGGGCGAATTCGCAGCAGTGGTAGGAACTTCCGGTTCCGGCAAGAGTACCCTTCTTCATATGCTGGGAGGTTTGGATTATGCTACTTCCGGAAGTGTGACCGTAGCAGGAAAAGAGATTTTTAAACTGAATGAAACAGATCTAACGATTTTCCGCAGACGGAATATTGGTTTTATATTCCAGAACTATAATCTGGTTCCTGTCCTCAATGTATATGAAAATATTGTCCTGCCCATTGAACTGGATGGAGAGAAGCCAGATAAGGAGTTTATTTTGGATGTTATGGGAATGCTGGGGCTGATGGAGAAAAAAGACAGCCTTCCAAACCAGCTTTCCGGGGGACAGCAGCAAAGAGTGGCTATCGCAAGAGCACTTGCCAGCAAACCTGCTATTATTCTTGCGGATGAACCTACGGGAAATCTTGATTCCAAGACCACACAGGAAGTTCTGGGGCTTTTAAAGCTTACCGGGGACCAGTTCAATCAGACCATCGTAATGATTACCCATAACGAGACACTTGCTCAGTTATGCGACAGGATCATTCGTATTGAAGATGGCAAAATTGTAGGAAACCAGTAAGGAGGCGCACTATGAGAAATAATAACCGGAAAGTGGTCACGAAACTATCCAATGAAAATCTTAAAAGCAATCGGATGAGAAATATTTTTGCAGTTGGGGCTATTGCACTTACTTGCATTCTTTTTACTGTCCTGGCTTCAATCGGTGTGGGAATGATGCAGGTTTCCCAAGAACAGACGATGAGAGAAGTAGGCGGCAAATTTCATGCAAGTCTTGAAAGTGTTACAAAAGAAGAGATGGAACAGATTACTGCAGATACCAGAGTAAGAGAATGTTCCTGGAATATCTATGTAGGGCAGGCGGAAAATATACTAAAACGAAGCGGTGAGCTTCGTTATACTTCTGCCCAAAAAGAGTTGGAAAATTCATTTATCTCTCTGGAGGAAGGTAAAATGCCGGAGGCAGAGGATGACATCATTGCAGACACTTTTATACTGGATGAACTGAAGCTTCCCCATAAACTGGGGGTGAAGGTTCCTCTGACATTTCAATTTCAGGGAGAAGAAATAGAAAAGACATTTACCGTTTGTGGCTGGTATGAAGGAGACGGTGTAAGCCACGCTTCACAGCTCTATATATCAGAGGACTACTGGAAGAAGCTGAAAGGGGACAGGACAGACGGTGATTTTAAGGAATGGGCGGGAAAACATCCCGATGACAGCAGCGTAGGATTGTATGCAGTTGGATTATTTTTTGACAGCACAAAAAATATGGAAAATACCATGCAGTCTATCATAAAGGATGCAGGTTATGAACCTGATAAACAGGTGGAATACAGTGTAAACTGGGCCTATGTTCAGAACCGTGCAGAAAAGATGGAACCGGGGACCTTGTTATTGATGACTGGGGTTTTAGTGGTGATTATCCTGACCGGATATTTGATTATTTTTAACATCTTTCAAATATCCATTTTGCAGGATATTCGGTTTTATGCTCTTTTAAAGACCATCGGAACCACAAAAAAACAGATAAAACGCCTGATTCGCAGACAGGCATTTATATTATCCATGGCAGGTATTCCTGTTGGGCTGATAGCCGGTTATGGAATCAGTAAAGTGCTGTTTCCGGCAGCCTTAAGTATGCTGGATTTAAAGGATATGAAAATAACTCTCCGCTTCCATCCCGCTATTGTCTTTTTTGCGGCAGGATTCAGCCTGCTTACCGTAGCAGTAAGCTGCCGAAGGCCAGGGAAGATTGCGGGCAGCGTATCTCCTGTGGAGGCAACTCGTTATACAGAGGGAAACAAAAAAAGTAAGAAAACTAAAAAAAATGAAAATGGCGCCAGAATTCACGCCATGGCATTGTCCAATTTGGGGAGAAATAAGAAAAAAACAGTATTTGCCATCTTGTCCATGAGCCTGAGTGTGATTCTTCTATGTATCGTTTTGACAGCAATGGGAAGTTTTCAGCTGGACACATATCTTAAATCACGCCTTATTGGAGATGTGACAGCAGCAACTATTAATTATACATCTTCTTCCCGCAGCTCTGATTTTAACGTGGACGCAGAATATCTGGAGATGCTGGATGACCAGCCGGGTATTCTCTCCAGAAGTGAAATGTGGTCAAACGGAGGACTCGACTGTATATATCTGGGGGAAAAGGAACAGAAAAAATATCGGGAGCTTGATGTCAAAGGGCTGCTTCGCAAGGGAAACGCTGTCGAAACCGCTGTTTTGAAGGAACGTCTGGATGCAGGACTTTTGCCGGGAAACAGATATGCTTATGATGAAACTTTGCTTATGGACTTGAAGGTTCTCAAAGGGAAACTGGACATGGAGAAATTTAGGCAGGGAGGTTATGTTTTGGTTACCGCTTTTCTGGGTGACGAAACAAAAAACATATATGAACCGGGAGATAAAGTAACGCTGGGATTCATTACTGAAAATTCTTTTATGAGAGAAATAAAAAACAAAGAGGGAGAGCCCATAGACATTCTCTATGAAAATCAGATAAAGCAGGAGTATGAGGTGATGGCAGTGGTCGATATCCCCTCCTCTATGGATAAACGGATATATAATGTCAATGGGGTAGATTTCGTACTTCCGCTGGAGGATATGAAAAAAAATACACTCAACCCTACCTGCTTCGCTGTATCCTATGAGCTTGAGGAAGATGCAGTCAAAAATTTCGAGGCTGCCGCAAAGGATTATACGGAAAATGAAAATCCTTACATGGGCTATTTGTCAAAAAGGCAGCTGAAAGAGGAATTTTCAGGGTTGCTGGGTGGTATATCGGCACTGGGAATTGCCATGAGCGGAGTGATTGCCTTTATTGGTATTTTGAATTTTATTAATTCCACCATTACAGGAATATTTTCCAGAAAACAGGAGTTTGCAGTTTTATGCAGCATTGGGATGACTAAGAACCAGCTGAAAAAAATGCTTTTGGAGGAAGGATTGTATTATGTCCTGATTGCCTCTGGTATCAGCATCGTCTTGGGGAGCGCACTGTCATGGGCCGTTCTGCGTGCATTGAACCAGATTATAATGTTTTTTGATTACCGGTATAACCCATGGGCCTTTTTGATTATGATTCCGATTTTTACGGCTGTATCCTGCATAGTGCCCGTTGTAGGATTCAACCGTGCTAGCAGAGAAAGCATAGTGGAACGTTTGCGGGACTCACAGTCTTAAACGAAAAGAGACAGGGATGAGGAAAACAAATGAAAGAAGTATTAATTGTTGAGAATGATGTTGCCTTGAATAAAAAACTCACCCGCATACTGGCAGCTGAGGGGTACAAAATTGTTTCCAGTTTCACAATCAGAGAAACACAGCCTTATTTTAAGGCAGATGCAATTCATTTGGTGATTTTAAACATCGATCTACCAGATGGTTCTGGCTATGAAATGTTTCTTGACAGCAGCATCAGTATACGGGAGGCAATCGAGAAGATAGATACAGTCTATAGCGGAACAAAGGAATTGGCAGGAAGAGGGGGCGGTTATGCATTTAACGAATTGTTTGCCCGGCAGATATTATGGAATCAGCAGTCGGAAAGCCAATTGGAAAATGCGATTACGAACCATGAATTTAAAATCTATTTACAGGCACAGTATAATCTACAGGACGAGACTGTGACGTCAGCAGAAGCGTTAGTCCGCTGGGAGAAGAACGGAAATCTTATTTATCCAAAGGACTTCATTTCCGTTTTAGAACAGAAAGATTTGATTATCAAACTGGATTTTTATGTGTTTGAACAAGTATGCAGCACTCTTAGAAACTGGATAAATGAAGGAATTTCCCCGATAGAAATAGCTGTAAACTTTTCCCGCAGACATTTGGATAAGCCTGACTTTATCCGGAAACTTTGTAAACTTGCGGATCATTACGAAATTCCACATCGGTTCCTGGTTGTAGAGTGGACAGAAACGGCTATAGCGGAAAATGAGGAAGCTATTGATGCATATGGTTGAAGAACTCCATAAAAATGGCTTTTTGGTAGCCATGGATGATTTTGGCACAGGTTATTCCTCTTTAAGTATGCTAAAGAATTTGCCAGTAGATATATTAAAAATAGACCGCAGTTTTTTTTATAATATTCGATATAGGGATCGGGTAAGAATATTGATTACTAACATAATGAACCTGGCTGAAAAGTTAGAAATGATTACAGTGGCAGAAGGCGTGGAGGAGAAGAGGCATGTTGATTTCTTACGGCAAGCCGGCTGTGATAAAGTTCAGGGATACTATTTTGCTCATCCTGTTCCTGCTGAATTATTTTGGCGTGAAAGGTAGGCGGCTATATGGGAAAGTAATAATTTTATTTTTAAATAATGAGGAGATAGATGTGGTTAAACAGCGAGTCAGACTGTATATATCTGGAGGGACTAAAGGCAATTAAGGAACGATTGGAGTAAACTATCTGTTAAATCAAATCAGAAAGTCAGAAGGAAATATATGCATGAAAGAGATTTTAATTGTTGAGGACGATACGACCCTGAATAAAATGCTCTCAAATATATTGGCAGTTGAAGGATACAACGTGACATCCGCCTATACAGTGAAAGAAGTTCAGTATTGCTTCAGGTCAAATGCTTTCCAACTGGTGATTTTAGACATCAATTTGCCGGATGGTTCTGGTTTTGACGTTTGCAAAGAAATCAGAAAAAAATCACAAACGGCTGTCATTTTCCTGACTGCTAACGATCTAGAACAGGATATGATCAAAGGCTATGAAGTGGGTGCTGCGGACTATATTACCAAACCATTCCCTAACCAGATTTTACGTCTTAAAGTAAAAGCCATTTTAGACATTTTGGAAAGGACAGAGACTGGCCCGCCTCACAAGGTATACGATGATGGACATCTAAAGATTGACTTTTCTTCCATACAGGCATACCTGAACGGAAAAGAAATTGTATTTTCCCCGCTGGAATATCGGATGCTCCAAATCTTTATACAAAACAAAGGAATTTTACTGACACGGCAAAAGTTGTTGGAACATCTATGGGACAGTCAGGAAAATTATGTGGATGAACATACATTGACAGCGACAGTCAGCCGTGTCCGTGGCAAAATAGAGCAAGACGGGAGTAAATATATTCAAACCGTTTACGGCATGGGTTATATGTTTACAGGCGGGGGTATGAAATGAGAAAAGCCGGGTTATCAATAAAAAAGATTTACTATCTGACAGGCGCCGGAGTACTGGTTACAACAATCATGCTTTGTGCTGTCATCGTTCTCCTATTCCATAGTGTAAAAGATATTTTAATCTGCTTATTCACTGTGGCAGCTCTATCTGTATGGGGATTCTTTTTAGTCATGGCTTTACAAAACCGGATATCCCAATTTACAGATCATGTATGCCAGACTATAAGCGTTATGATGCAGGGAAATAATAATTTAGAAGAAATTTTCGATGAAGACACTCTTTTGAACCGAATCAGCTACCAGCTATATCGGCTGTACCAGATGCTGTTGGCAAATAAAAGTGCCATTGAGGAGCAGAGGGCCGATTTGCAGGGGATGATTTCAGATATATCTCACCAGCTCAAGACACCGGCCACAAATCTGAAAATGGCTGCCTCTACTCTTTTGGAGCAGGAGCTCCCGCGCAATCTGCAGACAGAATATCTGGATTCCATGAATACTCAGCTTGATAAGCTGGAATTTCTTATGAATGCTATGGTAAAGTCCTCCCGTTTGGAGACAGGCGTCATTGCGCTTGAAAAGCAGCAGGCTCCGGTTTATGAAACACTGGCAACAGCTCTGGGCGGCATATTTCTGAAGGCCGAGGAAAAAAAATTAAAGGTCACAGTAGACTGTTCTGACACTTTGACCGTTCCACATGATTCTAAATGGACAGCGGAGGCCCTGTTTAATATTCTGGAAAATGCCGTAAAATATACCTCGGTGGGAGGCACCATTGGGATAACAGTTGTCCGTTGGGAGGCTTACACAAAAATTGATATTACAGATACAGGACGGGGGATACCGGAGTGCCGTCATGGGGCAATTTTTAAACGGTTTTACCGGGAACCGGAAGTTCATAATACGGAGGGTATTGGTATCGGCCTGTATCTTGCCAGAGAAATCATTTCCAAACAAGGCGGCTACATTAAAGTTACCTCTGCCGCAGGAAGCGGTGCAACATTTTCTGTATTCTTACCAAACGGATAAGACAAAAAATCTTCAAATGGTGACATTCTCATGACCTTTGTATTTTATCATAAGAAATAAAATAAGAAAGGTGGTATCTCATTCCATGCCAATATTGAAAACGATTGATTTGAAAAAATATTACAAGCAGGGAGAGAATATAACAAAGGCACTTGATGGTGTATGCCTTGAAATCGAAAAAGGTGAGTTTGTTGTAGTCGTCGGCACCTCCGGCTCTGGTAAATCTACGCTTCTCCATATGATAGGGGGGCTGGATAATCCGACATCCGGTAAGGTTATTGTAAATGGGAATGATATCTCAGAAAAAAATGAGGAGCAGCTTACGATATTCCGCCGTCGTCATATCGGCTTTGTGTTCCAGAATTATAATCTGGTTCCTGTTCTGAATGTCTATGAAAATATTGTGCTTCCTGTAGAACTGAATGGAGACAAAGCAGATAAAACGCTGCTGAATGAAATAGTAGGAATATTAGGATTGAAAGACAAACTGGATAACCTGCCCAGTAATCTTTCGGGCGGCCAGCAGCAGCGTGTCGCCATTGCCCGCGCTTTGATCACAAAACCGGAGATCATCCTGGCGGATGAACCAACAGGAAATCTGGACAGCCATACAAGTATGGATGTTCTCTCCCTTCTGAAAATGACCAGTATGCGATTCCATCAGACTGTAGTAATGATCACCCACAACGATGAAATCGCTCAGCTTGCAGACCGCATTGTGCGGATTGAAGACGGAAAAATCAAAGCATAAGGGGGAAGGAAAATGTTATTTGATAATGATACAAAAGCTGTGATAAAGTTGCTTTCAAAACGCAGTTTTCGTAAAAGCAGAACACGTAATATTGCGGCGATTCTGGCAATTGCAATGACCGCCTTTTTGTTTACTTCCATAATCTCTCTTGCCTTCGGTGTACAGTCTTCCATAGTCCTGTCACTACAGATGGAAAAGGGCAGCAAAGCTGACGGAAGCGTAGGTTACATGACAAAGGAACAGTTTAATAAGTTGAACAACAGCGATTTTGTAGAGCAGGCAGGATGCAGACAATTCATAGGTTATACTTCCAATTCACCGGGTCATGCGATTGAGATCAATTATGCAGACAGCATTCAGCAGGAACTGACTTTTTCTACTCCCTCACATGGTAGGGCGCCGCAGGCCCCTAATGAGATTACTACAACCGACAGAGCGTTAAAGGCATTGGGAATAGAACCTGAAGTAGGGGCGAATGTGCCGGTTGAGTTTACTTTGCGCGGTCAGTCTTATCATTTTGACATGGTAGTTTCCGGTTGGTGGGAGTCTTCACAGCCAGGTATTAGCTTAATGATCGTTTCACAAAGTTTCATGGAAGAAAACGGTGCTGCTTTTCCAAATACCTATGCCTTTGATAAAGAAATATCCGGCACTTTTTTTTCCAATGTAATTCTAAAGAACAAAACAAATGTGCAGGGACAGCTTAAAGAGTTTGCCCGGTCAGCAGGAGGAAATCCTGTCGATATGACAGCGGATAACTATGTCCAGTGTACAGATGACAGCGTTGCAAAAGTGTTCATGCAGCCATCTGTGGCTGCAGTGGTCATTGGCTTTATCATTCTGTTTATTCTTTGCGGATACCTGCTCATATACAATATTTTTGACATTTCAGTGAAACAGGATGTACGGCAGTTCGGCCTTCTGAGAACAATCGGTACAACTACAAGGCAAATTAAAAAGGTGGTCAAAAGGCAGGCAGTTACTTTGACCCTCATTGGATTGCCCATCGGTCTGGTAACCGGATTAGGGGTGGGATATGTTCTTCTGCCGTTTGTAGTAAAATCTGTAAATAATAACAGTGCAGCAGTACAGTTTTCGGTATCTCCGCTTATTTTTGCGGCGGCGGCCCTGTTTACTATTGTTACCGTTATCATAAGCACCAGAAAACCTGTGAAAAAAGCCACTAAAGTTTCGCCTTTAGAAGCAGTCCAGTACACAGGGTCAAATATAGTAAGTAAAAAGAAGAAAAAACGTCAAAACGGCGCGAAGCTGCCGTACATGGCATTTTCAAATGTTGGAAGAAACAGACGGCGCTCCGCTTTTATCATCCTTTCCATGCTGTTATGTATCGTGTTGTTTAATTCCGTAATCATTATTACTCAGAGCCTTGATGTAGAAAAAGGTATCCGCCGGACTACAAAAACAGATTTTCTGGTTTATAATTCCGCCTGTGCAAACAGGGTAACAGGCTTTTCCAGCCGAAATGACGCATTGAACGCCTCTGCTATAGAGCAGATAAAAGAACAAACCGGTATTACAAATGAGAGATATCTCTATCGCAATACGATTGAAGATACAGATGTAACCGTAGATTATGGATTCAAAGATTTGCAGGCGGAAAGGCATCAAGAGATTAACGGACGAAATATGGTGGATTATGGAAACGGCTCCAGCGTCTGGGTGCCAACGGACAATGACCAGCGTTTTTTTGGAAATGTATTTGGAGCGTCTGAGGAATTTTTTGATGATCTGGTAATTTACGAAGGGGAAACAGCTCCTGGGGTTTTAAAACAAAAACTGGACAGTGGAGAGTATATTATTGTCGGTACACCGATAAACAGGCTGACAGGTGAACCGATAACAGGCCAGCCTTTTTATGACCAGCTGAGGACAGGGGACAAAGTAACCTTTTACAAAGGCAATGAACCCTATCAGACTTTTACTGTTCTTGCCATGGCCTGCCTTGTAAATACAGAAATAGAAATAGACCAGTGGACCAACTCGGTAACGAAAATTGGCGGTGACGCACCGCTTCTGTATCTGCCGGAAAACATATTTACTAAAATTTATGAGGAACCTGTCCTTCTGAATTATGGCTTTGATGCAGAGGGGACAAAGGAACAGATGACCCAATTTCTGGATAACCTTACTGCACAGGATCCAACTACTGCCTATACATCAAGTGAATTAATCGCCAGCCGGCTTCAGACGACCTGCAATATTATTTTTATGGTGGGAGGTATGATTGCATGTATCTTTGCACTGGCCGGACTAATTAACTTTACTAATATGATGATTACGAACATTGTGACAAGACAGCAGGAATTTGCAACTATGCAGAGCATCGGAATGACAGGGAGACAGCTTCGGCAGATGATGATATGGGAAGGGCTTTATTATGCATTGGGAGCAGGTACTTTTGGCTGCGGTATAGCTGCACTTATCGGTCTGACAGTTCTTAGAAGTGCTCTAAACTCTTCCTCCATGTGGTATTTTACACTGCACTTTACAATGATACCGGGTTTACTGATAGCAGGTCTGTACTTCATCATGGCAATGATTATACCTGTAATTGCACTGAAGGCGTTTCATAAAGGCAGCGTGGTAGACAGGCTGCGAAAATCTGAGTGACCAAATGTATGAAGCATCTTTCACAATAATGGTACGTGATTCCACACCATTATTGTGAATATAGGGATGTTTCCAACGTTGGTTATAGATGCTCAATACCTCTTAGGACAATCTGTCAAGACAGAGGAATTAGTTGTAGCGGGAAACCGACAATAGTTGAACTGTGACTGACCGCTTGTTTACCAACAATTATTCTCGAATATAAAAAGGTGGGTGGATAAATGGGAAAGTGATAATTTTATTTTTAAATAATGAGGAGATGCAAGTCGTTGATAAAATCATGGAGGCAATAGACAGAGAATTTCAAATGACAGTTATACCTAATATGTCAGCTTTATCTTTTTCTGATTTAACCATTAATTCGTTACAATGTAAGGTTTTTAGAAATGAAATAGAAATAGAACTGACGAACTTAGAATTTTCTGCCCTACTCTATCTTGCACAACAGCCTGGCAGAGTATTTACCAAGGAACAAATTTATCAGCATTTGTATCCAGATGAACTAACAGGGGAAATTAATAATATCATCTACTGCCTCATTCGGAGTCTGCGAAAGAAACTGGAGCCGGATCCGCGGCATCCCAAATACATTCATATGGTGAGAGGAGTCGGATATAAATTTGAACCACTCTCGGAGGAGTAACATCCTCTGGGAGCTTTTTTGCGCTTTTTCTCTAAAATCTGTATCTATCTATATATACCAAAAAGTATACTTTCTGGGCATTAGAAAAAAGCACTGTTATTTTATCCCGAAATGTCCGGTGGAAAACTTTTGGTATATCCCATTCAAAATGTGGACAATTTGGTACGATTAAGGGAGGAATGTGAATGAGCTTCTATGGATATCACAGGACAAGTTCCAGAGAACAGCATTTAGACCGGGGGTTGATTGAGATTCGACAATATTGTGAGGAGCATCAATTGCCGCTCACGAATATTTTTACAGATCAGCAGACCGGAAAGAATTTTAACCGGCCCCGCTATACTGTTTTGGTGGAGGATGTACTCCGCCCAGATGATGTTTTGATTGTTACAGAACTGGACCGGCTCGGCAGAAATAAGAACGATATTCTAAAGCAGCTGCAACGTTTAAGGGATATGGAAGTGCGGGTCATGGTCTTGGAATTGCCGACAACACTGATGGATATTTCCAAAATGGAAAATACCTTAGCAAAACTTATGTTGGAAACAATCAATAATATGATGATTGAGCTATATGCATCTATGGCACAGGCAGAAATGGAGAAGAAAGAGAAGCGCCAGCGGGAAGGCATTGAAGCAAAAAGGCTGCGTGGGGAATGGGAGGACTATGGCAGGCCGGCAGCTATTGATACCGAGACATTCAATCAACAATTTGCAAGGGTAATTAGAAAAGAGATTGGTCCTACGGCACTGCGGAGGGAACTGAACCTTTCCCACACTACATTCTACCGATATAGGGATGAATACTACAAAACACATCCTAAAATTCCAGAATCAGCAAAATAAGAGAATTCTATTTGATATATAGAAGAAATTATTTTGATGAGGAGGCTTTTTATATGAGAGATACAAGAAAAGGAATTTTGATTTATGACACTGCAAACAAAGGGTTCGATATCCGCTTTGGCTTGGAAGAATACTATGGCCGGCTACACTGTGGAGAGTGTTTTGAGGTTCAGGTAAAGGGAAAATGGGTTCCTGTCCGTATAGAGCTAAACTTTCCGGACAAATGGTATCTGGTCGGCTTGCCCCACGTAGATTTGAATGGGCTGCAGGTTAGAATTTAGGAGGATTTTTAATGGATGCAATACATAAAGAAAATTATTTAAAACCTATCGTACCAAGAGTGGCGGATATTGGTATCATGTTGGAATGTCTGCATGAGGTATATGAATCTGAAGAGAATTTATTGCTGGCAGGCAAACCCTTACGTTCCACCATGGCCTATCCATTTATAAAAATGATAGAATCCCAGTGTAAAGGGCTTTCAGTAAAGGATATTCACCGGCTACTGTGGAATATTTACCTGACAGGAATAGAAAAATCTGCATTTATTAGAACATCAAAAGTTCAACTGTCGGACTACGAGAAAGGAGCTGGTATATAATGCTTATATCTAGAATCAGAAATTCTCACAAAAACGATGGCTATGTAATCATAGTGGAACTTGGTGACTACCCAAAGAGGATATTCCATTGTAAATCAAAAAACGATATTGTTATCCGCCTGAAGAGAATACAGCTATTACAGTATAGATTACGTTGTTTGGCCAGAGAGTTTAAGAATATACGAGAATGGTTCCCAGAACAAGAGTCTGCTTCTGCCGAAAAGATGATCCACTTTTTATTTCAGTATGATAAAGTTAACATAGAAGAAACAGTACGAGATCTTCTGAATGTGGCAAAATCCGGAGATTGGGATAGATTCTATTCACGGTACTTTTCACAACTTGAATGGTTAGGAAGTGCATCAAGGGAAGAAACGGAAAGACAACTTGAACAACTATATTTCACAAAGCATTATAAAAAGGCAATACAAGATTTAACTAAAAAGCGTAATCTGGAAGCAGTAATCTTCCTGCGTCTGCTTATGGAGACTGGAATCCGTCCCCGGGATGTATATCAGATGGATTCTTCCTGCATTTAAGGTAATCGGGTGAGAGTGAGATCCACTAAAATGGCAAGTCAAAATTATTACCAGCGTTTAAATAGCAGCCTGCCAAGAATATCAAAATCAACATTACATATTGCTGATGTTCTTGAAAAAGCGCAGGGAAAGTGGTTTACAAAGCCATATGATTATTATGTATATATAATCCATAAAACATGGAATCAATCAAACTTTACCCTTCATATGTTAAGGAGGTATCGGGTAGAGTGTGACAAGAAGGCATTAAGGGAGTGGTACGATTTACAGCAAGACAATAGATAAGGCATATATATTTTTATTCAATGTTATATAGAGCGTCAGCAAGAGTCATCTGTGGATGGCTCTTTTTTAGCTTACTTTAATATTGTAAAGTGAGCATAACAATATTTACAGGAGTCAGACATGTGTGCTATTCTTAGAATAAAATCCTAGCTCAAGAAGGGAGTAGTGCTTATGAGTAGGAAAAACTATAAAATGATTGATGGCAAGTTACTGCGGACGGATAAACAGTTCCGCCATCTGAAACAAAGCCAGAAAGAAAAAATTAATGAGTGGCTTTATCAGGAATATCGGAATCTTTGGTTAGAGCAGAATCGTCAGCCTTCCTCTAACAGGAATAGGGATATTCTGGCTGCTGTTATGGGAAAAATTTCGGAAGCGGATATCTGGATACCAGAACACGAAGTGTTAAAGTATTTGCAGGGAAAGAAAAATCGTTATCGGAAACGTATGGAGAAAGAATTACTGAAGAACGAAATGGACGAAGATATGACAGAGAACCAGTTGCCAGTGGAAACGATTAGAGGGGCTGTTGCAGGCGATCAGGATGCAGTGCAGAAGGTGATTGACCATTATTCTGATTATATTGATGATCTTTGTACCATTAAGGAAGCTCAGGAGAACGGTGCCATTAAGAAGATTATAGATAAAGATATGCGGCAGGCAGTAATTTTGAAATTGATTGAGTCACTGCCAGAATTTAAGCTTTAAAAAGTCATGACCGTCTGATAACAAACGGTCATGACTTTGTTGAGAAAACTGGGGTTTTATTACTTCTTTTCTTCGTCTTTTTCTTTTTTCTTGTTTTTGCTCCACCAAGTGCCAGCCACTGAACATCCACCACCGCAAATAAGTACGACGATTAAAATATATAGCCATAAATTATCCATTCCGTTGTTCTCCTTCCCATCAGAATATAAGCGCTCTTCCACAAATTCTAGCTAATTAATTATAACACAGAAAGTGTCAGATAAATATTTTTATTTGCAGAATATACAGTCAACATATATATAATGTAAGTTCCGACAGTTTTTATAGGTTTGACGCTCCTTTTAAATATAAAAGAAACTACTTAAAATGAGGGGGTTCTAAGTCCTTGTACTTATTTAATCCTATTGTTTCAAAAGATTAATTAGCAAGGTTTCTATCTTTCCATTTCACAAGCTGGCCATAGACATTTTGTTTCAGATACATAAGGCAAGTTCCTGTTTTAACTATTATTCTTAATATAACAAACTTTCACTTAATCATATAGTAGCAATTTTTCGTTTGAAAAGATTCTGAGTTCGTTCTCCGTACATTTCCTTAT
Source organism: Eubacteriales bacterium (assembly GCA_030524175.1). Taxonomy (GTDB): domain Bacteria; phylum Bacillota; class Clostridia; order Lachnospirales; family Lachnospiraceae; genus Blautia_A. The sequence continues at coordinate 26,511 of JAUNHC010000026.1, forward strand.
TTCCGCTGGTGACATAATCACAAGATCCAGAGAGAGATCCCTCAGCCGTTTTGTGCAGCCATAAAGTTCAGAAAAATTTTCCTCCAGCTTTACGATGATATTAGGATCTGATGGAGGTTTAAAGCAGCAATAGATATCCGGTGTTTCATTTTCAGTTTCCTTGTCTTCACCATCCCGGATCTGCAAAACAATTCCATAGAGTCCGCCATAATCGCTCTCAGGTAGAGCTGCTATCCATTGGCCAATCCGGTATATCTCATTACCGTAGGCAAAAGTCATGCCACGTTTCCGAAGCAGCATACTAACATCTCCCCTCAACCATCATAATCATTTTGGAAAAATCCATTTGATTCAGGCGTAATTTTTCCCTGATATCCATAAGGATAATCCCCAAATGGTTTTCTCCGAAACCATCTACGCATCCCCAATACCGGTCACCCCAGGTATTCCCTTCTACCAGCGGGGCATTGCCTGTTTCCAGCAGTGCCTGCATTAGGTCAGGATGTTGACTAAATTTGGCGAAACATATTTCATACATGTACCGCATTTTAACTTGATTCCAGTCTGGACGCAGGGTTACTTTACTTCCAAGCCGCTTTGCTTCGGCGGGATTTGTTAGATATGCAAAATAAAATTGTTGCTGCTCTCGGACAAAAATAGTTTTTTGCGCCTGAAAAGCTGCTTCATTATTTGCATATCTGTGATTTTGATACAAAATAGGCGCATGATAAAAGTTGCTGAGAAACGCATATTTTCCACGAAATGCAAGAATTTGTGGAGATATATAGACTTTATTGGTATTTAACATAATAATCCCTCTTTTCATAATAGGAAAAGAAGCGGTTTGCAAAAACCGCCTCTACCCTCGTGTAGTCCTTCTAAATTTTATAGTTTACTTTGTTATATAGCCTTTTTATCAGATATGGAGGTAACGCCACCATGCCCTTTGCCGCTCCAATGCTGTGAAAATATCTGCATCAATTCCATAAGCTTTTCAGAATTAGAATGAAACTGAGAATCAAAACTCTGTCTTATGTCATAATTGAGGTATAGTAAGCTGAATATAGCATCCCATAGGTCCTTCATCATTATTTCACTGAATTCTTTCTCTGCCTTCTGTAAAATTGGCGTGAGTTTTGATATCATCTGGCTCCATTCAACAAAAAAAGTGTCCTCCAGCGAGATTCCAAATCTATACAGCCATTCTCGGGCAGTATGTGTTTCTGTATCATCGCCGCATTCTGGATTGACGTATAGATATTCAATCTTGTGCTTCCTGCCATCGAATTCCTCTGGATTTAGATTTAACATTCTTCCGATGGGAAACATGGCGCAGACAGCGGGTTTACTATCATGAACGGAACATTTATTGTCCTTTAATAAAACACACTGCTGCAAAAGCCCTACAGTTTTTAATCTTACGATAGGAAGTCGAGATTCACTGCCTATGTAGGCAAGGCCATAATTTTTAACAGCTTCTACAGGGGTAAGTCCCTGGCTTTTAGAAATATTAAAAATATCTTTTGCTGTTATCAGAATTGCTTCTTTATTTCGATTAAAGCAGCATTCCCCGCATTGGGTGCAGTGAAACTTAAATGGCTCGTCTACTCCGATTCTCATTTTCAAATATTCATCCATCTCTTTTTTATTCATAATCATGCTCCTTGTATGTAAGTCGATTTTAATAGGAAAATTAAGCGATTAGTTCCAAGAATTCGGCTTCAGAGAGTATCTTTATGCCTAGTTCCTGTGCTTTCGTCAATTTACTTCCTGCCTTTTCACCGGCAATTAGAAAATCTGTTTTTTTCGATACAGAACTGCCGGGTTTTGCCCCCAGTTCCAATATAGCTGAGTTGATTTCATCTCTGGTAAAATTCTCCAGCTTTCCAGTTGCAACAATTGTCTTTCCGGTAAAAATAGTTTCTTTTCTCATCCTTTTTTCTTCCTTTCGTTTTTCAAATATCATTTCAGTTTGTAAAGTTTTCCATAACTGCAGATTACTTTCTTCGGTAAACCATGTATGGATATTGCTATTGGAGATACTGCCAATTCCCTCTATTTGCGTGAAATCGTAACCGTTTAGGGCTGCATTCTCAAAAGCATTTAGGTCACCGGCAAAATGTTCCTCCAACAGCTGGCTGATGGTACGACCAATGAGAGGAATATCCATTGCCACCAAATAGCGGACAAATGTTGTCCAGCAGCTGGTATGGATAGCTTCCAGTAAGTTCTCATATGATGCTTCACCAAATCCATCCATCTGTAAGATTTCTTCTTTATGCCGGTCCAAATGATAAATATCCTGAAACGACAGAAGCCAACCATTCTCCAAAAATTTTTCCAATGTGGCAGAAGACAGTCCTTGGATGTTCATAGCTTTTTTTCCTACGAAATGTATAAAGCGCCGCAGCTGCCTGCTTTCACAGGACGGATTATCGCAATGAACTGTCTCGATAAGCCTGTTATCACTTGATTTACGGGAATGAATCCGAGTTTTTTCTCCGCAGCATGGACAGACCGGCGGTGTAATATCCTGATAGGAACCACGATCCAGATTCTCTTCCACATGCGGTATAATCATATTGCGCTTGGAAACTAAAATACGGCACCCCGGTGCCAATTCCAGATCTTTTATAAATGTCAGGTTATGGAGCGCTGCTCTTGAGACCTCACAACCATCAATCTCAACAGTATCAAAAGCAGCAACAGGTGCGAGTTCTCCAGTGCGTGTAGGTGTCCATTCAATTTCCCGCAAAACACTTTCGTAAGTCGTGTCTTCAAATTTATAGGCAAGCCCGTCTTTGTAGAACCGTCCCGTTCGCCCACAGCTATCTGAATAGGAAATGCTGTCATAAGATACAACAATGCCATCTATGGGTATATTGTTGCGCTCTGCATGGTCCTGCAGCTTGATAATGTCATTTTTTAAATCTTTCAGAGCATAATCGGTATTATCTGCAACAAAATAAGGACATATCTCAAATCCTAACTTATGCAGCTGATACAGGTGAAAGTTCTTGGAGTCTTTATAGTTTGAATCCTCGTCTAAGCCTTCCAGCACCTTGAACGCCAGAAAACGAATCTGTCGTTTGCTGCAGGTTTCCGGATCCAGACAACGGACTGAGCCGGCAGCAAGATTTCGGGAATTACAGTACGGCTTTCCGTTACTGTCCACAAGCGTGTGTTTTAACTGTTCAAAATCATCCTTGTAAATAAGTGCCTCACCGGTTATACGCAGCTTCTTTTTGTAGGGAATAGACAGTGGTACATTCTTGAAGGCAGGGATGTTATGCGTTATTTTTTCGCCCGTAACGCCGTCTCCTCTTGTGCTGGCACGGACCAGTAGGCCATGCTCGTAATCCAGTTCCACAGTCAGACCGTCCAGCTTCAGCATGATAAGTGCGATACGATTCCCAATGAAGTGAAACAGCTCTTCCATCTGCTTTGTCTTATCAAGAGACAAAAGCGGTGTTTCTAAGCTTACTTTTTTCAATGCACTGACTGGCATATATCCCACAGCCTGTGTAGGGGAATCAGATAGTACAAAGCCTGTTTCCTTTTCCAGCCGATCTAATTCATCGTACAAGCGGTCATATTCCTTATCAGGGATGATAGGTGCATTCAGATTGTAGTACGCATGTCGGTGTTGGTTCAGGACATTTACGAGTTCCTTGATATTTTTGATTGAGTCATTCATATCAGTACCCTTTCTTAATTGTGTTTAGCTCTTCCTATGTATTAACAGTAAATTTATTTAGCAGTTCGTGCATATGCAGACGGCCAATTTGTTTTAAGGTATCACAAGCCGCCCTTGTTTCCGATCGTAATAATAAGCATGGTCAGATAGGATCTCTTCAGGCCTTACATTGGTTCTGTTCACAAACTGTATAGTTACATCTAACTCTTCCTTTGACATACCAATAAGTTCCGGATAAATAATGGTTTCGTGTATGCTGCTTGGAGCTACAAAGTAATTCATTTGTAAGAAGTCGCCGATGTCTTTCAATACCTGTTCGTAAAGAATAGACGTTGCTCCCCAATGCAATTCCTTATTGGAAAGCACATAAGCCGGATCCAGATCATACTCATCCTCTATGTCGGGAGAACTTTCCCGTATGATAGATGACATTGGCTCCAGCGTTGGCGGGAAGATGCGAAGTCCGTTCTTGATTGCACATGCGTGAAGGGGTGCAGTATCCTTCTGCCAATGCCTTAGATGCAAATTGTGAATAGGAAGACTTGCTACCCCGGATAAAGACACATTAAAAACCACACTATACACAATAGACAAGTCAAAAAAAGGCAGATGTGGCATGTCAGCCAGCCGCTCTGCATTCTTTTTTGCATTTACCAGTTTAAAGATAATGCGATCTTTTATTTGATTGAAATCGGATAAGTCGTCAGTCATTCGTTTTGCATTCACCTGTAACTGTTCGGGCAAATTAACAATCTCCTTGACTATTTGAGACAATTCCATTCCATCAAGAAAAGCCTGATAGTAGCCTTCCAAAGAAACAGTGCCTGTACTTTTACTTTGGGGAGTCTTAAATTCAAGTCCACTTCTAAGGACTCCATTATTCCCAGATGACTGGGTGATGGCAATAGTTGTGTGCGAATCAAGCTTTTCTGTCACTTTCTGCAGTAATTCTTCTTGAAATTCCTTGTAATTCATACATTTTCTCCTTTCCGTAATAAGGTTTTTTCCGTGGTCCTGTAGGATTTTCCTTTCCTCCTTTCCTGATTTTAGGCATAAAAAAACAGAGGATGATCCTTTCAGAAACTGAAAAACCATTCCCTGTTGTGTACTTGCGTGAGCGCAAATGAAAAAGCCAGTGGCGGCCCTGAGGGGCACAATAATCCACTGGCTATACAAACCTAAACAACATGTGAAATCCAACAGGATTAACCACAAAATAAATAATACATATTTAATATAGCACAATATATAGAACCACACAACAAATAATTGCTATATATTGTATTTCAAATCTAACTATGTAGTCCTTCAATTTGTTAATGCTCAAAGGCACGATTCTGCTGGACTTTATATCGTTCTTCACAAGAGTCCTCTTCAGGGAATCTGTTATTTTTATCCGGAATTATAATTCTAAGGACATCCCGTCCAGTCTCTCGGTACTTTTTCAGCTGAATAGGACAATCCTCATATATCCCTGATACTAACTGATCGGGATGAAAACGCTCGCCATTTTGGACACGGCTTCCCATCGTGTTTAAAAGATAGCCGATATGTTCCGGTGGAAGATTTAACACCACTTGAAAATCCAAATGTCCATAAGCATTCATACCATGCGTATGTGTATTGATAATCCCACCCGGGCCAACAGCATCGATAATATAGTGTATAATCCAAGTTATAGGTTCTTTATTTTTCATCATTTTTGTTCTCCCTTCATTGTTAAGCGTTAACCAATATCCTTCAGAAGCACTGGACTGCTGTCTGCTTCAGGATGCTCCAGCTTGGTGGAGGGATCGAATCGTTTGCCATCCTGAATTCCTTTTGAGACAAAGTGTCTGGTTTCCCCAGAATAATCCATATCACCAAACTGCTTGCCCTTTTTCATGTGTTTGATGTTGTCCAAGACCGCCTTGGGAGTTTGGAGTACCAATCCCCACTCCTGATTGTGTTCGGTTTCCTGTCTTTTAAAAGCCTCTTCCAATCCAATACAGAAACCGTCTCCATAGGCGTTGGTAATTTTCCGAAGTTCTGAATTGCTATAGGAACCCTGATACTTTTGGCGGATTGCCTTACACTCGGAAACCACACATTCATATGCATACCGAAAGATCCGGACACAGATTTCAAAATCCTCTTCCAGCCCAACAAATCCGATTGTGACTTTTTTCTCATATTTGTAGTGGTTGCGGAAAGACTTGCAGCAGTAATGAGAAGCAATCACAGCGGCGAGCCGGGTGGTCCAGCTATTTGTGAGTTTAGTACATGTGATGTCAACGGTTTTTCGGATTACTTCTTCAGCTTTTATCTTTGCCACATCATCTGGGCGCAGTTTATGCAACGCCATAAGCTCCCTTGCTTTTAAGAGTGCAGCTTTGGCCTCGTGTTCATTGGGACTGTCAGCCAGCGCCAGCAGTTTTGCAATTTTTTCTTTTATATCCATATCTTGAAGTTTTTCCTTTCTTTTACAGGGCTGTATTCTAAAACAGTCACACTTTCAATGGATTTTCAAAAGCATGGATACGGATGTTCTGTTCATCTAGTAACATATCCAATGCATCCAGAGAATTGGCATCATACCCAAGCTTGCGAAAATAATTTATAAGTTCCTGCTCCGATTCAAAAAGTGCCCAGTCCGCTAAAACTTCTGTCACTTTCTTTCCTAAAGGCGTTATTTCGTCTTCTCCATTGATCTGGATGAGGTATCTTTCAGGAAAATAGCGTCCATTAATATCTGTATTAAAATAAATTCCTTCTCCTGGCTCTATGCTTTTGCATACAAATGACACATCATAGTGTTCTGAAATAGCACGATAAGCGTCATAGAGAGGCCACCATGCGGCACTTATGTCTAAAAGGATTCCGTCATCATTTCGTTCCATGTAAGTGACTATCCCACGCAGACATATTCCGGAGGTTAAAATTCCTTTATATTGAAACAGACAGCCAATCCAAGAATTGGACGGATCTCTATCAAGTGATGAGTAAATATCTTCCCATAGGTCCTGTAATCCCTTCGGATTCTTATCGGAATAGAAATAGACATCATCACTGCATATATTTGCCATTACTCTTGCACCTCCAAATCAATTGATTCCCCATATCCGGGAACAGTAAGCGAATATTCACAAGGAGTGAGGGATGTGTCTCTCGAATATACCTCATAAACAGCATCACATTGTTCAGTATCTGCATAATTTTTATACAATTCTACAATCTCCAGTTCTACGTCTCTGTTAGAAGAGTAGGCAGCGCTGATAATTCCATCATGGATAATTACAACAATGTGTGTGTGTTTCGACTGCTTTACCAGTGCAATTCCACCCATTTTCATTTGCTGCTCCATTTTATCAATTACTGCATCCATCGTATCGTTAAAGGCTACATTACAGTCCTGTATATCCTGATAATAGGAATACGCCTGTTCAAGAAGCTCCTTTTGCTCCTCCATATTATGTGCCGGCAGATTACAAAGTCCGGTACCATCGGCATACCGTTCCTTATAACGATTTACAAAATCAAGTTCAAAATCCATCTTTTGACAAATGGCATGTGCTTTTTCTAATTCAGCATGTTTCAAGGCAATCTCGATTGTCTGTCCTTTGTACATTCGGTGTATTAACATTATTTTCCTCCAATTCTGTTTGGTTGGAATAGACCAGAAGTTTTCCCTGCAAATCTATGGGATGATCTACCCAAGTGTCATTTATATAAATCTGTTGTGTCAGCGTATTATAGATTACCGGCTCTTCTTCTAAATTAAATAAGTCAGCGACCAGACAGGTCTGAAGATTGATGTAAGGCCAGAGCGCAAGCTCAAGTTTCTCTCGCAGCTGAAGCGCCAGCTGGTACAGTTTTTCTATATCATAGGTCTTATAAACTACTCTGCCCATCTCTTTTAAAAGTCCGGATTCAACAATAGCCTTATTCATCGCATCCACCTGTTTTTCTAGTGAAATATCAGGATTGAGTATCAGGCCACGTAAAGTAATCTCGTGTATATACGCAGTAGCAGTCTGACTAATCTGCCGCAGCAAATCGTCATAAGCCCGCTTATAGATGGTTTTTAATAACTGGCGGTCTATTGCTTCCCGGTTCTTTTTTAAGATAGAGAGCAGCTTTTGCAGGCTGCTCCCATATTCTTCAATCTTATTCAAGCGCACATCACCTCTGTATTCGGGTTAAATATATAATTTAGTTCATATACCGTGTTGCGGGTTTCAAAAAGTATGCCCTCTGTGGATACTTCCCAGATATGCACTACAGGTGTTGTGGTGATCGTATGACTGCCATAGCATATCCATGCCCGTTCGCCTACTCTAAGCGGAAGGGACAGTGTACCAGTCAAAATCTGTTTTTTCTTTTTCCGTTCTGATAGCTTTACAAGTTTTTCTTCTTTCATCTGATATCCACTCCTTTCTTTAACAACGGAGATGTTTCCATGAGCCTTTTACATTCGTCAGGATAGCGGTCCAGTGCCTGATTGCAGGACAGTCCCTTCACATAATAGGTCTGATAAATCGGACAGCCTTGGGAACAATGGAACTGGTTTTTAGAGGGACAAAATGCATCCCGCTTGGCTGCAATATCTTCGGATACGTGAAGATTGAACACACGATTTGAAAATGCAATTATTGATTCTTTCTTCTGAGTCATTATTTTTATCCTCCTTTTATGCTACAGCGTAGTTCAGCCGGTAGCAGCCACGAGACACCGGGATATATTCCTCTGGGTGTTCGTAGATAGTGGCTCTTATGCGCTCCTGATGGTGCATGTTTTTTTGTGCTTTTGGGTGGCTTTTCAGACATTCATATAGATCTGCCAGATTGGCAGTGCCACCTAAGCCTTCTAAGGTCATTCGGATTAAATGATGCCAGGTCAAGGACTCTATATCCACATGGTTCACCGAAAAACAGTTGTCCGATTTCCAGCTGAAGGGAACCATGAGGGCATCTTGCTTATGATAAATCAGTATATATTCAGTTACGATAGGGATAAAAGGCTTTCTGTATGTCCGATTATTGGAAACACAGTTGAACTGTCCTTTTACGAGGAAAGACTCAAAGCTGCCCATCCGCATCATGTCATGCTGGATACTGTAGAACTTCCCGTTGGTCCGGATATCTCCGACTAATATAGCCAGGCGTCCATCTTTTTTGAGAGCAAAAAACAGTTTCCGAATACAGTAATTTAATTTTTCCAGAAAGTCTTCATAATTCTCGCATCGGGACAGATCATCCGGATGAGGTTTCCCCCACATGTTACCGCTATATTTGATGATGTCATGATAGGGCGGATGAAAGAAAATCAAATCCGCCGAATCGTCAACTTCATTTTTTAGAGCGTTCCAGTTGCCTCGGCCTGCTACAGGCTTTGGATTTAAGTCATATAAAAGTGACCGGACCTGAAAGCGGTCTGCAGCAGCCTTGGATGTGCCAGAGCCGCTCATAGGGTCCAGCAATGTAAATGTGCTCGTGTCTTTTCCGTAATAGTGTTTGGTATCCAGTATATATTTTAGAATTGCCGAAACAACCTCTGGGGAACAGTTGCCCCGCCAGTGGTTGTCACCGCCTTGTCCTCGGTCTGGGAAAGCCAAAAAAGATGTCAGCTCCTTACCTACTCTTTTCCTTAAGCCCTCAGTGCCAAGTGTTTCTACAATACTTTTCCATTCTGGACCAAATTCCTGTTGTAACAGAGCAGCAGCCTTTTGAATCTGTAACTCATTCATGCGGCACTGCCTCCCTTCGGAACAACATGAACAGTGAGAAGTCTTCTCCGAAATCTGGAAAACCGGTTTCGGACGCTATACACACTGATCTGGCAATGTTCTGCAATTTCCCTGTATGTATACCCATCTGCCTTCAAACGGACGGCTTCCCGTTCCTTAGGAGTCAGATAAGTTAACAAATGCTGCAAGATTTCCTGATCATGCAGGTGTTCTTCAATAGACATCGTTCGCTGTGGCAGAAACTGGTTTAATTCTTCCATGGCATTTTCTTCATTGTATGTGGTGATGACAGCCTTTCTTTTTGAACGGTTCCGGTACTTGTATTCATCTACAAGTGCGCTGTGCATCTGGTTCCAGGCAATTGTTTTAAAACTGTATTCCTGAAGCTTAGGGTTCCCAAGGTATTCTTGCACTGCACATAAATATCCGAAAACAACAACATCATAAAAGTCATCTTCCGACAGCCGGTAATGGTTCAAAAACTTTTTAACATCATCATGGTGCTCACTTGCAAATTGCTGTTCAGCAATAGTCAATTTACTTATTTTCTTCATAAAAGAATCACGTCCTTTCTTTAGTTAAGGCATAATCCACTAGGAATAGCGCCATCTTTTCATATCGTAATTTTTACAGTGTTTTTGCTGTGATTAAAGCTGCTATGATTCTGGCACAAAGTCTTGCTTCCTCGGTCACCTCTTTTTGTCCATTGCAAAATAAAAGCAATGCTAAGGATTGTCGAGAGAAATCAGAGGTTTGCAGTGGGATCAAAGTATCTACAGGGAATTTTGCAGAATCTGTTGCATAAACAGGACTGTCAAAAATCACCGGTTGCCGGGAGCGTATATGTTCCGCTAACTGGGCGGATACTGCGACACCCTCTGCAAGATGAATCCCTTTTGCGGCAATCACATATTCTTCCGAGCAGATAGCCGCACTGCAGCGAATCACAGAATAAAAAATTTCTAAATATTTCTTCATATCTGGGTCCTTGACTTGAGTGGTGTACTTAGAAAGCAGAATCCCACTATCCGTTGGACGTATTTCCAATGGATCTCCATCTGAAAGGTTCATAGTCTTTCTGATTTCCACCGGAATGATTAAACGTCCTTGAGGGTCGATATACCGTATCATTGCTGGTCTCATAGGTGTTTCCTCCTTTAACGGCAGAAGGAAGCGTAAACGCTCCCTCCTGAAATTGATTATGCTGCATGTCCATTTGGATAGGACTCTTGTGGTTCCTGTCGTCTTTGCTCCAGTGATGCCTGTAACATGCGTTTGCCATTGGTAATCAGAGATGGGGAAATGATAGCCTCCCACATATGAATATACTGAACAATACGGTTCAATAACACGAACATATCTGCATCTAAAAGGCCAATGACCACCTTCGATTGGAGCTTGAAACTTCCTTTCTGCATAAATGTTCCACCATTTTTGTTTTTTACCTTAATTCCTTTCCCATTTTGCACGTCAATACACCACGGATTTTTTCTGGGTGTCCCATCATAACCATGCGTATTACGTGTAATAAACACCCGATATGCATCTGAATAACCATTTTTATCTGGTGTGCCATATATTTTATCTCCTTTGTATTCAAATATCGGAAATCCGGCGTAAAGCCGAGAAAAAATAAACTCTATAACATCAGGAGATAAATTGGCTTTGACTTTAATATTATTTTGGCCTGTACCCTTTGAGTAATCCATTAATACTAAGCCTATTAGAGAATTTATTTTTCTGTCGTTTTCTGTGTACTCACCATTTGCATGCAGCTGTGCGTAGTTATAAACGGATGCAACACGCAGTTTGTCATAGAAAGCAATCAGGTGTTCAGTGGTCTTTAAGACACATATCTGGTTTGATATATAGGGTTCATTCATGTAATTATTTCCCTTCTTTCTGTCAGTTTATGAATTGCGAAATTAATGCGGGCAACAGCTTTGGCAGCCTGTTCAAATCTGTGATATCCAAGAATCCATCTTGATAAATCCGCTTGATGCGTTCCTTGTCAGAGCCAATGGCTGCCGCAAAAAGGATGATACCTTTATTGCGGTATTCCTGTTTAATCGCACGCAGGTCAGCTTCAGCCGCTGTGCCGCCATAGCCTTCACCGTTTGGCTGTCCGTCTGAAATCAGAATTAGAAGCTTTGTCTCCTCTGGTCTTTCCATTAAGTGTTCCGCCACGAAGCGAAGTGCAGCACCGTCACGGTTGCATCCCCGTGCACACATATCCATCAGACGGTAGCAATCCTGATTATCAAGAGAATCAAATTCTGCATAAGAATACAGTTCTACTGCTGATTGTTCCGTGTGTCCATAAATCGTTACTGGTATTTGCAGGCTTTTGCAGAAATCATATAAAATAATTGCTGCCTGCTGAGCCATAGTAATACGGGATGCACTGGACATTGAGCCACTTTCATCTATCAGAAGTGCCACTGCCAATTCCGGATTTTCACCGGGAAGACGCATCCGGGAAAAATATGCTCCGTCATCCTGACAGAGGTAACGGGGTTCAAACCGCCGCCCATAAGGTAAATGGGTCAGCTTTTCTCCATTTCTCTGCTTTTCAAGGACTTCCTGCACACTTTTCTGCAGCCGTTTAGAGATTGTCAGTAATGGTGCTTTTATCCTGTCATAGGCATCCTTTAGGTGCTGCTCGACATGAGAAATCCGGTTGACATACAGATGGATTCCTTTATGGGCATCTCCGTAATACAGTTCCTTTGCCTGTTGCTGCAGCTCCTCTGAAAGTTCTTCTTCATAGGCTATATTTACCTTGTCTGTCGCAATTTGGGTTAAAGCATCCAAAATGTCGTTGACACTTTCTTCGTAGCCGGAACCCTTATAATCAAAGTTATAAGTAACTCCGGGATTGGTCCCACCAGCGATCTGCGAAGTCTTTTGCAGAGCAATTCGTCCAGATTCCTCTTTGAGGACCTTTTCTGCTTCTTTCTTTCCTGCTGAAATGCTGCTGGCACTTAGCTTGCCGGTGCGCTTTAATTTTGGTTTTCCAGTTCCATTTGGAAGGGGGGCGCCGCCAGCAACTTGTTTGCCCAAGGTTTCTTCCAGCTTTTTACCATGTGCCTGTACCTCTTCTGGTGTCTTGGCTTTTTCAGCTTCCTCTACCAAGGGTTTGATATAGGGCCATAGAATAATAAGAATTTCATTGACGGCTTTGAATCGTTCTCTTGGGTCTGGTTCGTACATAGCATCATCCAGAAACGGGATGCAGGTATCTAAACAATCCAGATATTCGCCCTGATAGCCCGTTACATTATTGAGTTCTCCTGCTTTGCAGTATTGGATGATGAGATTTGCCATAATGGAAAAACTCTGATAATTATTATCAATTTGTTTCTGAATGGAGGGAATCTGTTCTGCAAACCGTTCATTGTTTAAATGAATTCCAAGCCGAAAGTTTCCGGGAAACATCTGGCACATACGAGCCTCAATGTAAATATCTTCCTCGATATTCATTATGGTAGCAGCACATTTTGCAAGTGTCCTGCATACGGCTGTATTTTTGCCGGTCATAGCATCTATGATTTCTTTTAAATTATATTGATTCTGGATTGCAGTGGCAGAAGGGGCAGAAGGATAAAAACTTCCGTTTTCCATAGAACGTATATAGAGACGCAGAGCAGTAAAATCTGTAAATAACAGATGTCCACACTCATGTCCAGTGAGTCCCGTCAGGCTGTAAGATTTTAAGAGCCTGGTCGGAAAGCTTGCAGTAATAGGATTTGCGGCATTTTCATGGATGGTCTGATTGTCCGTGTAAGCAACATCTGCATGATCGGATTCATCCCATTCCATAATAACCTGGATCCCACTGTGGTATCGTTTAGCGGCTGTTTCCGCCATCCCACTTTGATAATCTGCATAAGCACTGGAAGTAAATAGCTCCTGATCCGTAATCTTGTCACGCTCTTCCAGAATCCGTTTTTTTAATAATCGGTAATCAGCGTGCATATATTGATTGTCCTTTCTTTATATAATTGTCGTTGTTAACAGCTTTTCCATAGATACTCCAAAGTAGGCAGCGACCTGATAGACCGCATAGGCAGTCGGGGCTGCCCGGCAGGACTCATAATTATTGATTGCATAGGGAGATAATCTTAAAACCCTTGCAAGAGTCCGTTGTGATAATGGCCGTTTCTGTGAGTTCCGAAGATAAGCAAGGTTCTTCGCAAAATTTAGACGCATATCATACTCTGTAATTTCCATATACATCCCCCTTTACGCAGCAAGAAGTGTATCCAGACATCGAGACTGGATTTCCTCCCGGCATTTGCTATCCGAAGATGCAGAGGACAGAACCGTAAATTTTGCTGCTTCGGAAATGTCATTGGTAATCATATAGGACTGCACCCAGGTAATAAGCTCCCTGACGCCGCAGCATCCATCCCGGATTGACGCTTCCTGACAGTATTCATTAATAGATTTTACAATCCTTGCCATAGTTTTGATGGCAGAAGTATCCTTGCACCCGGTAATTCCCTGCACCCGTTTCACTAAAGTCGGTTCATCCGGTTCCTCCAGATCTACGATCAGGTTCATACGTGAGATAACGGACTGATTCATTGCGCGGCATCCGGCATAGTCTACGTTTGTCGTAATGACAATGACGGCATCTGGGTGCCGCTCTACGATTTCACCGGTAGGCAGTGTAATGGATTTGCATTGATCAAGAAGACCATTTAACCCCACAAGTACAGCAGGATTGGCAATAACGGTGGGTTCCTGCAACTCTAAAAGATATCCATAACGGAATGCCTCTACGAGAGGAGTATCTGTAAACTCAAATTCTTTGGATGAGTTCTGACTTTCTACCTCTAGTCGTGTCTGTTCTGCTACTGCATGGATGAGTGCATTCAGGACCGCATTTTCATCAACGTCCTCATTATATTGCTGCGTCAGCATATAATAAGCACTTGCAGGATCCATCTGAATATCCATATAAGTTGGAAACTGTATCACTTTTTGAGTTTCTTTCTTATTCATTTTCGGAAGGATTTGACCGATTAAGTCAAAAACCTCTGTCCCTGCTGAACAAGTATAAAAGCGGTAAGGCAGATGAAAGGCAGCTGCCATCGCCATTGCACCTTCCGTCTTGCCGGTCCCAGCATTGCCCCTCAGCATAAAATTACGCATGGCCCGGGCAGTACCGGTGGTTAGCTTGGCATGCTTGCAAAGTGCCTTAATCTCCGGCGGTATGATATACCAATCCGGAAGTACCGGTACAGTAGCTTCCTCTTCAGGGGACAGCACCCGCTGTTCATCCAAAACATACTGATGTTCAAATTGGCTGTGTAAAATCATTGGAGCTTTTTTTCCGTTTACATAGTCTGCTTTTACAATTTCAAAGTCCCCGTAGAGGACATTGGTAGCCAACAGGGTTCCTTTTGTAATGTCCATTGGACGGATTGCAGGAATAATACCTCCGGCAGTTATTTTTGCGTGTATACCAGCGTCACCAAGATTATTTGCATTCTTGACACGGCGGTACAGATTATCACATAAAAGTGCAGCGGCTTTAAGGCTTTCCTCCTTATTAAGGTAGCCATTTGTTGCATGCACTTTTAATTTCTGATAAGCTCCGTTGAATTCTGAATCTGCCATAGCGGTGGGGAGGAGTGCGAAAAAAATCGCTGTTCCGTTGTTCCCGTTTTCTGAATAGTTATAGCCTGACGGTTTTGCGGTAGGTACGATAGGATCTGTATAGCACCCTGCTTTGAAAGTGCCCCGGTTGCGGTTGAATACAACTACATGCATTTCACCGGACAGGCTTGGATATTCTGCAATCGTAAAATCGTTACCCTGACTTCCAATAGCACCACGATGTCTTTGACCAGATGGTGTAATGCCAAGTTCCAGATTCATATAAGTCAGGATGGCCCGTATTGCAATCGGGTGTACCGTTGCCACTTTCATTGGTCCTGCATTGTATATCGAAATAGCATCTGTTCGCTTTAATTCTTTGCTGTCAAATTGATCAAAGGGGGCTGGCTGCTTTCGGTGCCAGCTCCAGTCATCAAATAATTCACTCATTTTGTCACATCCTTTCTAGTTTCCCCAAGATATCTGCAGTGCAGTATCCGTAATTTCCGCCTTCAGTTCATTGTCTGCAAAGATAGATACCAGTTCTTCCCAGTAGTTCTTCCCGGGAAAGTTCTGGAAGGTATCTTTAACAACAGGTTTTTCATTCTCTACAATGATAATCTCTCCGCCTTCATTAATAGACAGCGTGGAATACCCTCTGGCATTCAGGTCCGTGATTAAATGACTTAATACGTTTGCACCGATAAGCTCATACCAGGAACTGCAGTCTACGACTGGCGGCTCTGGAGCGGGCGTTTCGTCAGGTGATTGTCCTGTCTGGGAGAGCGGTTGAATCCGCATCATTTTTAGACGCAGGGAGCCATAGGCATCTATGTTGATTTCAGCATGGGTAAATTCCCCGGCATGTGTGACACAGATGCGGACGGCCTTTCCATTCAGTAAGCGTTCCGTGCTTGGCCGTTTTTCCCAGTCCCAAGTAGCGTCCGGATAGGCTGAGCGCAGCTTATCTGTAACCCGGTGGCTGAGCTGGCACAACAGTGCCGAGCGGATATCATCGAAAGGCGGTTTATCAGGAGACTTCGCCCGTCTTATTCTTTTGGTACATCTGGGCAGTTTCGGTAACTGAATTCTGGGGGCAAGTGCAAGAAAAACCGTGCCAATTAGCCCGAAGGCAATAATCCCCAAAAACAGATTCCTGTTCTGATCAGGCACAAATAAAGCCATTACCAGTAAAACTGCAGTTACAATTTTAAAAAATAGCATTCCTTTGGATTTCATCTGTTTGTCCTTTCTTAAAAAAAAGAGGAGTTGCTGAGAATCATATATTCTCTTGCAATTCCTCTGTGTGATAATCATTAGTTACTGAATGGTAATGGTTCCTGCGGCACGTTGGAAAAACCATTTGCAGCGCCCTGAGTATATGGGGTTCCGGCTGGTGGCTGAGACTGCTGGTAGGCAGCTTGTTGTTGATATCCGCCTGCCGGAGGCTGCTGTTGGTAATTTTGTGGAGGTGCCTGATATTGCTGATAATTCTGTTGTGGTGGAGCCGCATTTTGTGCCGGCGGATAATTTTGCGCTGGTGGTGTACCCTGAGCTGCCTGTCCCTGTAGATTCCCCGAAGCTGTCTGCCCGGTCTGTTCCTCCTTTTGTTTATTTTGCGGCGTATATGACCAATCATAAACACTGACTTCCAAACTGCGGTCATGAATCTGTTCGTTTGGGTTTTCCCTGCTTGTCCGCATATATTCTTTGGAATCAAAGTTACCTATGATAGTGATCACACTGCCCTTTTTAACTTTCGCATTAATGAGCCTTTCAGCTGAATTTCCGTAAAAAAAACAGGAAAAACACAGGGTGTGTTCGGACTCTTTGCTAAAGCCTTTGTTCTGAATGAAATTCAGCCGCACATACTTAGCTCCTGTCTCCTGATTGACAGTTAGTTCAGGATCCTTTGCGGCCCGCCCTTCAAATGTGATGGATGTTAACATGTTACTCATTTGTTGTTCTCCTTTCTGCCTTCTGGCAATAAAATATGGTTTTGGGTAATAAAAAAAGTGCCATATATGCGCAAATAGGCATAATATGACACTAATTTCCAAACTTAAACAGCATGTGCTTCTTCTGGAAGAATGGTCCAGACTCCCCATCGGGATAAACACAAAAACTTAAATACAATCATATATTAACACAAGATATAGTGATAGTCAAACAAAACACTCTATATATAGAATATGGAGAGACATAAATTATCAGCCCCATAGATTGCCTAAAATAAACTATTTGTGGTATACTTTAGATAAGTGAAAGAAGAAAGGGGGATGACAATGAATCAGGAACAGGTAAAGGAAGCAGTTTTACGTTTGGCAGAGGAACTAAAAGATTTGTATAAGGATAAGCTAAAAGCGGTGATTTTGTATGGATCTGTAGCGAGAGGAACCGCTCAGGAAGAATCAGATATTGATATATTGGTGTTGGTGGATGCCACACAGGAGGAATTGCGGAACTATGCTGATGCATTAAGTGATATTTCAACAGATTTTGCTTTGGAGTTTTTGAAAGTGTTTTCTATTATTGATGTCAGTTTCCAAGAATTCTCAAAGTGGAAGGATGTATCCCCATTTTATAAAAATGTTACCAGAGATGGGGTGATGCTTTATGCAGCCTAGCAGCTGGGATTTATCCGTGTACCGGATACAACGGGCAGAAGAGGATTTAAGGGCAGCGCAGCTAAATCTGAAAAGCAGTCTTTATAAAGCGGCTGTAAACCGATCTTACTACTCCATATTTCATGCTATACGGTCCGTAAATGTACTGGATGACTTTGATGCATCTAAACATTCTTCTGTTATTGCCCATTTTAATCAATATCATGTCCACACTGGTGATTTTGAGAAGGGAACATACAAAATTATTGATTCAGCATACCGAATCCGGGAAAAATGCGATTATTCAGATTTTTTTGTAGTTTCAAGAGAAGAGGCGGAAGAACAGATTCGGAAAGCAGAAATTTTCCTGCAAGAAGTTAAGGGCTATTTGGAACAAAAAAATATTGGACAGTAATCAAAATGAGGGACCAGTGGCATTCTGCACTAGCGGAAAGCTATTGGTCCCTTGTTTGTTATGTTAGGGACTATCAGAGGATTTGGCTGAAGCAACGGAAGTAATTTCCTCAGCCCCTAAAAAGGCATGAAAGGCGTTTGAAACGTCCGTTAAATTTTCTTTGCTATCAGGTATACGGAAATATAGCCTGTAATGATGCCCTTGCAGGATCTTGACGTTTTTATCCAGTGTAAACCGGTATTCCCTGCCGTCTTCTGTAAGCAGTAATACCTGCACCGTTTTTTTGAACATAGCGGGTTCCCGCTTTTTGCACTGCCCCTCTATAGTGAGGTAACGATGGAACCGGATCATCTGATATAAACTGATAAAGCGTATCAGACTGCAAAGGCCGATAAGCAGGCTCAACAGAAGGAATACATGGTCATGGGATGAAATACTGTACACACACCCAAGTAGTACACAAAAAAAGCCGATTGCACAGACGGCAACCAGCTTCATAAATAATGGTTTTGGCATAGAAGCTCCTTTCTAAAATTTATTAAACAAAATTTGTTTTTGAAGATACAGGTTTCCGATAGCCTGCAGCACAGGAAACTGGGTTTTGTGGATCTGGACCTGTTCTGCCAGTGTATCGCAGGTTTCCTCTGTGTTGTCGTAATACTTCTGCAAGGCTATACGGGGAGGAAGCTGGGACTGACAGTCTACATATTCCAGCAGCTCAGCGACAGAAAGTGAGAGTTCATGGGAAAGCCGCAGTATTAATGCCTCCAGTTTAGTATTCTCTGGTTTTTTCAGCCGCTTCTTAAACCCGGATAAAGGGAGTGTCCCGTTCGTATAAAGCTGAATACAGGTAAACAACCGGAGAAACAAGGAATCCTTTACGGGTTCAAGGTAAAGACCGCCCAACAGACGATACAGCGCATCCACGCCAGTCAGACCGGCACCTTTAGTAATCAGTTCCCGCATCAGAAGACGGCGCAGGAAGTATTCAAAAGAGCCGGCGGATTGGATTCCTTTCGCTTCAAGTCCCTCCTGATAAAAATGCTTCAGCTCTTCCAAATTTAAAATCTGAAAAGCAAGAGAAGACCATAAGATCAATTCCTCCGGAACCAGACCATATTCCTGTTTTCCTATTAGAACCATTGGGTAACTGGTGCGGTCCTCTCTTTTTTTGAGGATAAGATGTCCAACGGCAGTATAAAGTGTCAGCATATAATATCTCCTGTCCCTATGATAATAAGTCATATAGTTTCTGTTCTGCCCGCAGCTTTTTAGCTGCATGGCTCATCCATGCACGGATGGAATTAGAGCTTGCCCCAAAATGACTGGAGAGCTCTGCACTACTGAATCCTTGAACTTTCCAGATCAGACAGCTAATCCCTTTCTGTACGACCCCACTGCACTGCTGTTGCCGTTCTTTCAAATAATCCATTGTTTCAGAAGCACAAAGCAACTGGTAGGCGGTATCCTCTTCAAGATTGGCAGCGAGAAAGTCTTTCATGGTGCTGTCTTCAGATATCGGTTCATCCAAAGACCGGTGATGCTGTTGGTTTGCAGTACGGCAGTAATCTGTCAGTGCATTCCGGATGCTGCTAATGGCATAAGGTGCAAAGGGACGGTCCTTATCGTAAGAAAGTGCCGCCTTACATAGTGCCAGGCACCCGGTTTGGTAAAGATCCCCCCATTCCATATCAGGGTTAGAATGATTGAAGCTGATATATTTGGTAATTACTTTGCCAACCAGTTCCATATGTTTTTCTACTAGTTTTTGCTGCGCCAGAGTCAGGCGACTTTCTTCCTTTACCATACGTTCACCACCCTTTTACGCTGCACAGCTTCGCCGTTTGTTATTTTCAATTACCTTCCGGGATTCCAGAATTACCTGTTCACATAAGTAGTCACTGAAAAGGGCAATGTGTGCTTGTCTCAAAGGAATCCCTAGTTTATCAGCTATCCAGCGGTAAGCCTGATCTCTGGTGAAGATTCCGCTTCTCCAAATCTGATCAAAGACCTGATGAGCCAATATCCGCTTTTTTCGGAGTGGTCCATCGGCAAGTGTTCCCATAGGGATCTTACTGCCCGGGAAGACATTGACATAAGCATCACAGGCAGGATAATGGCTGCAGGCGTAGACATAACCTTTCCGGTTTGGGTCATGATATATTTCGGAAGCAGGCCTAAGTACGGCGGGGCGTCCACAGTAGCTGCATTTTAGTTGTTGTTTTTTTTGCTTCATATATAAGGTCACCTCTTTTTTAAAATGTACGGTAGTTGTACTTATATTGTAAAAAAGCAGGTGATGAATTGGTATAGGTCAAGAACCAAAGCTGTTTCGGATTTTACGCAGAATGGTGACAATCACCATTTATTCGTAAAACAGCGCACGTATCAAAGGAAAATAGCCCTGATCTACAAAACGGTTATAATTTACCGGCGTGAAGATAAAATGGGCTAAAAAGCAGCGAGCCAGAAAAATCGCCACCAATACTGTGCATATCTTATGGAGCAGGTTTATCCGGGGTTTTTCTTTTTTTAGAACTCCAAAGCTGTACAAAAGCAGAAAGATAACCGGTATAAAAATTAGATTTTGGAATCCCGTATCAATCCATTGAATAATAGTCGTAAGCATAATGGCACCTCCTTGCCTTTTTATATGGATACGCAAAAACAGGGGAAAGCGCAAAACTACCAGTCGTAACATTGCTCGGTCAGTTTATTACGCAGGAACTTTACCGGACATTGATTCGCTGGAATTTCCTGTTTTCTTAGATAGTTTTCATATAAGGAACAAAATTGGGTGCTTGACAGGGAAAGCAGGCATTCTTCCGGATCGGGATGGGCGGAAAAAAGAATTGCTGCATCTGTGGCCGGGATTATAACCGGGACACCCGCCTCATCTAATATGAAAAGGAAATCCGGACATTCACATGCTGGTGTATATTTACAGTTTTTGCAGAATACATAGCAGCATATATGCCAGTTGCTGCCGCAAAGGGAGAAAAACTGGCCAATCAGTTTTGGGTCTGAGTATAAAATCATAAATTCACCACCTAAGATGGCCCGGACATATGCCGGGCCATACATACATTATTTGTCTTGATTCTTTTTGCGGTTGTAGATCAGATAACCACAGGTGCTGATAAGAAGGATTCCAGATACAATCGCAATGACCACATAAATTGTGGTATTGGTGTCGTCACCTGTCTTTACCGGGTTAGATACCGTTGGTGTTTCGCTTGGAGTTTTCTCTTTTGGGAGTTCTGTAAGCTTCACCGTCTGTCCCTGATCTGTAATATCTTCGTGGGAAGCCAGTTCCATTTCAGCATCACCGGCAACAAAGTATAGTTTTTCAAATACAACAATATCATGTCCGGCTAAGGTGCTTCCATCAAAATTAAAGGTAAGTTCTATACTGCCTTCAGATTTATCTGGTTTAAATTCTGCCTCCGCAGTTACCTGTTTGCCACCAATCAATAGCTCTTTTTGGGTTTCTTTGTCCATCAGAACGCCTTTGATACGATAGGTATGTTTACCATCTGCAATAAGATTCTTGTAAGTGACAGTATCCACAATCGTAACCTTTTTATCTGCCAGCGCTTCCTGATCGCCATCTTTCCCGTCTTTGGCTTTCGTGCCTATGGTTGGGAAAAACACAGACTGTGCCTGATCCTCAATATCTGCATGGACAGCCACTTCTTTTTGATCTGCACGAAGCGATTCAAATGCAACCACAGTTTTACCTTCTAACAAACTTCCGTCAAAAGTAAAGGCAAGTTCTATGCTGCCGGCGGCTTCTTTAGGTGTGAATTCTGTCTCAGCTGTCACAGCCTTACCATCCACCTCCAGTGCTTTTTCCGTCTCCTTGTCCATCAGGGTGCCGGTTAAGTGGTATGTTCTTCCATCTGCAATCAGATTCTTATATTCCACCACATCAACAATCGTTACTTCCTTATCGGGGGCGGCATGCTGGGTACCGGTTTTTTGATCAGCAGCAGTCGTAGAAAGTTCAGGGAAAAATATGGTCTGCCCGATATCCTCCAAATCTGCGTGGGCTGCCACTTCCTTATCTTTATGGGTTACAGACTCAAATACGACTATTGTTCTGCCCTGCAGTGCAGAGCCATCGAATGTGAAGGAAATGTCTATGGTTCCGGACGCTTCTTTTGGAGTAAATTTCACTGTTGATGTAACCGGCTTACCATCTACATCCAAAGGCTTTCCCGTTTCCTTATCCATTAATGTGCCAGCAATTTTGAAAGTTTCTCCGGGGACAAGATTTTTGTAGGTCACGGTATCTATCAGTTCTACTTTTTTATCTGCACAGGAGATACTGCTGTCTGTGTCCGAGTCTTTTGCGGATGTCCGGATTTCCGGAAAATATATGGTCTGGTCTTCATCCATAATATCTGCGTGAACTGCGAGTTTTAAGTCATCCTGATATAGGTCCTCAAATACTACGACTGTTTTACCCGCCAGTGAAGTTGCATTAAACGTAAATTTCACTTTAGCGGATCCAGTGGACTTTTTTGCCTTAAAAGTTATTTCAGCAGTAACTGGCTTGTCGTTTACAAGGACCGGTTTGCCCGTTTCCCTATCCATAAGTGTTCCAACCAATTTATATTCCGTCCCTTTTTTGAGGCCTTCATATTCTACGGTATCTACCAGTGTAATGGATTCTTCGGGTTTTGCCATATGGGAGCCGCTCTCTTCATCAAGGGCTGTGGTAGCAATTGTAATCTGATCATTGGTAAGAGTACCAAGGTCAATGACCACGGAGTCCTTATAAACAGCAGCTTCAAATTTCAGTAAATTCATTCCTTCATTTGCTTTACACTTTTGTTCCTCGATTATGTAAGTATCATAAATCAAAGCACCTTTGGAATCATCTGCCTTGGATGTGCCGAACCAGATTCCATCCTCAGAAGTCTCACCTCGGTTCGTATTTGATGTATGCTTATTCCATTTAGAAGCTGTACTGGCGTAACCATTTTTGTCCGTAACGATGACATGGCTTTCTTTTGTTGTTTTTGACGTTATGGAAAAAGGTACGTTGGACAAGCGGTTCAAATCACCGTCCGACACCTTGACAAATTCTAAATCTCCCCGGATTACTTGGTTGGAAATAGAAGAATCCTCTGCTGTTAATTCTACAATTTTTCCATCTTCCGTAATATCAAATGCATGAGAAATAATGCCCTGATTCAGATAGCCTTCCGGCGCTTTGATTTCATCTACGCGGTAATGACCAAATGGCAGAGCATCCTTAGCAGTTGCTGCAATTCCAGAGTCATCCGTTGTAAGAGTCATAACAACCTGATCTTTGGTATAGCTTTTGCCATCAACCAGAACGGGATTATTGTTTAACGTAGTAATGCTGAATTCTGCGCCTTTCAGTGTTGCACCACCTTGGGCCTGTGCCTCCGTTGTTTCGATATCCCGCTTCTGAATTTTTACACCGCCTCTATAAATTTGTTCCTCCACTTCGGAAGCGTTGTACACCGATATAGTTTCCTGATCACCATTTCCAGAAATTTTTTGTACAGTCACACCTTCCGATGCAAAGTATCCAGTGGGAGCCTTGGTTTCCTGAATGGTTACGGTACCCAGTGGCAGGGTTGGCGTCTTTTTGTCGCTTGCATAGAAAAAGTCATCACCAGATACCAGATACGCCTTTGAAAAATGGATCTTTCCAGAAGCATCCGTGCGGAAAACCCAAGTGCGAAGCGGTGTTTCACCGGCAGCGGCGGGATCCGTATCCAATTGGCTTGCATAAAATTTCATGGTAAATTCAGCATGTTCCAAAGATGCTGCACCTTGTGGCGTATTGCCCTTAGTTTCAGAGTCCAGTTTCTGCAGCACAAGATCTATCGGATTATTTCGTGGCACTTCTGTTACTTCCAGTGTAGTACCGGTTTCACTTTTGACGAACACGTCAAAGCTGTTCACATCTACAATAAAACCCGGGCTTGCCTTTAACTCCCGGACGGTATAGGTGATGTCTGCTTCCAGTTCTTTGGATTTTGCATAGCCATTTTTATCAGTTGTCAGTGTTTCCAGTAACTGTTCCCCCTTATAAATGCCATATTGTGCTCCTTTTAGGCTATAGTTCCCATTTCCGTCTGTAACAGAAGCATTGGCGGAAGACTTTCTGAGTTCAATCCAGCCATAGGGTTTTTGGTACCAGCTTCCTGCAATGGTCTGATCTCCATTTCCGGGAATGATGAACGCACGAAAATTTTCGGGAGGGGCAGGCAGTGCATTGATGGCATTCGTGACTTCCAGTGCTTTGTCAATATAGTTCTGGGGAGCACCATAAAAAGCACCGCTGTCGGCAGTATAACCGGCATAAATATAGGCCACTACCAAATGCCCGATGACATAGGCATCATCCTCCGCCCAACCGCCAAGGTACGGGGATTGTATGCTTTTTTCATACCCATATCCGCCGGGCAGATAATAGAGTGCTTTTCTTACAGGAGAATCTTTTGCCAATAAGTCATAGTCATAGGTCCCGGCGGAAGGAGTGGTTTTTAAGGGTTCTACGCAATACGCGCGGTTTTCACCATCGAACGTCATCCGCGTCGTAAAATAGTCCCCGTATGGAATGGTCTCACCAGAGTTAAAGGTGAGTGTTCCATCGGCGGCAAATACCGCCGTACCATTTACAAGAATGGAACTGAGGGTAATGAGGGCTGCCAGAAAAAAGGAAATCAGCCGCTTTTTATAAGGTTTCACTTGTTTCATCATAATTTTCCTCCTACTTGAATTTTGGTTTTGTGCAATTTTCTGCACAGGTTACACGGCAAGCTTCTTTTTCCGCTCTACAATTTCCAGCAATTCCTGGCGGTCAGTCGTAATCAGCTCTTTTTCGAGGGCTGAGGCTTTAAATTCAACCGTGATGTTGTTGTTATTCGTGGAAATCAAGCCGTTGCCACGCTGGAAATGGGTAATATTCATCACCTCCGTTTCGCTTAGATGCAGGATGGACTGTACCCGCTGTGCCTCTTCATCTTCCAGATTGAGGATGATTTTTGTTTTTGAGTTATTAATGATCCCTTTCCCATACTTGCCGTCCTCAAGAGAAAAAAAGTCATTGATATCCTGTGTCGCAAATACTGCTGAGCCACCATACCCTCTGATAATCTTGGCAATCTCTAAAACGAACTCTGCAGCCAGCCGGTTGCTGGAAGAACCGATGAGCTGCCATACCTCGTCCACATAGATGGCTTTTTCCTGTGTCCGATTTTCTTTGGCTTTATCCCACACGTAATCAAGTGCCACGAACATACCTACCGTCAGGAGGTCGCTCGAACCGGTCAATTCCGAAATATCAAGGACCGTGTATTTATTAGACAAATCCACATTAGTCTGCTGATTGAAGGAAGCAGCAGAACCATGAACCAGGCGGTTTAGGATATGGGCAAGGCGTTTGGTGTCCTCACTTTTAATCAGGATGTTATAC
Organism: Eubacteriales bacterium; assembly: GCA_030524175.1. Taxonomy (GTDB): domain Bacteria; phylum Bacillota; class Clostridia; order Lachnospirales; family Lachnospiraceae; genus Blautia_A. The sequence goes on from JAUNHC010000026.1 coordinate 52,023, forward strand.
ACATCCTCTAAAATCGGCATCTCTCTATATTGCTCCGGTCTTTGTGGATCAATTAAAGACTCATTTTTATGAGTAATTCCTTTTTCGGCATAGGTGCGGATTAAAACTTCATCCAGCAGCTGTTTTTCCTCATGTGATATGTCAGGTATCAGTAAAGAGAAAAAAATATGCAGCTTCTGGATTTTTGTAGCCAAGGCCGATGCATCCATAGTGGGACCATCCAACAGTTCATTTACGGAATTATCCGTTTTGCGGATCTCCATGATATTGATGCAGTGCGGGCTGGCAGGGGATATCTGGATAAATTCACCCCCGATGTTTTTACAGGCACGGTAAAATTCATGCCCTTTCAGAGGGGCAATAATAAATACCTGAATGTTCTTGCGGCGCATCCGAAGTGCCATTGTCTGCAATGTAAAAGTCTTGCCTGCCCCAGAACATCCGCAGATACAGATATTTGCATTCTTGTACTGGCGGCTGTCGAAGATATCTGTAATTACGAGGGAATTATTATATTTATTCACCCCTAACAAAATACCGTTGTCATCACAGACGGAATAGGATACGAATGGATAACAGCTGGCAGCACCGCTTGTGAGGACATTTCGTTTAGAAAGTTCAAAGAGCTTCTTGTCCAGGGATGCCAGAGGAAGGGTGGATAAAAAACCACGTTCCTGTAAAAAAACGCAGGAATGAAGATTCATATCCTGCGAAATCAATAACTTTTTCATTTCCTGAAGGCGCCATTCCAGTTCTTCACGGGAACTGGCTGTGATTGTAATTAACAGGTTGAGATAGTAAAAATCCTCATTGTTAGCCAGTCCCTGTTTCAGGTAATATCCGGCCCGGATAGCAGAGTCAAGGTCATCGAAGTCAGAGTTGGTGTCCGATGCATCCTTGAGTTTGGAGCGGTTGATGCGAATCTGCTGACCGAGCCGCTGTTGAATCTTATCCTTTGGCTGACGCTGCAGATAAATATCTATATCAATTCCTTCGCCTGCATTTACAAGTAAAGAAAGCCATCCTGCTACGACCTTACTCTTATAGCCATTGGACGGAACGAGCAGGTATGAGTGATAAAGTCCATTTATCTTGACGTAGCTGGAGTGTGAAAAATCCACTTCCTCCGGAGCAATAAAGGAAGCCGGCGGTATATGGTCTAACTCATCCAGACGACCTTGTTCTACATAGCCAGCCAGAACTTGATTAATCCGATCCGGCAGCGGTACATCCACGCAGCTGTTTCGATTTAATAGTGCATAAAGCACATCCGTTGCGAATGCATTTTCATTTTCGTGTTCTATCACCTCATTTCCACATTGGTACAGATAGGTTTTTGTAGTCTGAGCTGCAGTCTCCAGCTCTGCAATGATTTCTTTCTCCTCTGTTTTACGGTTGGCATTAAAAGGCTCGTATTCAAACACCAAAAAGAATCGGCGGGATACGGCTTCTTTAGAGCCAAGAGTTTTAACAAAGGAGATATAATCCCTCTGCAATGCTTTACAATTTTCATTGACCTCTTCCTCCAGTTCCTTTTCAGACTGCGCAATATGACGGTTAATATCTGCCTTTTTGGAGATCATTTTAATCTGGAGTTTCACAGGACTGATTTTTAAATAGGACATAAAGCTATAGATAATGCCCCGTTGTTCTCTGGCGCTGCGAAGCAAAAAATTGATAGGCTCAATCTCCAGAATTTTAACGTAACGATGATCTTTCGTAAAAATAATGCCATGTTCAATCCGCTCCACGGGTAGATAGTCCTCCAGTATAAGTTTTCTGCGCTTTTTTCTGGATTTGGAAGAGTCCTTTTTAGTAGATTTCTTCTCAGGCTTAGGGCTTGCAGATGAGGAAGTCCTTTTGCTATCCGCCCGGCGTGCCTTTTTTGCTTCTAGTTTATCCGCTCTTTTCTTCAGCTTCTCCTGAGAACGATGTTGCTTTTTCTCAAGCTTCAGATTATAGATATCATCCTTTGCCTGCCGCCGTATGCCTTTCTTCGTGGAAAGGTCATGTTCCCGGATTTTCTTTTTTTTTAGAAAGTCTGGTTCCGGCTTGGGAGGTGGGTCTTTCTTCTCCCGTAGCGGTTTGCTTTTATGCTCTTTATTGCGTGGAGAACCATGTTTTTTAGCGGGTGCCGGGAAAAAATCACTCCGGTATATTTTGCGCCGGCTGAATAGGAATCGAATGGCATTTAGCAAAAAAGCACTTAAACTTTCTCCGGCAATCCCGATTAAGGCCAGCAGACCACAGGGTAATCCTGTAAAGCAGTAAATGATGATTCGCATAGTCAGGGATGTAGAAATGTGAAAAACCGGAATGCCTATGCCAAGCAATAGAATTCCGGCTTCAATGGCATTTCGGATGTCCAGAGAGCCACCCATGATTTTCCACTTTTCTATAAAGTTGGGTGGCAGGAAGTGGACGTTTGACTGTTCCTCTTGATTGCTCATAATGTGTTAGTCCTCCTTTTCTGGGGCTTTTGGGGCCACCGTTGTATCTGGATAGCCGCCTTCTGGCAGCTCTTCAACTTCCGAGGCAGATACTTCCGGGAGTTTCTCATCCCTTATCTTTTCGTAGGTAATAGTATCCTCTGAAAGCAAAAGCTTTTCCTCTCCAAACAAAAAGCGTCCATTTCGGTCACAATAAACGGGCAGAAATGTTTCATCGGACAGTTCAAATATCAGCTTCACCTCATTTGCACTCGGATAGGTTGTCTGTTCGCTTAGAAAGGTAACGCTTGTTATATCGGAATTACCGGCAGATTGAAGATATTCAGGAAACAGAGACTGCAATTCCGTAATCTTGGCCTCTGCCATAAAATCTTTTAAATCCTCAAATCTTTGAAAAGTTATATCAGATTTCTTTTCCGGTAAAACATCCGGCCTTTCCGTCAGGGTACTATCCGTTTGGACCTTTTTAGAAGAATGGTCTTCTTTTTTCAAAAACAAAGGCAGGACAATGCCTATAAAAATCAAGGCTGCAAATAAAATCACAGCCATTATCAATTTCTTTTTATCCATGATACGCTCCTTTATTTACTGTCGAAAATCCAGTAGGCCCTGGCTGTACTGTGAATTTCGCTCATCATATCAAACTCTCGGTTTATGTAATTCTTAGAGTTGCTGTCATTAGGGTCATTTACCAATACCTTTCCTGAAGCAGTAATCCCACGTAAAACAATAAAATGCCCGCCGGATGTAAACAGTCCAGGACTTTGTGAGGAGATTACAGGATGCCCTGTGGAGAGAGCCTGTAACACTTCATTGGCATCATTGGTCTGCCGGACACTGCCACATCCAAAATGGGCAGCTGCCGCTTCAAAATAGGACCAATAAGTTCCCGCCCCTGGCATATAGTAGGAATTTCCGCACCATGCGACTGCATCCACCGGTGTAATCGTTGTCCCCGTCAGATAGCTGGCAATCATCGCAAAGCTGGTGGGACCGCATCCGCTGGAGGCAATGGAACCTCCGCCATAAGGGATGTCACTGTAATCTGTCTGTAGGTAATGGGGAATCTGCATTCCGTTTGCTGGGTAGGTTCCACTGCCTCCGCTGGTTATGACATAATAGCGAAGCACGTGGTCCACATATTCTTTATCTCCATAGACAGAGTAATGCCAGTTTGGACGTGCACACATCATATCAGAAAATGCAATGGCGTTTTCCTTTGTGTAGCCTCCATCCCGCTCAATAGCCCAGTCAATGTAACCAGAACCATAATTGTACCCCTGAAGGGCCAGCTTGATGCGGTCCAGATCCGTAGGGCCGGTGCATCCAGCTTTATCCAGTGCATACTTTAGTTCCTGAATCCCGCACTCAATGCTGTATTCCGGGTCTGTAATGCCGTTTGGAACATGGGGATAACGAGTGTTAAATGCTCCTTCCGCTGCTTGCATGACATCCGGGACAAGCCCGCCGGATTCCTGCATCATGACTGCGAGAATGAGCTCTACATATTGTTCCATTCCATAACGGGCAGCAAGGCGTTCTACGATAGGACGGTAAGCAAGCACAGCATCTGATACATTGGCTGTGGCTATGCCATCACTATTCGTTCCGCCTAAAAACAAAGTCAGATTTTCGGCGTAATCTGCCGCAAATTCTTTCTGCTTGTCCGTCAGCTCAAACACATGATCTGCAAAATAGCTGTCCCCCTGATATTTCACGGTAAATATATGTTCCGTTACTGTAACGGTTTGAGTGACCGGCTCAGTGCTTCCTTCGGCTCCTGATTCTATCTCCGCTTCACCCGGCTGCACGGTTACTTCTACAGTATGGGTTTCCGTACGCTCTCCATAGGTGAAAAGTTCTTCCTTATGTGACCGGATGATTCGTTTCAATTCCCCAATATTGATTTCCTTCCAATTATTCTTGCTGGCACAGAACTGGGAAATGAGCTGATTAGCATTAATAGAAATGGAATAAGCATAAGGGTCATTAATACTTCCTGTATGTCCCTCCGGAAGGCTGTTAATCGCTGCATTTATCTGAGACAGCAAGTCATCATGGCTTTCTGTCAGCACTTCCACAATGGCAGTACGGGCTTCCTGAATATTGCTGCTGATGGTTCCATTATTATTCCAGACATCGGAAGCTTCAGCCAGATTCCCAAATATCAGAGAAGGAAGCATTAATAGAAAGATGACTGGCATCAACAGGATTACGCTGAGAACCAGTGCGGCTTTTTTAATCTTGCTGCGGTTATCCCATGCGATGCTGGCAAATGCGCCAACAGGACCTCCGGCAGCAAATGATTTAGCCCCTTTTAGCAAGGAGGAGGAAATGCTGGCCATGGTCGTACCGGTATGTAATGTCTCTTGGAGATCATTTTGCTGACTCATGCACTACACCCGATCTTTCCGCTGCGGTGTAGGAGGAAGTTTTTGCACAATAGACTGATGATAAGCAATCTTTCCATCTTCCGCTTCATAAGGCTTTCGCTCTACAGCATTCTGGGCATATTGCTTATACCATGTGGCGCCATCGGCAGAAGTGACTGTTTCGTAATCCCCGCTGCTTGGCTTCATGTACTGGTCTGCATGGTACATGGCAAAGTCCCGGTTTCCATCCGCTGTCTGTTCGGTTCCGGTCATCTTACCGCCGCCGATTTCCATATTGGTGTAAGATGGAATTTTCGGACTGCCATCTGTGTTGGATGTCCCATTGCTATTCTCCGAGGTAAGTCCCATATAAGAAGTAAATGCTTTTGCAGCTTCATCCCCTTGAATAGAACCCACCTGTTTATAGTCTCCCTTGGCAATATTTCCAATGACTTGATTGGCAAAGTTTCCACCTTTATTTAATGAAGATTCATAAACAGAGCCGCCTAAACCGCCACTGGAATAGCCTGTCGCATGATTGACGGCGCTGCGTTCGACTTGACGCCCTACAGAGCCAGCCAGCCCACCGGAGAGAAAATCCCCGCCTACTGCAGCAGAACCAGGAGTGGATGCAGAAGGACCGGAACCGCCACGGTGAAATCCTCCACCTCCACGAAGGGCACCGGAGAGTCCACGGCCGGCAATCATCAGCTCTGCGAGCATATTCCCCCCTGTATTACCGACATTGATACCGAGAGTTGCCAGAAAGGAATCAATCTTCTGACTTACTTTCAGGAATGCAATAGCACACAGGAACCAGATGAACACATTCCCGGTGACAACCTCCTTCCCTTGGGATGCTACAGCTTCTTCCACCTGTGCATCCGTGATAGTTTCTGCAAATACGGTTATAGAGCTAAACATTAAAGAGCAGAAAAGCACTATAACCAGAATTGCGTATTTTTGTTTTCGTTTCATTTTGACCTCCTTCCTATAATGAGAGCGGATTGGAGATAAAAGCCCCCACCATACTTGTGAAAAGGCGCAGGCACCACGCATTCATCAGCAGCAAAAAGAACTGTCCACCCAGCATCCGGCACCAAGATTTAAAGATGTTCCCGGTTGTCTGGCTGGAACCGGTGGCAAATGCAACAGGTGCAGTATAGATGAGTACGCCTAAAAGGATATAGCGTTCTGCAGCCTCAAATAGCAGCTTGATATAATTCCAAGCCAGAATAAGGACTAAGATTAAGGCAATCAGAGCAATGGCCCCGTTGGCACACACCCCCAAGATTACCGTAACCACAGAGTTAAAGTCTGCGAACTGGATAGGAGGAAGCTCTTCCGTCAATATCCAGTTGTATGGTGTACCGGCAATCCCAAGGAGCAGATCTACGATATCCTTGGCATAAAATACCAGAAAGATGAAAATGAAACTCCTGAGGGACAATTTAATAGGATCCTCTGCTTCAATACCTGCGCCCATAAAGTAGTTTTTAAAAAGCTGCCATACCCAGTTCAGCATGATCAGCCCGATAGCCAGTGCCACAAAAATTTGGTACAGCGTCTCAGCTGCGGGAAAGTAGCGGAGAAAAGTATCCATAGAACATCCCAGTGCGCCGAGTGTTGAGGTCGTAATCAGATCAAGAATATTCATCACCTGTTCGGCAATCCATTCTACGATTCCATCGAGTATACCCATGTTGCTTCCCCCTTTCCGTACCTATCCATTCCACTGCCCGCCGGCAAAGAAGGGAGTGATGTAAGCCATAATGAAGCCTAATCCGTTTAAGATGGCCCAAGTAATGATGATACGCTTCAGCCAGGCACGGGATTCATCCACGGTCTTGCCGCTCTTGGAAAAGTTCATGAGAAGAAGGGCAACCGATGCAGTGACTACGGCCGCAATGGTAGAAATCAGGACAATCTGATTGTAGACATCCTTCATAATTTCGGTTGCTTTGTCCCATACCGTTGCTGCAAACACAGGTTGTACGCTTCCAAGTAAAAGCGTAGTAAAAAGAAATGCGGTATACAGCATACGGCCTGCATTAATACGGTGTTTTATGGGAGAAAGCGAGGGCTTTATATTTGGTTTCACGTAAAGTACCTCCTTAAAAGCCGGGGCAGGAAATAAAGCCCCGGCATTGCTTATAGTTTCCGAGCCTCTTGATATGTGCCAAACGTCCTGCACAATAAAAAGACAGCCTGGTCAATCAGACTGTCTTTCTGAAAAATATAAAGTTATACAGAAACTTCACCTCCCGCATCAAAAAATGCAGCATGTCCCGGAAACAGAGGCAATTTCCGGTATGCTGCATCTTCGTCTGCATATAATTTTGACAATATCAATTCTATCATGAGGATTTTACCGGCTCAATCGCAGAAACGTGCCAGTTTAAGACAAACACATGCCAACTTAATGACCAACGCTTATAGAGTTGCAATGACAATTCTGACAGATACTGTATGAGGTAAAGAAAACAAAATATACTAAATAGAATAAACCAACACTAGAAGTATTATACGAGACAGACTTATGGGAGGTGCACAATGAAGGGGATTGGGAAGAAGATACAGAAATATAGGGAAGCGGCTGGGCTTACACAGGAACAGCTTGCAGAGAAGGTAGATATCAGTACCAATTATATTGGTGCGATTGAACGGGAAGTGAAAACACCTACATTGTCACTTTTTGTAAAGATTCTGATTTGCTTGGGAGCAGAACCCAACGACATACTGGCTGAAGTTATCCCATTGAAAACAAAGGAGCAGTGTTCTGACCTTGAGAAACGGATCAAGGCATTGCCAATCAGAAAACAGAAAAAAGTGCTTCGCATTTTTGAGGTTATCCTCGAGGAAGCAGAAAAATAACAGGGCTGTCTGCATAAGTTGCAGGCAGCTTTATTAGAATTATGATAGGTAATATAATACTGGTAAAAATTAGAAATAAGCAATATATGATGAAAAACTCTCTTAGATTTGATATAGTAACACTAATGGCGTTGGTATACTAAATCTAGGAGGAACATTTATATGAAGAAAAGATATGCTGGAATGGTTGGGGGAATTGCATTTTCATTAGGAATACTGCTTGGTTTGGCAGGTGGGAACCAAAGAGGCTGGCAGGAAGCAACGGCTAGAGGTTCATCAAATCAGAGGACATGGGAACGCAAACAAGTATCGCCTGCAAAGAGCAAATTAAAGGATGTAAAAAAATGCTGGCTATGTGGAAATGATAATCGAAGTCTGATGGGGTATTTCCGAAAGTTTGATGGTTTGGGAATCATTTGTGTTAATAACTGGTATGTCTTGGATATGAGAATCCGGAATCAGGGTGATAACGGAGAATTCACAGAGGGATCTGGCGGCACACATAGTGGATATACCAGTACCGGCGAGGGGGGATGTGTTTTTTCAACAGAGCAGATGTCTGATCGTGGATTATCAAGAACAAAAATCACATACGGTGAGGATGGTATATTTGATATCAAGAATGTGCAAAAGCATTTATGCCAGACATGTCTGGATAAGCTCATAGCGGCAATGGAGAGTTATGGATATGAAAATGAAAAGGCTGCACCAAAGGATTTGTGTATCGTAGATTTTCAGACACTGGAACTATACTCCTTGCAGGAGCACAATATATCTCATTTTATAAGGGATTATTATGTACAAATGGATGTTGACGAGGAGGAAGCAACTGTGATGGCTGTTTATGCCCCTGTGTTGGAGAATGGGGAAAAGTAGCGGAAACATCTGTTTTTGTTTCATTACCTATGGGAAAATGGTATAATTATTTATTATAGAAAACAATCTGTGTATTGGAAAATTAGAATTTGATGGAGAAAATGAAAATGAAAAACAAATATCTGTGGTTGTGTTTTTTAAGTCTACTTCTATTATCAGGAACACTTTTGGTTGACCGCTTTATCGTACCTGTACCTGTTTGGTTGGCCGTTATCAATATAATTGTAGCCTTCTGCGTATTTGTTACATTTTTGATTATAAGCCATAGAAAAAAATGAACCATTCGCAGACCAACAAATCGGTATTCGGCAGGGAGAAAAGACATGGCAAAAGCATTACTTGTAATTGATTTGCAAGAGGGTTACATAGAAAAATACCCATCTTTATTACTTGCTTGCGTAAATGAGAGGATTCAAAGGGCAACTGCTGACAAGGAGCTTATTGTATATGTAAAAAACACAAAAAGGCTTAGGAGTGGCAGAAAGACAAATGAGTTGGCTGAGAATTTGAACATCTGCTCTGAATATATCATATGCAAAGAAACAGCCAGTGCTTTTTCTAATCCTGAGTTACAAGAAATTTTGAAGCAAAATCAGATTACAGAAATTGAGATTGTGGGCATTGACGGCAATTCCTGTATAAAAAGTACCGCAATAGATTCCGTTCAAAATAGCTATAAAACGGTATTGCAGTATGAGTATATAGGGGTACAGAATGTCAAACGATTTGAAACGACAAAAGTATCACTTTTAGAGAAAGGAATTATTATAAAATAGTCAAATTCCAGTTTGACGATGTGATTCGTTTGATTTACATATGATATCATCATTGACCAGCATAATTTTATGTAAAGACAGTCGTGTTACAATTTTAACATCAATATATAGCCTCAATATAAGTAAAAAATAATAGGAATGTTGTTAGTATTGGTTAATTAGCAAGTAAAAGGGGGACTTGATTTCTCTCATCCCCCGGTGTATAATCAAAACAGAAAAGGTAATCAGATGCAAGATCTGATGCCCTCAGTTGAGTAACTATTTAAGAAATAGCATCTACTTTGGACGGTGGGATGCTATTTCTTTTTGTTATGCCGATTATCTATGTAAGCCAGTGCCGTAAAAACAACGAGCAGTAGTGTTAATACTTCCATTGTATTCATGGGCATCACCCTCTTTCTAAAAACTAGAGGGCATAATCGAAATGCATCCGTTCTTTCCCGCTTGATTATTTAATTAGTATAGCACAGCCTTTTTTGTACAGCAATATGATAGAGGTCTTTTCAAACACCTTACTGTCCACCTTATCTTGCTGATAACCCTTGAATATAAAGTGGTTCCAGAGTGTATAAGAATCAAAAACTGAGTATCTGCATAAGGTGGACAGAAGATTAAATTGACTGTTTTATGATACGTGTGATAATGCCAACTGCCACGTTACGTTCCTCGTCTATATGCGTCACCACAAAAGAGACAAGATCTTTTTTTCCAACGGTTCGATTATCGTAGCAGGAATGGGCTATGGCATTCACACCGATGCTGAGCCGAACGAAGACCATACCCTTATGGATATCTTCCACTGTACCGGCATATTTCCCCTGCACCTTACAAAGCTGCATATTTGCAATGCTTGTATTGCCTTCTACACTTTTTACGTCTGCACGTACTGTGATATGTTCCGGATCTTCTGCATGTACTTCTAACACACGAACCAGAATTTCATCCCCGACATGGAAGCGTTCAGTTGCATCCCCCAGCCAGTCAAAAGACAAGTCTCTTGCCGGTATAGATACCTCTACACCGAAAATCTCAGTACGCACCACTTTTTCAGCAACAGCAATGACTCTTGCCTGTACAATGCGGTCTGCATAAATCTTGGGTACACCGGAAGCGTTTTGATCCAAATAAAAAATCTGCCGTTTTTTCAGCATCGCATCTTTCCGGCTGGCAGCAATACTCCTGGTCTTGGAATCCAATCCCTTGATAATAAAATCAATGCTGCATCCCAGCATTGTATTTACAACTTTATTCTGCCGGAGGGAAATCTCTCCATAATTGTGGGAGTCATCCTCAATAAGATTCAGCATCATTTCAGTGACAGGGATTACTACCCGGAAATTCTTGTAATAAACAATCGCAATGGTAGCTCCACCTTCCAGACGTTCAATTCCGCCCAGAATTCCTGTTAGAATCCGTTTGGTGCGGTAGGCATTGTTGATTTCATGCCAGATGACATCTTCTTTAGACTGCTGGGTTTCTATGCTGGAGTCTGCGTCCAGCGTTAAAATGTTATTTAATTCGTTTGGCATATTATGTGCTCCTTTCTAGGACATAATGGAATCTTTATCAAGCAGGACCATATAATCATCTTCATCTGGAAACTGCTCAGGAGATAGGTCTGATGGCTCTGCAGGCTGCTCTGGTGCGCCATTGTATGAACGGCTGGTAGTAGTATGGCGTTTTGTGTCTTCAGCTGTGGAGAATCCAGTGGTCTGTTTCTTCTTTCTGACTGGGTTCCTGACTTTAGGGACTGTAGGGGTATAATCAAATTCAGCCATTTGTTCTTCACGCCAAGCCGGAATATGGTTAGATGCTTTACGCTTAACCAGTTTTTTTGCCTCCGGATGCAGCGAATAATCATATTTTTGTGCCTTGAGGACTTTTTGACCACGGAGGATAATCAGTTCCTCATCCAAGGGGAGGCGTAATACTTCATCAGGTGTGAGAACGGCACGCTTCCCTATGGATTCTGTCTTCCGGTATTCTGGAGTATAATCCGACACACGCCAAGAATTTAGTTGCTTAGCTTCGCTGGAGACATTCACCGAGGCAATACCGGTACGGTCACTGATAAACTGTGCCGTAATGGGATCTGTACAGCCTAAAAAGACTGTGGAATCACAATTCCCTAGAATTTCCTGCCAGGCATTGAATGGATATCGGTTCTGCATCTGTGGCAAGTTCTGAAAAATGCAGCTGATACTGATGGCACGGCTACGGATAACCGAAATTTTAGTTGGCAGATCTAAAATTGTACCACTCGCTGCCCCCAACTCGTCTGCCAGTATGTGTACCGGCACTGGAAGGGCACCACCTTCGCCATGTGTATCTGCATAACGAACGAGCTTAATGAAAATAAAACTTAAAAACAGGGACGACAGGAAGTCAAAGCTGTGATCCTGGTCACTGACAATACAGAAGTATGCACATTTTTCCCGACCGGGTAGTGTTAAATCAATTTCGTCGTAGGCTGTAATCTGACGGATAATCTTATTTTGAAAAATCTGCAGCCGGGAACCCAATCCAATAATGACGCCGCTCCGCACAGTTTCAGAGGCCTGTTTATAGATGCAGTAGGGAACTTTGGCCGGATGCGCAACCGGGAGCAGGTCAAATAGTGCATTTAGTTCCTTCTCAGAACTCATGGTCAGGAGTTTATAGACCTGTCCAATATTTTTTGCCTCCGGTGGAAATCCCTGTTCTACATATAATACTAATGCCTTCAGGAGATTAAGTTCTGCGTTATCCCAGAAATGGTCTCCTTTTCCGGCTCCCGTATTTTGAATAATGACGTCACAAAATATCTGTGCCATGGTTTCTTGGCCCTCAATTTCACAAAGGCAATTCCAGCTGTCCGAGTTTTCAGGATTTACAAGGTTGAATACTTTGACGGTATATCCCTTATTTTCCAGATAAACAGCCAAATCCTCATACAATTCTGATTTGGGGTCAGTCAAAATCAAACTCTCGCCCCGGGCAACACATTGAAAGACAGCGTTTCTTACATAAGCTCGGGATTTCATGGAGCCAGATGCCCCGTATACCGCAATATTGCGGTTCATTCTCGTCTTCTCCGGAAGGCAGACTGCCTTATTCCCTATTTTTCCAAGGATAATTCCTTTGGTCTTTGAAACATTGTCTACCAGTTTAAGTATTTGATACATTTCAGCCGGAGTCATGAATCCGGACGTACCGTAGGTGCCCTTTGCGGAATAGCTCAGATTCCGTTCTCTGTCTGGGACACCCCCATTCCGGTCATATCCCATCCGCAGGAATAAAAACAAGAATAACGCAAAAGCCGCAAAGCATATCAGTATCCCGTAAATATTGTAAGGATACCAGGTAAGTGCTTGAAAGCAGACATCCGGCTGTATAGATGGAATGACTGGGCTTGTCCCATTCCCCGGAAGGTTTCCGGCATCTGTCCAGATTTGGTAGTTATGGATAAATTGTGTGATGTATCCTCCAAGATAGAGGATACACCCGATGATTGGAAAGATAAAAACTACTTTCCATTTATGGTGGCTCATGCAAAAACCCCCTTCTGAACTTTTGAAAGTCAATACTGGAATATTGGAGGCCGGTTCCCAGATATTCCTTTAGGACCGGCATCTGGAAGTCAAATGCAATAAGCACTCCATGATAGCCAAACAGTTTCAGCGCAGTATTGAACTTATTAATGCGTATCATGTCAAAATCATATGCAAACAGCACGACATCGCCATTTGAAGTCATAGCATCATGTTCGATTGTGAGCTGTTCATTGGAAGATAGTAAATCGGAACCCAACAGCCGATTGAGTTTTTGCTGCATTTTTGTGTCGCACAGTAGTTTTAGGAGAGCTTCGCCTTCCAATGTATTCGGGATATAATGAAAATGCCCATAAGAAGTATCCAGCATAAATAAGGATTTTTTATACCCTCCGGTGCTGGTCAGAAGGCGCAGTGCTGTATCCATATTACGGCCAAGCATAATACCACGGACTTCAGGAGGGCAATGGTACGGGTTCCCTCTCAAGTAATACTGCAGGAAGGCATTGACACGTATTTCGGTGCGGTATTCCCATTTTAATAAAGCGCAGCCGGTATTATAGAGTACATAAGCACGCTTTTCTGTTAAAAGGATACCAATACTGCGGGAATTCCGAATCTTTGTAGTATCCGGTCCAAGCTGTTTGATTTCCCGTGAGGAATAAAACAGCGGAAAATTTTGCATATTGACGACTGAAATTGAAGACCCGGAAGAAAAAAGGGCCGGCTTCGCATCTGGATAAATAGGGATGCCGGCATGGTATAGTGTAATATAGGCTTCTGACTTTTGGTGAAGCCGTATCCGTCTGGCTGGTTCCGAACGGATCTGGTTGGTTTCTGTGTTTCCTGTCAGATAAAAAGCAAAGCGGGCAGGATTATCCTGAAGCAGCATTTCCTTAGATTTTTTTGTCAATCGGTATCCACGCAGTTTATCCCGGCAATGGATGCGGATTAGTTTTTCAGCTTTTAGCTGGGTAATTACTTTTTCTGCATAGGCCTGACTGGGGATCAGCCTGCTTAATTGGTCTGCAGGGAACTCTCCGCTTAGTGCCGTCATCTCAAGCAGCAGATAACGAATCGTATTTGTATGAATAGATGCATCACTCCTTAAAAAATACCCATCAGACTCCGTACTTGGGTTAAATTCTGGTAAATGAGGTACAAAAAAACACGGATTAAACAGCTCCCGTGCGATGTTTTACCTATGTCTGCAAATTCCTCAAAAAATTCAGGAAATTTCCGACAGGGTAGAGATACGTTTTTTCTCCTGTTTCAGCCATTCCGGAAAGTCTGATTTGTCCATGATATGTACCGAGGTATAATCTGCATCTTCCAACCGCGATGTATGATAAGAATCACAGAATAGTCCGCTGTCATCCCGTAGTACAAATGGTGATATCGTATCTAAAATTTGCTTGAATTCTAAATTATCGTAGTCCCGGATGCGCCTTAATGGAAGATGCTGATCATAAATCTGAATAAAACAAACGACACAGTTTTCAAAAACAGGAAGGGAATCATGTTCCAGATATTCCTTCAGCGCAAAATGAAGAGGTTCATTAATAAAACCGATATTCACATGTGCTTTTCGTTTAGGCAACAGACCGGGAAGCCGTATAGTCAATATTCCCTTATCATTTTGTATTTGTATTCCATGTACTTTTGTAGCTTTTTCCATGTATTCTGTTTTACTGACAATGCCTGTTGCATAGATTAGATTGCGAAGCTGGCACGCAATATGTTCGGCTCTTAAGGCAGCATCTGTACTAAGCTCTTCATAATTTGTAGGATACTTCGGAATATCTGTCATTTTCATGGCAAATAATGAGTTCTTCAATTTGTCTGTTTGATCTTCAATCATGCTGATTCGCTGTAATACTATCTTTGTGTCCATTTTACCTCTCTTTCTTTTGGTAGTAGCTGACATGCCCATCAGGATCTACCATGCAGAAGGCCACTACGTTTTGAATGTGTATCTGCATGGCCTGTTCTTTTGATGAAACGATAACCAGCCGGTTTACATCTGAATCTTTTGTATGGGCAAGAATATGGTTTAGCAGGAATTCCTGTTCAGGTGGGACAGAAATAATTTCATAAGCCTCATCATTGGAGAAAAAGTGTATTTTCACCGGAAAGTCCCCGCTTGTGTGATATACCAAAGCCTTCTTGAAATTCAATAAAACCCAGTATGCCGAGATCATCTCCCAATCCGGAGTATCGGCTGTATCTACTTTGTCACATAGTAAATTCTTGCTGGAATCATAGTAGATACGACCTTGTTTTATAAGGTTTTTGATTAGTGCCTTTAAGGATTCGTCCTTCCTTGGAAAGGTTCTGACCACTTGTTCATAAGTGAGGGCGTGATATGTGGTAATGACATGCAGCAATGCTTCCGCTTCACCACGGTATATTTCATCTCTGGTCTTCATTTCATCTTAACTCCTTTTTGTACTTGTTATTGCACGTACAAAATCACGTGTTCAATACGTGTGGTTATTAAACGTAATTTTTACGTGTTACTGTACGTGCAAATTATCTGTATCGGCATATCAGCTGTTTTTCGAGTAACAAAAAAGCACCATCTATGGGTGCTGAAAAAAGTGAAAACTATAAGCATGGATATTTTAACATGGGTATTTTTCCCTTACAATCGCATGGTCGTGCCAATTTTCTGCCAATTGTGGAAAACTTTATTATTCTGGGAAGAACTTATTTAAAAGATCAAGCGTTTCCTTTGCCGTGAACCCCCAAAGAATGGTGCTGAGAGCCTCGATAGCTGCCCGGCGCTTACGGTAGAATGTCCGGTATGAAATGTTGTCAATATGAGGCACCAGTTTCTCTATGATTTCATCAGTGTTTCGCAGCTCTTGAGGACAAAGGAAGGAATAGTACAAGATCCAGTAGTATTGCTCTCCATATTTGTGATTACTTCGCAGAAGATCCACGGAAGAGTCCAAAAGTTTCAGCATCTTGTTACTACGTTCGATGCTCTTCGCCCTTTCCTCAATATTTCCGCCGCCAAGTTCCACCCCGGCAGCATAAATTGAATCTAAGAACTCATCTATGGATGTACCATACTCGATCTGGAATTGATTTTCCAATTGGTGAACCACTACTTTCAGGCTGTATGTAGCGTCACGGTATCGTTTCAGAAACTGGTAGGTATCATGGAATCTTGGATCCTCCTCTGGGCTTGGATAGTTTTTCTGGTATTTAGACATGGCTGTTTCCTCCTTTCAGTTCAATGAATGGCACGTTGGAAAACAGACCAGATGACCCACTATCCGCTTGTGGTGTAATCCGTAGTTCAAACCGATATGCCATGTTGCCATAGGGGCAGATAATTTCTAAACTATAAATTCCCTTGCAGTCTGAGAATTTAGATAATTGGTATTTCGCCTTGCTGCACTGACAGCATGGAATCCCTTGCGCCATAAGGAGTTTGGACACTTTGTCCACGAGAAATTCCATGTGTGTTTTTGGAACGCTCTCATCTTCATCTGAAACGCTAATCTGGCTTGATATATCTGGTTCTTGAACGGCCGCTGGTTCATCCGGCACGTGGATAGGAAGACTGAGAGCCAAAGCAACCTCTTCTTTATCAATCATCACATCGCTGATGTTGAACATGGTGGAGAGATAATTCTTCAGATAGATGACACTGCCATGATTTCCAGTAAATGGTATGACGGAGAGAAGGTCAAGGTCTTCCAGCTTTTTAAGTATCCGGCATATGGTAGCACGGGACCGTCCCCAGCGTTCGCCCAGTTCACTGTAACTGGTTAATGGGTTTCCGGTATTGTTGCGGAAGTAGATGACGGGTCCAATATCAGATCCCATAACCTGTGTGTCATTAAATATTGCATGGATCCACAAATCCAGAAGGATATCCATCTCCGAACATTTGCCCATGCCAATCAGTTCATGGACTTTGGCTATAGGAAAAAAGAAAAATCCCATATCCTTTTTGCAGGGGTAGCTGTACTGCAATGTGGTATTATCTCTTTGCCAATCCAGTATTTTAAACTTCACAAGCTTATTTTTTCCCTGAAGGGAATAAGTGATATAATGCTGGTCTTCAAAGAGCTTCAGTACAGAGAGAACCTGATGCTGGAAGCGGAAACGAAATTGTTCCCGTAGTTCTGCAATGGAACAAATCCATTCGCCGGCGCCTACCGTGTATGTAATGCCTTCAATCCTGCGGTGTGAGGTTCGGTAGTTTGCAAAAGAGCAGAGAAGGATGTAATAAAAAAGATAAGAATTTCCATTGGTGCGGATGTTCTTATCTTTGACTAAAGTGCGTATAAATTCTCGGTATATTCTGCAGCGTGGATAATCCACGAGCTGTTTTAATTCCAATTGGTAATTCATAGTGGTCTCCTTTAAAACTTTAATATTCAATAATGTATTTTTATGCTAAAATAGCCTTAGACACGGGTGATGTCTAAGGCTATAGTTAAATGATATTTTGCTAATATTTCGGTGTACGAACCGGATTCGTATCCATCATTTGCTAAGAGCTTGCTAATTGGATGTCAAAATACTACAGGATATTTGACGGAAATGAGCAAATTACAGAAGAAATAAATTTGCTCCTAAAGTAAGTTCCCGGCTGGATTTGAGCCTATTGCAGAGGATTAGAACATACGTCAGTTGATTGGGTTGGTTCTACTCCTAAGTGGACGGGGAATCGAACCGAATCACTTTAAGTACTCTTAAATATTCTGGTGTTACCTCATTTACAGAGATAAATGAAATAGAATATAGAATCGAACTTGGTTCGATTCTATATTGAATAAATATTAAAAAAGTAAATAACTTCCCATAGTTAAATGGAGATAACATGCCCCTCCTAAGGGCAAATTTTCAGTTCGATTCTGAATGGGAAGGCTTAAAACAGCACTTTTAGTAAAAATCAAGGTGCTGTTTTCTTTTTTTGATATTTATGCATTCTAAATCAATAATATACATATCGCTAATAAAGGAATTGAACAAATAATTAATATGAAAATATTTTTATTAGCAGAATGTACGAGGAACAAGAATATTAATAATTTTATAAAATTTGAAAATCAGCTCTTTGCTAATACTCTGCTAATAGCTAATAAATGGTGGGTGAATTTTTTGTATAGAAGGAATATTCAAACAGATCAGCAACATTTTTTCTTCCAGAGTCCAGAATATGGCTGTAAACATCTGTAATCATTTTAACCTGAGAATGTCCGGTATCACCTTGAATGGATTTAATATCACCATGTGTAATAAGCAATTTGTACGTAACACTTGAATGACGGAGACTATGGAATACAACTAATGGCAAATCACATAAGAGCAGATGTTTTCGAAGCCGATCATTGATTACTTTATCCGTGAGTGGATATCCGTAAGAATCAGAAAAGACCAAAGGATAATCTGGGGTCAGATAATTTTTAGTATGCTTTGTTTGCTGATAATACAATGCGAGCTGAGCTAGTAAGGTCTTTGGAATATATACATCACGGACACTGGTTTGTGTCTTAGGCGATTTTAAAACAAGAGTAGTTTTAGTAGGGATAGTTGTTTTACTTGGAAATATGTATAGAATGTCATTTCTGTTTAGTTCATCGATTAAGGTCTTGTCAATCCGAGATAGTTCCTTGGTTATATGGAGCTTTCCTCTGTCAAAATCAATATCATTCCATGTTAATGCTAAAATCTCGCCTTTTCGCAGAGAACAAGCAAAAGCAAGCTGGATGCAAAGAGAAAGTATAAAATCATCTTTGCAGCTTTCAAGTAGGGTGGATATTTGCTCTATACTCAAAATACATCTTTGCTTCGTAGAAATTTTGGGGAGCACAATCATTTCTACAGGATTTTTTTCTATGTACTCCCATATATAAGCTCGTTTAAAAATGCTTTTTAATAATTTATGTATTTTTAGAATTGTATTTGGAGGAACTTCATTTTTAATCACCTTAAAATATTGTTCCAATAGGCGTGGCGTGATAGAAGTTAAGTAAAGTGGGCCGAGGTGTTTTAAGATATAACTGTTTAGTATAGCTAAATTTGATGAAAAGGTAGAATAGGACCATTTGGTTTTACCATATATATCAATGAATTCAGTAACCAAATCTTGAAAAGTGTGGATTACAGATATATGCAAAGAGATGCCTGTTTCTATTATTCTTTTCCTCTTTTCTGCTTCCTCAAGTGTTTTAAATGTCTCCCATTTTTGCTTCCGCATATTATGTTTGTCTTTGTAGTAATAGACAACAGTGTAGGATAAATTCCTTTTAACAATAGATGCCATAATAAAATCTCCTTTTTATTTTATAATACATTAATAAAAAATAAAAGTGAATAAAAAATACAATAATGAATAAAATATAATAGTAATAGAAATATATATAAAATAAACGCAATTATTTATTGCGCTAAAATAAAAAAGGTGGTATTATTATGGAAAGTGGTAAAAAAGGACAGGTGATACAAATGAAAATTCAAGCTGTAAAGATTGATGGGTATAAAAATTTAAAGGCAACCAGTTTTGCTTTGAGCAAAATAACTGCTTTAATTGCACTGAACAATTTTGGTAAATCGAATGTTTTGGATGCAATCAATTTTGGAACAAGATTTATTCGCGTAAATGAGGACAAAAAAGCAGAAATGATGTCATCGGGTGCGGCGATACCCATTAATAAGGAAAATGCGTCTCATGATTTTGAATTCGAAATGGAATTATTAACAGAGGAAGAGGGAAAAACATATCGTTTAGTGTATGGATATCAATTTAAATGGGCCAAAAGAGGTGACGAAGGCTGTCGGATTGTAAAAGAGTACCTTAAAATGAAGTTGGACGAGAAGGGCCAGCGGTATGGAATGCTGATATCCAGAGACGAAAAAGGAGTTTTTTATAAGAGTACAGAAACGGGACGTTGTACTACTGGTATCGTGATTGAAGATAATGAACTCGTGGTCAATAAATTAAAAGCATTTGACTCATTATTTTTTAATGGAATCATCAAAAAAATGAATGGGATTCGATTGTACCTGGAAGATAATTTTGATGTAAAGCATCTGTATTCAGCAGATCCACTGATTAGAAAAGGGATGGAAAGAATTACTGTTGATGAGGATAACCTCCCACGTATTATCTTTTATATAAAAAAGAATTATACCAATTATTATGAAAGATTGCTAGATGCATATAAATCACTGTTTCCTCAGATAGAGGATGTGATTGTCCGTGAATTAAAGATAAATAAACAACAGGATTTAGAGATTCCGGATGACATTCCATTTATTGTATCGGATAACGTATATTTACTTTTTGTCAAGGACAGTAATTTAAATCAGCCAATAAATTTCCAGTTAATGTCTGATGGCGCTAAGAGAGTGTTTATGATATTAACCCGTATCATAGTTGCAAATATAGAAAATGTTGCACTGATAGCTATAGAAGAACCGGAGAATTCAGTACATCCAAGTTTACTACAGGACTATCTTCAGATTTTGAATTCTTTTTTGGAAAATTGTAAAATTATTATTACCAGTCATTCTCCATATATAGTAAATTATTTAAATCCTATGGATATATGTATTGGAATAAGTCACGCAAATGGAATTGCAGAATTTTATTCTATAAGAAAGACGGCAATTAGAAAACTAGAAAACGATGTAAACTCTGTGGATCAATCCTTAGGAGATTACATTTTTACATTGCTTTCCAATGACAGCGAAGAATTAGTTCAATATTTGGAAGGTGATGTATATGAGTAGATGTCTGGTGCTATTTATTGAGGGAGATACGGAGATAGAGTTTTATAAGAGGCTGGTTTCTATTATAAGAGAAAATCACTCGGCGGGGCAGTTGGACACCAAGATAATATACAGAAACGTAAAAGGAATTGGTGGTTATAAAAAAGAAGTTACACGTATTTTCAAGAAAGATATATTGGTAAAATATAAAAACCATACATTTGTGGTTGCATTGTGTCGGGATACGGATGTATTTGAGTTTGCTCAAAAGCCTAAAATCAGATGGAGTGAAGTTGAAAAACAACTGAAGGAAGATGGGGCAAAAAGGGTTATTCATGTACAAGCAGTTAAGGCAATCGAGGATTGGTTTCTATATGACTTAGAGGGTGTTTGCAAATATCTAAATATACCGCTGACGCAGCCAACAGGTAGAAATGGATATGATAAGCTGAGTAATCTCTTTAAAAGAGCCAACAAGACATACATTAAAGGAAGAATGACAAAAGGATTTGTAGAGAGCTTGGATGTGGGTAAAATAGTGAATTGCATATGGGAAGAATTGTCCCCGATTTGTAAAATCTTAGGAGTTAAACGAATACCAGAATAATTGACAAACAATGATGATATAGCAGGTATCAACAATTCAACGTATGATTGGAGGAATAAAGTGTGAAATTAAAAAAGCAGTTTGCTGATTTTTATGAAGAAATCAAAATTCAGGATGAAAGTGAAGATTTGAAGAGTAAGAGGGAGATATTGGAGGCAGATATCAGAGATAAGTTTCCAGGAGAGATGAAATCACATGGCATTGATTTAAAGAAAAGTGACATTGAAATATTTGATCAGGGAAGTTATAAATATCATACTACAATTAAATCAAAAGTAATTGATAGGGATGTTGCAGTTATGATTCCGTTAGATACTGAGGCATATTCGGATCCAAGAAAAATTAAAGGATATCTACGGGATGCATTAAACTATGTTTCTGCCAGAGAAGTTAATGTAAAAGAACCATGTGTGAATGTTACATATTATGAGAAAGGGGAAGAGTGGATGCATATAGACCTTCCCTTGTATGCAAAGCATGATGATGAAGTATATCTGGCAAGAGGAAGGGAGTTTGCGGATAAGTATTCGTGGGAAAGGGCAGACCCCAAAGGTCTAAACGATGATCTCTGTGGAAAAATTAACGGAAATCAACAGTTACGACGGGTAATCCGCTATATTAAAAAGTGGAAAAATGAAAAATATGCAAACTCAACTTTAGACCATGAAATTCCACCAAGCATCGGACTGACATACCTAGCATGTGACTGCTTTGCGTCAGCTTCAACGGACGAAGGGGATGACGACTTGACCGCATTGCAGCAGACTATGGCCAACATAAAAAATAAATTCATATTGACCTATGAAAGTGATACTTTGATAAAAGCAGATATTTCAAGATGTTTACCGGTTCAACCTTATTCAGATGTCTTCCAGACTATGAAAGATAGCAGTGACAGTTATGGGATTACATTTTATAATCGTTTATCTACAGCAGTACAATATTTAACTGATGCTGTTAATGTGGAATCGGAACATGATGCAGGTGTTTATGTGCAGAAAGTATTTGGGGCAAAATTTGTCGTTCCGCCCAAACAGACATCTTCATCCTCTACGCTAAATAAGAAGGAGCATAGTTTTGGCTGAAATAGACGATGTAGTAGATATTTTAAATATGTATGAAGAGATTACAGTTACCAGAACTGAAGAGGAAATTGTATTTTTTTCACTGTATGGAAAAGAATACGGTTGCTGGTATCCATATATAGAACAGGATACCAGTAGCCCCTTTATTCTCGTCAAGAATGAGAAACAATATGATTATCCCCATATTTTGCCAACCAGTATTCCTATAGATCAAAGTAAAGCGGACAAATACAGATATATTTGTCTATATGAAACAGATAATACGATTAAATTTTTACAGACTACTGCGGAAAAAGTGCGCGATGTTATTGAACGGCTAATAGCTCTGTTGTCTTTGTCAGATATAGAAAAAGAGCGAGAATTCCAAAAGGAATTTCTATTTTATTGGAACTATATGGCTGAAAATAGTACTGCAGTTCAATTGTATATTGAACAGACAGAGTCCTTTCAAAGGATGAATGCATATCAAAATACAACGGGGAAGATTCGTTTCGTATCAAACGGTATAAAATTATCTGATGCAGACAAAAAAATTGACGGAAAGAAAAGCTGGAACCATTTACCACAACTTCCTGTGTTTTATATTCCTATTACTGATAAGCGTAGGATATTGCCACCAACATACGATAAAGATTGGACTATAGAGGATATACTAAAAGTTATAAAAGGAAAAGAATATCCAAGGATATCCCATATGAGTTACCTGAAACTTAATCAAGAGCGAATAAAGACGGATAATGTTGGATTGGTTTTTGAAATGGTAATTGATGAGAATCATATTAATTTTGCAATGATAGTCAAGTTGAAAAATGCTCGTAATGATACATTACTAAATAAATTAGAACAGGATGCTGTGGAAATACAGATTATTAAAAGTAAGCGTGTTGACTATTATCATTTGTGCAGACAGATTGGAAATGACACATCATTGCTTAATAAGAGACTATTATTGATAGGTGCTGGATCGTTAGGAAGTTATGCTGCTAAAGCACTTGTAAAGTCTGGTATTAAGGAGATTACGATATACGATCAAGATAGGCTGGAAGATGAAAACATTTTCAGGCATACGAGCGGAATTTTCTGGACAGGTCATAAAAAAGTTTACACGCTGGAGTATGAACTGGAAAATATTCACCCAGAAATCCATGTCCATGCGGTTCCGTCTAACATTGATGATGATTTAATTATAAAAGAAATTGAAAAGGTTGATATAATTATATTTACCGTTGGTTCCAGTGATGTACAGCTGCATTTAAATAAGCTGTTGAAACAAAGCCATTGTGAAAAAACAGTCATTTATACATGGCTTGAAGCTGGGGGAACAGATAGTCATATACTTGCAGTAGATTATGAAAAACGAGGATGTTATCAGTGCCTTTTTACGAATGAATATGGTAAGTTAATCAATAACAAGGTCAATCAGATATCTGATATAGCTTTGGATAGATATAAAATCAGAAACGGATGCGGAGCAACAAGAGTTGCGTATGGAAATGCAATATTGCTTAGAACTGTAAGCGTATTGCTAAGTACGGTGCAGATGGTTTTTGATGGCAACATGTCACAAAATACATTAATCAATATTACTCCAACAGAAGTGACAAACATTGGTAATCAATTTGCTGAAGGGAAGTGTCTTTGCTGTGGCAATGAAAATCTCGAATAGTTGTAAAAAGCTGAAACTTCCGAATGATAAAGTTGTGGATATCTTGTCGGGGATATCTGTGGAAATTGAAAAATGGATACAAAATTCTGGCGAGAAACCAGAAGCGGGAGGTTATATTGTAGGATATCAGCATAGTCGAACAAAGAATATTACATTGGAGGAAGTTTCCAGACCATACCTGTTAGATAAAAGAAGTAGAATTCGATTTACAATTAGTGATCCGAGGCATAAGTTCTTTCTAATGAGTAGGAAACGGAAGAAGAGTTTTTATATGGGCGTCTGGCATACGCATCCTCAAAAAATTCCGGTGCCATCTTCAATTGATTGGGAAGACTGGTATGACACACTAAAGGTTGATAAAACGGGATGCGAATATATGTTTTTTATAATTGCAGGAATAACAGAAATGAGGGTTTGGGTGGGAAATTTTGCAACAAATTCGATAACAGAAATATTTGAATGTCAAAAAAAGAACGGGGTATATTTTACCGTGTGAGGAAGAATTATGAGTGATGTGAAAAAGAGACCTGCTATACCGAAATCAGTAGAGAGAGAGTTATGGGTGAAATCAGGAGGACGCTGTGAATTCAGAGGCTGCAATAAATATCTTTATAAAGATGGAGTGACAAAGCAACCTAGAAACTTAGCAAACATTGCGCACATTGTAAGTTGGATACCAACAGGACCAAGAGGAAATCAAGATTCAGAGAAATTAGCGAAAGATATTTCTAATTTAATGCTTACCTGTTCAGAACATAATAACCTTATTGATGATGCCCAATATGTCGAGCAATACCCGATTGAATTATTGCAACAGTTTAAAAGAGAGCATGAAGAAAGAATTTTTCGTGTTACCGGGATGGGACAGGATTATGGAGTACGAATAATTAAGATGTATAGTAAAATCCAAAATCAAGTCCCCAACATTAGTGATAAAGGTGTCAGCGAAGCCATTATGCCATATTATCCACTGGAAACAGATATTAATATTGATTTGACACAGGTGGAAAATGTGGATACAGCTAAGAAGCAAATAGAAAGGACAATAGACTTGCATGTGTCATCAAACGAAAAAGAAGAAAGTTATTGTTTGTTTATTATGGCTAAAATCTCATATACGTGTTATCTGGGATACGTATTGGGAAATAAAGTAAAGTCGGAAACTTTCCAATTTTTTAGGGATAAGCAAGACTGGAAATGGAGAGAAGGTCAATTTGGTCATTTTGTAATTGTGAAGCCATCTGAAATAAGTATGCAATTACATGTGAATCTGTTAGTTGAGGCAAGTGGTAAGATTGATCAGAACTTAATCCCAAAGAATCTGAACTATAGTGTACAGGCAGATAATCCCGGCTTTTTATTTTTGCAGAGTAGGGAGCAGGTTGTAGAATTTCAAATAAAATTTAGAGAACTGTTGGATGAAATAAGGGAAGAACATGGGGAAAATGTAGTCATACATTTGATAGTTGCTGCACCAAATCCAATTACGTTTGAGATAGGTAAATCCATAATGAAAAATATAGATCCAACAATTTTGCTATATGATAAGGTGGAGGATACGATGGAATATAAGGCTATTATGTATCTGCATGAGCGGATTAGAGAATAAAATAAGTGAATAACGTTTAAGTATTGCGCTTTATGGGTTGAAATCTGGTAAATGAGGTTCAAAAAAACACGGATTATTCAGCTTCCGTGCGGTGTTTTACCTATGTCTGCAAAATCCCAGAAAAACTCAGGAAATTTCCGATAGGGGAGAGATACGTTCTTTTTTCTGCTTCAGCCATTCTGGAAAGTCTGATTTGTCCATAATATGTACGGAGGTGTAATCTTTATCTTCCAACCGTGAGGTATGATAAGAGTCGCAGAATAATCCACTGTCATCCCGAAGCACAAACGGTGAAATCGTATCCAGAATCTGTTTGTATTCTAAATTATCGTAGTCCCGGATACGTCTTAATGGGAGGCGCCGGTCGTAAACCTGAATAAAACAGACGACACAATTCTCAAAGACCGGAAGGGCATCGTGTTCCAGATACTCCTTTAGCGCAAAATGAAGAGGCTCATTGATAAAAGCACTGTTCACATGGACTTTGCGCTTCGGCAAGAGGCCGGGAAGTTGTATAGTCAATATCCTTTTGCTGCTGTGTATTTGTATTCCATGGACTTTTGAAGCTTTTTCCATGTACTCGGTTTTACTGACAATGCCTGTCACATAGATGAGATTACGAAGCTGGCAGGTAATTCGTTCAGCTCTTAGGGCAGCATCCGTACTGAGTTCCTCATAATTTGCAGGGTATTTCAGCAAATCTGTTGTTTTCATGGCAAATAAGGAATTTCTCAATTTGTCCGTTTGTTCTTCTATCATGCTGATCCGCTGCAGCACTATCTTTGTATCCATTTTACCTCTCTTTCTTTTGGTAATAGCTGACATTTCCATCTGGCTCCACCATGCAGAAGGCTGCTACATTTGGAATCTGTATCCGCATGGCCTGCTCTTTAGAAGAAATGATGACTAACCGGTTTGTATCAGTATCCTTTGTCTGGGCAAGCACATGGTTTATCAGGACTACCTGTTCAGCAGGGACGGAAATAATTTCATAAGCCTCATCATTGGAGAAGAAATGTATCTTTACCGGAAAGTCGCCGCTGGTGTGATATACCAGGGCTTTCTTAAAATCAAGCAAAACCCAATAGGCCGAAATCATTTCCCAGTCGGGAGCGTTCGCTGATTCCGTAGTATCACAAAGCAGATTTTGGCGGGAATCATAGTAGATTCGTCCTTGTTTTATAAGTCTTTTGATTAATGTCTTTAGGGAATCCTCCTTTCTTGGGAATGTTTTAAGTACTTGCTCATAAATAAGTGCGTGATATGAAGTAATCACATGTAGCAATGCTTCTGCCTCCCCGCGGTATATTTCATTTCTGGTTTTCATGTCATCATAACTCCTTTGACTAAGACACTTTCACGTACAGGATTACGTGTTCAATACTTACATTGGAAGCACGTATTTATTACGTGTTTCTGCACGTTTAAAACGAACTATACGGGTATGTCAGCTGGTTTTCGGGTAACAAAAAAGCACCGTCTGTAGGTGCTGGTAAAAACGAGAACTATAAGCATGGATATTGTAGCATGGGTATTTTTTCCTTACAATCGCATGAATGTGCCAATATTCTGCCAATGTGAGGAAATTTTCCTTATTATGGAAAGTATTATTTGCTAGATACGTTAGAAAGGACTATAATATAGATAATAATATGGACCGAGGATAATACGAGATTATCTAGCATTTTGCAAGGGGAAGGCAATGTATAAATATATTAGTAATCAAGATGAAATTCTTAGAAATATATTAAAAGATGTCAAGGAAGAGATAAAATTGGGCCTAATTACCGGAGCATCGGGAACAGGAAAATCTTTTCTTCTCAATAACGTTGAGGAAAATACTCAATATGCTAAAATATATAGATTAGAAGGAGATTATTACTCTCAATCCAGGGATTTCTATCCTTTTGCCAATTTTATTAATGCAATGTATATAAAAGATCAGACTTTAGTTCAAAAAAAACTAATTAAAGATGGTTTGACAACTGTAAAAAAGGAACTTGGAAGTTGGTCACCTTTGGGATCTGATTTTCTCTCTGCTTGCATATCTGAATTATCAGAGAGCAATAAAAAGAAAAGAGAATTATATAATTTTATTTTTGACAAAGACGAATTAGACATACTTTTCCCACTGGAGTATTTTTGCAGTGAAGATTCCAGGATTATCTTTATAATAGATGATATACAGTATTGGGACGAAAAATCAATCCGTTTTTTATATACACTTCTCAGGCAAAAACAAGATAAACACACTTTTTTAAATAATGCAATATTTATTGGAGCAATCAACCTAGATTTTAAAGATTATGCTAAAGAACTTGATGGAATTATAAAATTGGCCAAAGAGCATTTATACCACTTAAAGCAAGTAGATAACAGGAACTACAAAGTTGTTATGCATCAGTTAGGACTTTCGGTTAAACTAAATGATAATTTAATGGAAGCATTATATTCTATAACAGCGGGAAATTTACAGCTTTCATCAGATATTGTATTATTACTTAATAACGAGAATGATATTGATGGTATTGTGCACAGGATTATCACTGATAAAAATTTAGGGCATTTGCTAATTGAACGGTTAAACAAGGTAAGCGATAAAGGAAATATGATTAACGAGACATTAAAGTATGCATCCCTGTTTGGTTCTTCTTTTTATTACCATGATTTAGAACAGGTTCTCAATCAGGATGAAAGTTATGTCCGGAGTTTAGTTGACGCAGCACAAAAGTTTTGCCTGGTTAACGGTTCTGCAAATAGTGCCTCTTTTATCCATGAGTTGATTCGCGAGGCATATAAGAATGAAACGTATGAAAATAAGGTTAAGTATTATTGTTAACTTCCTGAAAAAAATCCCCTAAAGATTAATTTCCCCGTCCCTCACCA
>JAUNHC010000077.1 GCA_030524175.1 Eubacteriales bacterium
TCACGTACGGTTCTTAGAGGGGAAAGCGGTAGTAATACCGCCGACCCACTCGATGATGGTTACTGGCTGGATGACGCTGAAAAAGAGCGGGCGCACCTTCTATTTCTGGGATGGGAACAAAAAAATAAAATGCAATGCAAAAGCCAAAGGCGGAATGTGCACAGGCTGGGTAACATTTGCAGACAATACAAGATACTTTTTTAATAATGGAAATAAAAAGGTGAAAAGCAGCACCAGCCGGTTAGGAGAAATGGCAGTTGGCTGGCTGACAGGCTCCGGCGGAAAGAAATTCTATCTCTGGACCGGGGATAAGAAGGTCCTGTGTAATGGAAAGAGGAAGGGCCAGATGTGTACCGGCTGGGTGACATTTGCCAATAAAACTAAGTATTTCCTGTGGACGGCTGATAAAAACCTGAAGAGTACAGCCAAACAAAAGGGCGAGATGGTGACAGGGAAAATGTATAATAAAAAGGAAAAGAAATATTATCAGTTCAGGACGGATGGGAAATTTGTAAAGGCTTATAAATAATTGAGGATGAAGAAACGGTATGGAGAGGGAGGCTCAATACCGTTTCTTTTTTTTGGTGGGATGGGGACGCTTTCGCGGAAGGCTGGGGCTGGGACGGGCCGGGGGAGAGATGGGGGCGGTACGTTCGTTTCGCATGGAATCACTAAGCGGCTGAGACGGACTGCTTTGTCGGAGCGGTCGCCAACTCATAAAATTCTCTGATGAGAATTTTATTCAGACAGGGCTTCCTTGATTTTGTGCCTGATGCACAAAATCACCTCGGCGCAGTCCGCCTCACCCGCTAAGTGATTCCAAAATGCTCGCTCAAAGCACCGCCCCCATCTCTCCCCCAGCCCGCCCCAGCCCCAGCCTTCCGCGAAAGCTGACGTTTCAAGGCGGAGCGTATCGGGTGGTAATTGCGAGTGTAATTAATATCGCCGGACATTTAGCATCGTATTTAGCGCGCGTTTAAAAATTTCCCGGTAAAGCATACAACGCTTCGAAGAGGTGGAAATGTAGAGGAAGGGGAGGGGAAGGGAACCCGGTGCGGGGGCTTTGAGCGAGGACGAGACAGATCTTGGCTTTCAGTTGGAGCGGTCAGGAAAAGCCGTGCCTTGGCACGGAGTAAGGCCTGTCTGAGCAGCGTTTGCATCAGCAAACACTGCGAGTTGCCGCACGCCTTTTCCGTCCCCAAGTGACAAATGAAAGCCTAGAACTGTCCGCCGCAAGCGATGCCCCCGCACCGGGTTCCCTTTCCCTCCCCGTTCGACAACTTTCCAGGGAATCCCTTAAATAAATAAAAAATACCTAAAATTATAAGAAAATCCTATTAAAAAATTTTAGAATATAGCATAAAATAGTAATAAGAGGAATTTTGTGGATTTGGGAGGAGTATTATGAAGCTGCTGATCATGGAAGATGAGGTGGAGACAAGAGAGGGGCTGGCATCGGATGTTCCCTGGGAGAGATATGGGATTTCTGAGGTACATACAGCCAGGAACGGAGAGGTGGGATATGAGCTTGCCAGGAGTCTGCATCCGGATATTATTCTTACTGATATCAGGATGCCGAGAATGGACGGAATATCTGCTGTAAAGAAGCTGCGCAGGATTCTGCCCCACTGCAGCATAATTTTTGTCAGTGCCTATCCGGAGAAAAACTATTTTAAGGAGGCTATCCGTTTAAAGGCTGTGAGCTTTGTGGAAAAGCCTATTGATATGCAGGAACTTCAATTGGTGATTCAGTTGGCTGTTCAGGAGCAGTGCAGAAATCTGCTTTTAAAGGAACAGGAGCAGAAAGCGATCCTGTATAATGGGCAGCAGTTGGTAAACAGGCTGAGCCGGAATTTATTTAAAGACAGGGACGAGTGTTTAAAGGAACTGGAAAAAGCCGGTATTGACGGTAATCTGTACAATTCATTTGCCACTGTTCTTGTGAGATATACAAGAGGGGAGGACAGGGAGGATGAAAATCTGTGGAATCTTTTCTGCGCCCGGTACGAGAGGCTGACGGAAGAGGCGCCTGTGAAAATGCTGGCGGGACAGAAGCAGGCAGACCTTATTGTGTACCATGCTTTCTTTAAAAAGCATAACGAATACGCTGTAATTTTAAAGTGGCTGAAAGATGCTCTGGGAGGTGTGAAGCGTTATTACATTCTGGCTGGCAGTGTACAGAATTCTTTTCTGCGGTTCCAGGATTCCTATAATGATGCGGTACTTTTGCACAACCGGGCGTTTTACCTGCCTTACGGTGAGGTGATCTGCGAGGAAGAGAAGGAAATTCTTCTGACTTTGGATTTCAGCGGTTGGAAAGCAGATTTTACAGAGAAGCTGATGCGGGGACATCTTGATGAATTGACAAAGGAGCTGGAATATTACCGGGAGAGAATCCTCAATCACAAGAAAGTCCACTACACAGTTGTCCGTGACTTTTATCTTTATCTGTACAGTGAGCTGTGCCGTTATGCAGAGCAGAACGCGCTTTACAGCACAGATATAAAACCTGAAGGACAGGCAGGAGAACTGTTTTTAAAGAATGGAAATTACCAGGAGATTCATGAAGGTATCCTCCGGCTTGTGGAGGAACTTGGAAAATCCAGCAGTGTAGGCGAGGACGAATTCATTGTGCGTATTAAAAAATATGTCCACGGAAATTACCACAATCCATGGCTTTCCATTAAGGAAATTTCAGAGGCTGTGGGAAAATCTGTATCTTATATCTGTGTTGTTTTTAAGCGGGAGACAGGAATCACCCTGAATCAATTTCTTACTGATGTGCGGATGGAGGCGGCGAAGATCCTTTTGGACAATCCCCGTAACAACATCAAAACCGTTTCAGAGAAATGCGGGTACACAGACAGCAGTTATTTTACAAGGGCATTTAAGAAATATACCGGACAGACGCCTTCCGAATACAGAGGAGAGGGACGATGAAACCATTCCGCTATTATATGTATGATTTGAAGCTGCGCTATAAGCTCCTTCTGTCTTATTTGCTTCTGATACTTATTCCCATGCTGCTGATGTTTGCGTTTTTTCAGTTTCGTTTTGTGTCAAGACTTGAAAAAAATACGTTGGATATGGAGTCTGTCATAGTGGAGCAGATGTCCGGCAATGTGGAGGCTTATATGAGCCAGGTTGCAGGTACAGCGGATACTGTGGCCCAGTCAGAGGTGCTTCAGAAACTTCTTCCCTACACAGCAACACAGATGGAGCAGGTTATGGCAAGCCAGAGACAGAGAGATACACTGACAACTTACCTGGAAAACATCCGTTCCCAGATTGACGGGGAAGTGATTCAGGGAATCCGTATTTACTGCGATGGGGATCATCCCCTTTTTGACCAGGATATTCTCACTGATTATAAGATTTTTGAGTCCACAGAAAAGATTGACACTTCCTTGTGGTACGGTTTGTTCCAGAATCAAAAAGAAGGAGAGATCGTGGCATCTGCCTTCTATATGAACAGCTGGGAGGGAGATACTATGGGAAGGATCTCCTACGTAAAGAGGGTACAGTATTATGAGCTGGGAGACAAGAAGGAGGCATATGTGGCAGTGTATTTCAACAGGGAATATCTCACACAGGTGCTGACCGGGTATGGGAATTATCCCCACAGCTGTATTTATATTATAGATGAAAAAGAGGGCATTGTGGCCATGGAGGGCCAGGATGAGATGCACCAGTATATTCTGAATTACCAGGATATCGGAGGTCTTCTTGAAAAGGAAAAAACATTTAGGAAAATTGATTATGGTGACAGAAATGCCTGGTCCATTTACCATAATATCGGGCGCACTGGGTGGAAGATGGTGTTTACTGTATCAGAGGATGCCATTGTCAAGGCAGCCAGGACGGACAGGCTGATTTTTATTGGGGGTTATCTTATCATTGCTGTGATTTTATGCGTTCTTGTCCTTCTTTTGTCCCGGTCCCTTACCAGAAGGATCACAGTTCTCAAGGATGAGATGCAGCAGGTAAAAAATGGTCCGCCCAAGGTTCTGGAGGTACCCCGGCAGAGCGATGAAATCGGCCAGCTTACAGAGAGCTACAATTACATGGCTGGAAAGATCAACAGCCTGCTGGCAGAAAAAATACGGATTGTCAGAGAAAATAACAGGATGGAGATGAATGCCCTGCGGGCGCAGATCAATCCTCATTTTCTGTATAATACATTGGATATGATTTCCTGGTATGCAAAAAAAGGAGACACTCAGGAAGTTACCAGCTCCATTCAGGCTTTAGCACGTTTTTACAAACTCAGTTTGAATCAGGGAAAGCTTGTCACTACAGTGAAAAATGAAGTCCAGCTTCTGGAGCGATATGTGGAACTTCAGTGCAGGCGTGTCCGGGGGGACATAGAGCTTATTGTGGATATTCCGGAGCCAATGATGGAGAGGGAGATACCTCAGTTTCTGTTTCAGCCCATTGTGGAAAATTCCCTGAAGCACGGCATTCTGGAAAAAGAAGAGGCAGCCGGATATATTTCCGTCACGGGCTGGATGGAAGAGAAGGAGATGGTGTTTGTCATTGCTGATGACGGGGTAGGCATGGAAGCAGAGAAAGCATCCAGGCTTTTAGAAGAGTGTAGGGACAGTCAGGGAGAAATGGACGGTCACATCGGGGTGAAAAATATTTGCAGGAGGCTGGCTATGTTCTACGGTGAAGATGGATTTTCCCTTGGGTTTACCAGCAGGCCGGGAGAAGGTACTCAGGCGGAACTCCATCTGCCGTATGAAATCCGGGAGGAGGCTTTTGACAATGCTTAGAAAAAAGGGTGGAAAATTTGCCGTGACAGCCCTGCTTCTTCTTGGACTGGCAGTGGCAGCGGCCGGAATCTGGAAATACAGTACGAAGAAACCTGAGTATATTTTTCTTATGGGAGAGGTAAGGAGTTTTGAGGACTATCCCATGTTTAAAAATTTTGAAAATGAAATTACAAACCTGGGATGCGTGCCGCGGGTGCTGGAGATAGAAGAAAGTGAAAATTCCTCTATCCGCCAGATTCAGAAGCTGAGTGAAACGGTAAATGACAATACAGTATGTATTATTGTAAATGCTGCCAGCAATGAGAATCTGGCCGGTATTCTTCAAAAATATCAGGAAAGGGGTATAAAAATCCTCTCCTGTATCAGCGAGGTAAGTGCGCTTTACCGGCTGCTGCATGTAGGTACCGTAGATCCGAGGACAGCCGGGCCCGAAATGATGACGGAAACAGCCAGATTGTGCGGGGAAAAGGGTCAGTTTGCTATTGTAAGCGGA
Organism: Eubacteriales bacterium; assembly: GCA_030524175.1. GTDB lineage: Bacteria > Bacillota > Clostridia > Lachnospirales > Lachnospiraceae > Blautia_A. The sequence continues at coordinate 5,269 of JAUNHC010000077.1, forward strand.
GCGCCTCATTCGGTGTCTGCCACAACATTGATGATGGAGGTACGGTATAGATATGAACAGCGGCGGCATCCCGGCATGATTCTTTCGGATATTTTATTCGGCTATGAAAATGTAGAGACGGCATCGGAAAAGATAAAACAGTTTTTAGAGGAGACCCCGGATACCAGTGCGCTCATCTGCTTATCTGAGAGGATGACGGAAGCTGCATGTATGGCGGTGCAGGCTTTGGAGGCAGAGGATCATGTGACGATCATCGGTATGGGAGATCCGGATTATCTGGAGGATTATGTGAAGGATGAAAAACTTAAGATGGAACTGTTTTATTGTAATATGGCTGATTTTGGAACCATGGTGGCACAGCTTTCCCAGAAGGTTGTATCCGGGGAGGTAAAAGGCACTCCCGGAGAGATTGTGAAGCTTGACCAGGGAAATTATCTGATAAAGGAGGACGAGATATTGACTGAGGATGATATTCCGGGTAGTGAGGTGTACCTTTATCAGGAATATAAGCGTTACCAAACCAGCAGCCTGACAGATTGATATGGATTATTTTTGAGTTTACCGGATTATCTTTTTCTGAAAAAGAAAGTATCAGAAAGAAAAAGATAATCCGGTTTTTTCATGCTCTGTGCATGTGCTATGGTGAACCTGAAGAACTAACGTATACAAAAGTACAGAGGTGCTTTTGGAAAATGATCATCAGGCCAGACGAGAAGGGAGAAGAGGATGAAGAAAAAATTCAGGAAAACAGTCACTAAGGCAGCTGCACATGCTGTGACCATTTGTATGCTGGCAGGGGCGCCGGCCGCAGTACAGGCGGAAGTTAAGGAGAATGAGAGTGGTTTAGAGAACAGATTTATGTCAGTGAAGATGGAGGACCGGCCGCAGGTCCGCTGGTGGCTGGACCAGGCTTACCATACAGATGAGACATTGATTCAGTCAGTGAACGAGTTATATGAACAGGGCTACGGCGGAATTGAGCTATTGTGTCTCAATGACAGCTCTATTGACAATAGCCTTTATGGGTGGGGGTCTGAGGAATGGAAGCATGATCTCCTGGTGATCGTGGAGGAATGCGGAAAGCTGGGAATGTCTGTAAGTTTTGCAGCAGGACCGGACTGGCAGCCTACATTTCTTTATTACGGTACAAATGAGGATATAGAGGGAAACAGCTCTGTTGAGGATTATTACCAGGACTATGAAATCCTTAGAAATAACGGACGTGATGTGCTGGAGGCAGCAGTGCAGGCAGGGTCTTATAATGTCTATGAAAATGATGAAGGGATATTAGCTCTTGACCCAAATGTAGATGTGTTTAACCAGGGTGTGGTGGTGGATGAAGCTGTATGTGCGGCTCCGGGAGAGACAGTAAGTATAGATTTGACCTCTTTTACTTATGAGCCTCCGGCGAGCAGTGCGCCTGCAGGAGGACCTGACGGACCTGGTGCACCAGGGGAAAACCCGGAAGGAGAACCGGAAGCCGATCTCATGGGAACCAGTGTGTCTAGAACAAAATATACAGTTGGATATTCGGATCTGGAAACAGTGACCGTGTCCAAAGTCCTTGAAAAGGATGCTTCCTTTACAAGAACAAACATAGGGACATTTGCCACAACACAGGAAGAATCTACAGGTATGAAACTGTCAGCGGATGGCGTGGAGCAGTTTACCCAAACTGAGTTATCTACAGACGGGCTGATTTCCTACGATGAGGAAAAGGAGACCTATACACTAACCTGGACAAATCCTTATGATTTTGAGGCAGTGCTTATTCCGGAATGGAAAGTGGGGGTTGGTCATGGTACAGAGGCGGACTCTTATGATTATGGGTATATGCTTATGGTAAATCATTTTTCAAAGGCCGGGGCGGACGCATGGTATGCTTTTCTGAAAAGTTATATTCTCACAGATGATATGATGGAGCTTCTGGAAAAATATGATATCCGTTGGGATTTATTTATTGATTCCCTGGAAATTGGCTCTCTGGGTCGTTTTTACTGGTCCAATGAACTGAGTGATATTTTTCTTGACTTGAACGGATATGACGTTACACCGTATCTTCCTGCATTATTTTCCACAGATTATACCTTTGAGGGCATTGATGTGATTGAAAACGATATGAGGGATGCCTTGACGGAAGCATATATAGTCTTTCAGGAGAGATTGTCACAGAACCTCAGGGAAGACGGCGGAGAGCTGCGGGCGCAGGTTTCCTACGGCTCCACATTGACAACTTCATCGGCGATCCGTGCAGTAGATGTCCCGGAGACAGAATCTTTGGCTTTTAAATTTTCTGTGGAGGCATTTAAGCTGATGTCAGGCGGTGTTCATCTGTCAGGGGCAGAAGAGTTTTCATCTGAGACGAATAACTGGCTGGGTGTGGATTATGCAAGTTATAATGACCAGCTTTATGCGGTGCACCAGCAGATGGCAGCAGGAGTGAACAGGACAGTGTGGCACGGGTATGAGACACAGTTTTCCAGCGAGGCTGTGCTTGACTGGCCAAACAATTCAGGAGGAATCGGATGTCAGTTTGGCTCATTGAATATACCAACCTCTGTTCTGGAGAGTGATTTCTCGAACCATATTGCCATACTCCAGAACGTGCTGAAGGCAGGGACGGAAACAGTAGATGTAGGGATTATGCAGAATGACTTGTTCATCATTGCACTGAATCAGGACGGAGATTCCAAGGGGCTTCTGACAGATGACCATACCCTGCAGGATAAGGGATATTCCTGGGAATGTTTTGACTCCAGCTATCTTTGGGCAGAGGAGGGAGAGTACGGTTTCCAGAATGAAGACGGTACTCTTGGAAACCCCAAATATAAGGCTGTTGTAGTGTGGGATGAGGACCTGTCTTTAAATGCAGCCAAAGCACTTCAAAAACTTACAGAGGGCGGTTTATATGTGGTGTTCAATACAGATGCTGCGGCGTCCACAACAGGAAGTGCGGCTGGTGACGATGAAGAGCTGAAGAATATTATCTCAGAGATAAAGGCAGATACCGAGCATACGGCAACCGCTGCAGCTACAGAAGAGATAGCAGAAATACTGGAAGGTTTTGGAGTCACACCGCGGGTTGCATTGGAACAAGGGGTATGCAAGGAGTATAATAAGCGGATTTATGAAGAAAGCCTTACAGTGGGAGAGGCTTATGAAACCTACGATGGTATTTGGACGGCAATGATGCGGGATGATGACGCAAATTATTATTATATGTTTAATGAATCCGTGGACTATAGTATGACAACAGAAGCATCCTTTGAAGGTATTTTTACACCTTATGAGCTGAACACCTGGACAGGAGAAGCAAGCCCTGTTGCAGAGTACAAACATGAAAACGGACGTACCAAGCTTGAAGTTTCTCTGGAACCAGGGGAGACGGCAGTGTATATCATGGAGCCGGAAAAAGAAGAGGGCGAAATATACATTACAGATACTGACGCTGACTTTGGGGTAAAGAGCGGAGACGGTACACTGGAAATCGGTGCTGCCAAGGATGGCACCTATACCACCACTCTCAGTAACGGAGAGACAGTTACCAGTGAGATTACAGTGGAGGATATCACATGGGACGGTTTATGGAATGTTGAGATTGAACAGTGGACAAAAGGAGAATTGGAAACAAGGACAGAGATAAGGGACAATATAGATCCTTATACAGGAGAAACATTTGAATATGAGGGCTCTTCTCAGCATGAAGCAACAGAATTGGGGTACACAACAGATAAAGAAAATGTGCTGAAGGCTGAAATTGCCAACAAAGATATGGTAAGCTGGAAAGACATGTACGACAAAGGGCTGTCGGACAGAGACTTGACCAATGTGTCCGGTGTGGGCACTTATACCACGGTATTCACTGCATCAGGGGACAAACAAGGAATTGTGATTGACCTGGGCGATATAGACGGTATGGTTGGATTGACTGTAAATGGAGAAAGCTTTGCAGTAGATATTGATAATTGCCAAACAGATATTTCCAGTGCAGTTAAAGAAGGCGAAAACATAGTGGTTGTTACTGTGTGTACCTCCCTCACCAACACTCTGAAGGAAGGAGAGGAAGGTGTGAAACGGGGGATGCAGGAAAGTGCACCATATTATCCTATTGTCTATAAGGATCTGCCGGAAGCGTATGGACTGACCGGGCCGGTGTCTATTACGCCATATGGAAAAGAGGCTGTATTATAAAAAGATTTTTGCAGGGGCTGTCCTATGGCGGCTCCTGCTGCAGTTTCCTGGAAAAGGAGAGGCACATGAATGTTTGGAGAAGGATTTTAACAGGGATATTGACTCTTTCGCTGCTTGCAGGAATCAGTGCTGCGGTGAGTGGCAAAGAAGCAGCAGGAATTGTTGGCCCGGAAAATGGGAAAGAACGGGGAGCCGAAGCTGCTGAAGAACCGGTGAAAGACACGGAGGCGGAGACAGTCCAGGACAAACGTCTTTGGGCGTATCAGGCTGTCCATGCGGGGGCTGGGGAGTCATTGGGATATGATGGAACGGGTGTGCGTATTGCTGTCCTTGATACAGGGATCAGAAGCACCCATGAAGTGTTTGAAGGTGCTGTCATTGAGCCGGGGAAGGATTATACAGGCAGTGAATCAGGGGGAACCAATGATTATGTGGGGCATGGAACCATGGTTGCCTCACTGATCGCAGCACAGCCGGGAAACGGTCTGGGAATGAAAGGAATTGCCCCCGGAGCATCATTGATACCTCTTAAATGCTTTGATGGAGAAAAGGCAGTTGTTTCTGTGCTTTCTCAGGCTATATACGATGCAGTCAATGTTTATCATTGTGATATCATCCATATGAGCTGGGGTGTCAGGGAGGAAGATGAGGAGCTGAAAGCTGCGGTCCGATATGCAGCTGACAGGGGGATCATACTGATTGCAGCGGCAGGCAATGAGGGAGGTGAAGAGGTGTTTTATCCTTCCGGATGGACAGAGGCGATCGGAGTGGGAGCGGCAGGCCGTGAGCTTAAGACGGCAGATTATTCAGCGAAAAGTCCGGCAGTGCTTGTGAATGCTCCGGGTACAGGAATATTCGGCGCAGGCCATACATCGGACCGGGCAGAAACTTTTCGCACAGGAACCTCCTATGCGGCGGCGTATGTCACAGGTGCGGCAGCGCTGGCAGTGCAGGCAGTGCCCGGAATCACCGGTCAGGAATTGGCAGATGTACTTTTGGAATCGGCAAGAGAAACAGAAGGTAATACTGAGGGTCTGTCTCCAGACACTATGTTTCTGGATATTGGAGCACTTTTAAGGCGGCTTCTTTGACAGGATTATTTTTTGATTTACTGTAAATTCTTTTTGAGAACAAAATAGTACCATATAGTTGAAAATAGTCCGGTAGCCATGGGAAAAGCCTCATGATATTTTATCTTTAAGATGTCGAGGTCAAAAGGGAGCCGGGGCGGATGCTGTCCTCTTCAGGCAGACACTCGCTTCCCTTCAACTAAGTACTAACTGCGACTAAGACGCTCAGGAGAGCCTTCGCGCCTAAGTCTTCGTAAGCACTGGATTTTCAGGCGCGCTTCCGCAAGTCTGTCTGGAAAGGACAGCACCCGCCCCGGCTCACTTCTGACCCCGACATCTCTTTATATAATAATTAAAGATAAGGGAGGTTCTCATGAAAGGAAGAAAAAGTTATCTTACAAAGAAATTCCTGGCAGCAATGGTGACATGCAGTATGTCTATGTCTTGCATACCGGGTATGGTGGTTCAGGCAGCAGAAAACACAGATACTGCCGCAGCGGAAAGCACTGATACTGTATCAGCGGAGGGCGCCAACAATACTTCAGCGGAGAGTACCAATAGTGTTCCGGCGGAAACAGTTCTGGAAAAGCTTCTCAATCCTGACGTGACGGCTAAACCTATGGCACGTATGTGGATGGCAGACGGGGGATACGGTTACGCCCTGTCTGAAGACCCGGACGCAGAGTACACTGAGAGTGAACTGGATATGATGGCATCCACCATCAAAGAGATGTATGATGCCGGGTTTGGTGGTGTGGAGCTGACTATTATTGCCGACATCACAGATATTGAGGAGATTGATTCCTACAATATGGGATTTGGCTCTAAGGCTATGGTGTATACCCTGATGGAAGCGTTGAACACAGCCAACAATGAAAATGAAAACTGCAGACTGGAGTTTGAAGATGAAGATTTCGATGGATTTATCATTGATATCACAGTGACAGCGCACTGGCCGCCGGTACTGAATACAGTGGACCCTAACGATGATGCACAGCAGCAGCAAGCCAGCACAACCATCCAGCACATGGAAGTATCCGACCTATTTGAACTGGATGAAGAGGGGAATCCTACAGGGGTAAAAACAGGAGAAAAACTGAAGCTGGAGCTTCCGTCCCAGAGACTTTACAGCCAGGGTGCTGCCGCACCGTTTTACTTTGCAGATAAGCTTGTAAGTGTTTCTCTTGGAAAAGTGGAGGAGACAGAGGTAGAGGAGACGGACTTTTTAGGCAATGTCTCAAAGGTAAAGAAATATAACGGTACCTATGAAAGCTTTGACGGAGTGGAATGGGAGCAGGGTGAGGTGATTGCCAGTGCCGGTGTTCCCGGTTACGCCTATACGGCCAAGGACAGTGAGGAAAAAGTCTCTGTGAGCGGAAAGGATATCATTCTTATAGACGGCAGCTGGGGCAAGCGTTATCTCTCCGAAAATCTGGAGTTAATGGATGTGGAAGTGGAGGAGACTAACAATTGGACAGGAACTACCTCTATGGTGACACATACCTATGCCATGCCTGCACAAGGAATCTCTGTAATGAAGGATGAGGATGGAGATGGAACGCCGGAGGCGGAATTGGATGAAGAGACTGTCAGGAATCTGTTGAATCCAACTGCAGACGGAGGGATTCTGCCGGGTCTTGATGCAGATTATTGCCTGGTAAAGGATGGGGAAACAGTGGAAGTACTCACCCAGGGCACAATTGTATATCCTATCAATAACCTGGAAGCCAACTGGGGTAAGGAGGTTCGGGAAGGTGATGAGGACTATGAAAAATACGTGGGTGCCGACGGTACAAATGTTTTTGCAGAGCGTGAAAATGATGTGCAGTATGATTATTCTGTAAATGTGGATGACATACTTGCATACTGCCTGTCTCAGCTGGGAGTGGAGTATACAGATACTTCTGAAGCTGCTATGGAAAATTACGATGCTGTTGCTGAACTTCTGTCTGAGATTTCCTTGCTTCCTGTTTACCGGCAAGGCTCCGGGCAGATTCAGTCCGGAGGCAGTAAGATCCTCATGTATCCTACGTACTTTGCACTGGATTACTTTAATGAAGACGGGGCAGATGCCCTGATGGATTACTGGGAAAACCATATCCTGAATGTAGCGGATGAACGCATTGCCGGCGGCAGAAGCATGCAGGAGCTGATGGCAAAGAATGCTGAAATGACAGGGGTTTCCGCTTTGTTTGAGGATTCCATTGAAGCCAGCTATACAACCAATGCATTTACCAATAATTTTATCCAAGAGGCAGACAAAATACTGGGGTACGATGTTTCGGCATACCTTCCGGCAATGATCGGAGATATTATCTTTGTATCAGAGGAGGACGGGGATAAGGAGTATCATTTTGACGAGGATTACAATCTTGTTATGGGTTCTCTCTATGAGACAAATCATGCCAGCAAGCTGGTTGCATGGGCAAAGGAAAAAATCGGATATAATTACAGATGTCAGGCTTATGTACTGTCAGGTCTTGATGTAGTAAATGCTGCATTGACCATAGGCATACCCGAGGCAGACAACGCAGGCTCGGGTGACGGTATCCGTACATTGGGGACAGCCACATCCCTGAAAAATGATTCCTTTGACGGGAAAGAGATATTATCCAACGAGGCCCTTACTTTTGGCACAAATATACAGTCTCAGACTGTTCTGAGTTATGTGATGAGCCGGCTCAATTCTGACGCCAGTGACGGTATTTCAAGAATTGTACTTCACGGTTCCCCGGCGAAACGTGCTTACAGCGGATATGCCTCGGCATGGCCGGGACTTGACTGGGGGTTTGCAGGATACGGGCAGCGGCAGACCTGGTGGGATGATTATCCTGAAGTGTTTACAGAGTATATCACAGCGGTACAATCTCTCCTTCAAAACGGAGATACTAGAAATGATTTTGCAGTCCTCACAGATAAATCCAAGAGCTTTTCCCTCTCAAAGGGAGATACCTTCTTCCGGTTTGTAAACGAAGGATATAATTATAATATCCTGACTGAGGACACCATATCCAGAGGAAATCTTGCACTTACCACAGATGCCTATGGAGATATGATTCTGGCAGATGCTGACAGCATAGAGAACGGAAATGATCTGGGTGCATGCTATAAAGCTCTTGTACTGGATGATGTAAACTGTATCAGCCTGGAAGCTGTGAATTATATTAAGGAATGGGCTGAGGCCGGTTTTCCGGTGTTTATCCTGAATTCCGAAGAGAACGCAGAGTTCCGGGAGTACGGAACAGGAATGGGCGGAGATGACAGCGCACAGGTAGATGAGACTCTGAAACATCTTGCAGAAAATTATGAAAATGTATACGACTTAAGTGAATTGGTGAATGCCTTTGACATTGACAATACACGCAGCTCTTACCGGGTAAATCATGAATTTGCCGCAAACCTGACAACCTGGAGTTCGGATGTACAGGAAGCTATCATCGACACCATGGAGGACAATTATCTGAGCATGGGAACCTACATCCGGTATGATGCAGGATACCCCTATAACTGCTATGATATGGAAGCATACGGCGGAACTGCTGCATCCTTCTGGGAGACAGCTTCTGAGATAGATACGGGAGACCTGGTAAAAGGACTCCACAGTACCACAAAGTTTGATTCTGATACAGGAAGCTACTATTATTTCCTTTATAATGATACAGGAGAGGGCGCAACCAATCAGATGCCGGGGCTTGATGTGGGAGTGGATATTACCACAGAGGTGGTGATGACAGGTTCCACACCTTATGCCTATGAGATCGATCCATATAACGGAACTGTGAAGCCTCTGGAAAACTACACAGCAGAACAAATAGGTGACAACTTATATAAAATCACTTATGAGGCCACTGTACTGAGAAATGACACAGCGATTCTTGCGGTAAAGGGTATGGATGACAATTCTGAGGCATTTCCGGAAATTGAGGAAGTGGAAACCTATACTTCCACAGAGACTAAGGCAGAGCTTACACTGGACGGCTGGAAGCTGGACCTGGAGATGTATTCTCCGGTTTATGAGAAAGATTACCAGGAATGGAAAGCGCAGCAGACTGAGGATGGGGATTCCAGCGTACAGGAATACTTAAACCAGCACAAGGATGTGGATCCCACAGCCAGTACAAAGACATGCATTGCCATCAGCGATAATGTGCTGGGCAATTGGAAAAACTTTGACTGGAATACACTGGATGGACAGTATAATATCAGCAGTCTTTACGGATCCGTGGAAAAAGAGAATCTGGAGGATGCTGTAATTGGAAACGGGACCTATACCACAACGCTCACACTTACAGAAGACCAGATCGGTGACTTCAATGAGTTGGTAATAGACCATAATGTGGATATGATCTCAGCTGTGATGGTTAACGGCACCAGGTATAATCCAAATCAGATCACAAGCAAAGTAAAGGTGGATGCTTCTGACCTTAAGGCAGGAGATAACGAAATTACAGTCGTGATTTCCAGCACAACCCTGGGCAAAAATGCAAGCGGCAATGCCTATGATACGGGCCTTAACGGAGTTACCTTCTTATCTTCCGCAAAGGTGAAATGAATAAGATATGAAGGGAGTCAATTGGCCGGCAGCAGTGCCGGGCCAGGAGATACCTGAATAGCGGACATCACTGAATATGGGCATCCCTGCTGGGCGTAGTGTCTTAATGACATTACGGTACCAGTAGGGATGTTTTTATATTGAAGAATACCCATAAAACTGCTGATTTAAGAAATTTTATCTGTAATTTTCGGTGATTAACAAGCTGACAGAGAAATACCTATAAATTTCGGAAAAATGGAAGTTTTATAGGTAAATGAAGCCGGTATCTGAAGAAAACTCCTTGAGGATACCTGGGAAATACCTATAATTTGTGGAGAATCAGGAGTTTTATAGGTAAATGAAGCGAATATCAGAAGCAAATGCCCTGAGGCTAGCCGGAAAATACCTATAATTTCTGGAGAATGGGAAGTTTTATGGGTAAATGAAGCCGATATCAGAAGGAAATTTCTTGAGGATACCTGGGAAATACCTATAATGCCCGGAGTATCGGGAGTTTTATAGGTAAATGAATCGAGTATCAGAAGGAAATGCCCCGAGGCTAGCCGGAAAATACCCATAATTTCTGGAAAACCTGGAGGTTTATAGGTAAATGACATGAATATCAGAAGGAAATACCCTGAGGCTAGCCGGAAAATACCTATAATTTCTGGGAAACTTGGAGTTTTATAGGTAAGTGAAGCGAATATCAGAAGGAAATGCTCTCGAGGTTTCTCAGAAATTATAGGGCGTTGATTGCAAATTTTGAAGTCTATGAGTTTTACCAATATTTTTGTATTTCCAGTGTCTCAAAATGGAGCAGCAACATTTATAGATGAACTGGATTTATGCATCCGGAGCTAACCTGTTACAGCTTACCAGTAAAAATGCACTTGAAATTTATTAAAAAATTTAGTAAAATTAATTAAAATGAAGGGAGGTGTTCACATGGCATTGCGTGCAAAGGATATAGCGGAAATGTTGGGGGTTTCCACAGCTACTGTATCTTTAGTGCTGAATAATAAACCGGGAGTGGGCGAGCAGAAGCGGCAGGAAATCATCCAAAAGATAAAAGACCTTAACTGTGAATACATGTTGAAGGACGTGGCGGTAAATAAGGGGAATGTAGGGTTTGTAGTCTATAAGCGGTGCGGAAGGATTGTGGATGAATCTCCGTTTTTCACTTATATACTTGAGGGGATCAACGGCAGGATAAATAATTATGGGTATAATCTTAATTTTATTTATTTGAATAAGGATATGACGCCGGAGGCTCAGAGGATGCAGCTTATGTCTGCCAACTGTAAGGGACTGATAATTTTTGGGGTAGAGATGCAGCATGAGGATCTGCAGGTGTTTAAGGACTCAGGGCTGCCCTTTTCTGTGCTGGATAATTCGTTCCAGGAGAACGATGTGGACAGTGTGGCCATCAACAATATGCTGGGCACAGCCAAGGCCATCCAATATCTGTATGATATGGGGCACAGAGAAATCGGTTATGTACGGAGTAAAGTGCGCATCAACAGCTTTGACGAGCGTTATCAGGTATATAAACAACAGCTTAAAAAGCTGGGACTTGAATATAATAAAGGGTTTGTGATGGATGTAGGTTACTCAGAAATCGAGGCCCGGAGGAACACAAGGGAATACTTAAAAAAGAGCGCCGGGCTGCCCACAGCATTTTTTGTAGAAAATGATTTCCTGGCCTGCAGTGTGATGCAGGAGATGACAGAACTGGGATACCGGGTGCCGGAAGATGTTTCTGTCATTGGATTTGATAACCGTCCCATCAGTCAGATGGTACAGCCGAAGATGACCACTATCAATGTTCCAAAGGACATTTTCGGACCGGCAGCAGTGGATTTGCTGATGACCAGGATGAAGAGCGGCAGGGAACAGTCTCTGAAAATAGAAATCGGTACAGATTTAATTGTGAGAGACAGTGTGAAAAGAATAGAGCGGTAAAAGGAAGAAAGAAGCGTTTGCTGTTAGGAGCAAGCGTTTTTTTTCATTTGTGCAAAATATGTAAGGACTAAAAAAAGAATTAATATTGTTAAATAATAATCAATAAATAACTAAATAATACTAAATTTAATTGAGGAAAAATCTTGACTTTCTAGCTTTTCCCTTATATTATATTAGAAAGACAAGACTTTTAAGTAAGATACAGAACCAGGCAAAGGAGGCTATACCGGAAAAAATTAAAATTATTTTTTTAGAGGTTAATAATGAAAACCAAAAGAGAGTAGAAAAGAGGATAAAATAATGGAAGGTAAAATGAAAGTTTGTGTAATGACAGGAGCTAAAAAACTGGAGTGGACAGAGCGTGACATTCCCCAGGCAAAAAAAGGAGAACTTCAGATTAAGCTGGAATATGTAGGCGTGTGCGGCTCTGATCTCCATTTTTATGATGAAGGCAGACTTGCAAACTGGGTTCCGGAGGGACCCCTTGTGCTGGGGCATGAACCGGGCGGTGTTGTGACTGCCATCGGTGAAGGTGTGGAAGGCTTTTCTGTGGGAGACAAGGTGGCTATCGAGCCGGGAGTTCCATGCGGACAGTGTGAGGATTGTCTGAAAGGACACTATAATCTCTGTAAACATGTGAAATTCATGGCCATCCCAAAGGAAAAAGACGGCGTATTTTCAGAGTATTGTACTCATGAGGCAAGCATGTGCTTTAAGCTTCCTGAGAATGTGGACACTATGGAAGGTGCCCTTATGGAGCCGTTAGCAGTAGGTATGCATGCCTGTGAACTTTCCAACGCAAAGATTGGAGAAACAGCAATCGTTCTGGGCTGCGGCTGCATCGGCCTTGTGACTATTATGTCATTAAAAGCCAGAGGTGTCAGCGAAATCTATGCAGTTGACATTATGGATAAACGTCTAGAGAAAGCAAAAGAGGTGGGAGCCACCAGAGTATTTAACAGCAAATCCGAGGATATTGTGGAATTTGCAAAGACACTTCCGGGGGGCGGTGCAGATCAGGTATACGAATGCGCAGGAAACAGATTCACAACCCTTCAGACATGCAGACTGATCAAGAGAGCTGGAAAGGTAACTCTTGTAGGCGTATCTCCGGAGCCGGTTCTTGAACTGGATATCGCCACTTTAAATGCCATGGAGGGAACGATTTATTCCGTATACCGTTACCGCAATTTATATCCTACTGCTATTTCAGCAGTGGCATCCGGTGCAATCCCCCTGAAAAAGATCGTATCCCATGTTTACGATTTCAAGGATTGTATTGAAGCTGTGGACTACAGCCTGAACCATAAAGATGAAGTCATCAAATCTGTTGTGAAATTTGTGTAAGATTGGGTTTGGGAATAGATTTAAAATTGAATAGGAATTTATGCGGGGGCAGTTCTGTATGGAACTGCTCCGTTTTTGATGTGTGACAGAAAAAATAATCCCCCTGCTATGCAGGGGGAGGGCAGGT
>JAUNHC010000078.1 GCA_030524175.1 Eubacteriales bacterium
TTTGTTTTCATAGATTTGACCTCCTTATAAGGCATAAGATTATTAAGAAATGCTTCTCAGATGAGATACTTCGTACCCAAGAACAGGGCATCGACTTGCCATTGCATAATTCATAGCTATATCATAATATCATATCTGACAACAAAATCAAATTAAAAAACCATAAAAATCGGCGACACAAAATGTCATTGATCACTAAGTGAACAATAACACTTTGCCTCGCCAATTTCTCTGTAATTCAGAATGTTCCTGTACATTTATTTCAAACACGCTCCAGCAATCTGCATGGACACATTATTAACATTCTGCCGTTTCTCTTAATTGTTGTAATCCTCAAGATCTGATTCCTGGAAAGGTATGTAGGATTTGGTTTCCTCATCATACCTATAATTAGTTTCACCAGGCACGAAACCAGAAGGATCTTCTCCCTGGAAGGGTATGTAAGAATTCGTCTCTTTATCAAAGGTATACCATCCGGTGGTGGAATACGGAGCCTCATCGGAATCCTCTTCTTCATCATTATCCCCGGTGTCGTCATAATCCTCTTCGTCTTCATCTGTAAACTCAACATCTTCGTCCAGCCCCTCTACCACCCTGGGGCTTTCATTTGAATCGTTTCCGGAGTTATCAGAAGAACTGCCGTCAGACTTAACTCCCTCTGTGGAATCTCCTGTGGAATCTCCTGTAGGAGCAGCCGGAACTGCAGTTGGAGTTGCAGCAGGAGCCTTCGTAGGAGAAGTTGTCGTTTCTGGAGTGGCAGCCTTGTCTCCTCCAAAGCTGCAGGCACTTAAGGAACCTGCCATCAAAGTTAGTGTGATCAATAGTGCTGTTTTTTTCATACGTTTCATCTTCCTTCTATAAATATTTTCATATTTATAATTATAATACTACGAATCACACACTTGTAAAATCAGTTTTATACTCACTAAAGATGACTTGTCATAGGTATCCCGGATATGCTTATCTTAGAGCTTGTCGGAATGAATTTTCAGACACGCTCTAGGGCAGCTGCGGACACGAAACGTGAAACACCCCTTATTCCGGTGTTGGATATTCATTGCACAGCAGTCTGTAAGCCGGCTCGTCTTCCTCAATTGTAGGGAAACGTCCCATCTCTTCATAGAAACGGTTATCCGTATTATCATCATTACACATGGATACCTCACCCAGCAGTACAGGGCCTGTTCCCTTTTCCTGTTCAAAATCATGATAAAGATACGGATAAATGGTGATAGATTCTCCCGGGCACAGACGAACCTGCGTTCCCGCCGGAACTGTATAAGAATGTCCGTCACTGTTTACCGTCACATCAGTGTCAGCAAATTTGCCGTCTTCTGTGGAATTATATACACGTATGAGCACATTCCCGCCGCCCCGGTTGATGATATCCTCCATCTTATTCCAGTGGAAATGCATAGGAGAACACTGGCCTTCTTTTAAAAACAGGAGCTTTTCTGCATAAGTTTTTGTATACTTAGGGTCTTTTACATTTCCGTTTCGGATTGTGATCAGGGAGAAACCTAAGGTGTCAAAATTCCCAAGCCCATAGTCGGTAATATCCCAGCCCAGCATATTGTCACGTACTTCATCATACTCATGTCCCTTCTCCTTCCACTCATCAGGAGTAAAATGGCAGAACGGAGGAAGTTTAAAGCGGCATTCCTCGATCATAGCCTCCATTTCTTTTAATGCTTCATTAATCTCTGAACGTTTCATAATTATAATCTCTCCTTTACAATTTTTCAAAACAGACCGGACAACTGAATCATATTGGTGTCCCCCGGAGGGTTTTTGTATAAAATGAGGGCCGCTGCATAATGCAGCAGCCCTGGAGCATGTCAAATAGGTTTAACATTTCCACAATGTATCATGCAGAAACGATGATTAATATATCTACTTAGATTATTCAAAATCTTTAGCTGTGAGTACGGAAACGCCTGTGTCAACTTCTTTTTCTTCCAGTGCTTCGCCCTTCAGAACCTTCTCTGCTGCCTTGATGCCTTCGCGTCCCATAACGTCCGGATTCTGAGCCATGGTTGCAAGAAGGAAACCATCTTTGATCAACTGGCCGATCGTATCAGATTTGTCAAAGCCTACGCCTACTACCTCATCGCCGGCTTCCTGAATGGCATTACCTGCGCCTACAGTAGAACCTTCGTTAGCGCCGAAGATACCAACTACACCCTGAGTGATATATCCTGTGGCAATATCTTTTGATTTAGCTGCATCTCCTTCACCGTACTGGGTTTCCAAAATTTCAAATTTGGAACCGTCAAAAGCTTCGCGGAAGCCTTCTTCACGTGCTACGGTAGATGCGGTTGCCGCATTAACGTTGACAATACCAATCTTGCCTTCCTCAATGCCTTTTGCCTTTAATTCTTCGATCATAGTCTCGCCTGCAGTTTTGCCGGCTGCTTTATTATCAGTTGCGAAGGTTGCCTCACCTTCAAAGTTTGCTGCAGAGTCAACATAGATGATCTTTACGCCTGCATCCTTTGCTTCCTCGAGGGATGCGGTTACTGCGTCCGGGCCGTTAGCTGCAAGAAGGATGGCTTCTGCGCCGCCTGCCACTGCATTGTTGATACATTCAATCTGTTTTGCATCGTCTTTTACATCTGGTGCCAGCCATGTGTAATCAATGTCTCCCAATTCTTCTACTGCTTCCTGGCATCCTGCATCCACATTTTTCCAATGCTGATCCATCTGGTCCATGGTGATCAGATATACTTTGTAATTGTCTGCTGCCTGTACGCTCACACCTGTAAGCATTGTTCCCACCATTGCTGCACAAAGAACTGCACTCATTAATTTCCTCTTCATTGATTTAACCTCCCATAAGATAAATTAGTTTTTGCTGCCCCAGTGATGCTTCTTTTCTGCGGCATGTTATTGATAAAAGCACTGTCGGCTTTTTATCCTGTTTTATGTGTTTCCTTCTGTCCTGGTCTGTGCCGGACTAATAGTCTCTACGACTGTTTTTTCTTTCTCAGATTTCCGCTTCGTACTACCACGTCCAGAAGTACGGAAACAACCACGATCACACCGATAACAATATTACGGATGGCTACAGGTGCTCCTGCAAACTGCAGACCATTCTGAAGCACGCCCCAGATGGATGCACCGATCACTGTACCCAGAAGGATACCCTGGCCGCCCAGTGTGCTGACACCGCCGATAACTGATGCCGCAACCGCATACATTTCATACATATTACCTGCATCCATAGTTCCCATTCCGGATGTGGCACAAATGATAATACCCACTATATAAGCACAGAAGGAGCTTACCATATAAACCTTGACCACTGTTCCTATTACGGAAACGCCGGACAATTTGGCTGCTTCTATATTGGAGCCTACTGCATAAATATGACGTCCTGTTCTTGTTTTGCTTAAAATAAAGTTAAATATGAGCCAAATGACAATGGCAATTATGATCGTATTGTAAATCCCTGCAACCTTGCCGTAATAGAAGAAATTACGGAAGGGCTTGGCACCCTCTCCGATAGAATCGGTATTGTAGTTTCCGTTCACTATCTGTGCAATTCCTCTGGCAATTGTCATTGTGCCCAAAGTTGCGATAAAAGGCGGAAGCTTACAGGTTGCCACAAGATGGCCGTTCACAAATCCCACCATAAGGCAGGCAAATAAAGTGATCAATGCTGCCAGCCAGGGATTGATGCCCTTTGTCATAAGGGTTGCGGATATCATACAGCTCATACCAACCACAGAACCTATGGACAGATCAATGTTGCCTGTGATCAATACATAGGACTGCCCGATACCGATAAGCAAGATCGGAGCGATCTGGCGAAGCAGGTTTCCGATATTCCTTCCCGAAAAGAATGTGGGATTGAGGATACCGAACACAATACACAGAATGATCAGACCCACACCTACCGTTAATACCTGGCCCATACCCCGTATTGCCAGAATTCTTTTCATAAAGCTTTTATTTTCCATGTCTCTCTCTCCTTCTATACCCCTTTTGCCCAGCCTTATTTCTTTCCCGGACAAAGCTTTATTGATTTATGCACCAAGCTTCTTTTCAAACTGGGTGGCATATCTGAGAATACGGTCCTGGGTTGCCTCCGCCGCGGAAAGCTCCCCGGTGATCCTGCCGTCACACATGACGATGATGCGGTCACTGATCCCCATGACCTCCGGCATTTCCGAAGAAACTATCATCACGCCGATTCCCTGAAGCTTCAATTCATTGATCAGGTTATAGATTTCCACTTTGGCTGCAACGTCGATTCCTCTGGTCGGCTCATCAAAGATCACTACACGGGAATTTCTGGCAAGCCATTTTGCCACAACCACCTTCTGCTGATTTCCTCCGGAAAGACTGCCTGAATCAACCTCAGCATTGGGCAGTTTTATTTTCAGGTTTTCTACTGCTTTCTTGATCATAGACGCTTCTTTTTTCCTGTCCACCACACCAAGACTGTTGCACAGCTGGTCAAGATTAGGAAGGGCAATGTTGTCTCCAACACTTAGCTTGGTACACAATCCGTCCTTTTTCCTGTCCTCAGGTGCCAGAACAATACCCGCCTTGATCGCGTCCAAAGGCTTTTCGATTTTCACAGGCTTTCCATCCAGTAAGATTTCACCGGACTCCTTGGGGTCCACTCCGAAAATAGCCCTTGTAGTCTCTGTCCGCCCTGCACCCATCAATCCGGCGATACCTACGATCTCTCCCTCGTACAATTCCAGATTGATATCCCGTACCATGCGTCCGGCGTTTAAATTCTTTACCTCAAAAATCTTCTTTCCTCTTGCACATTGGACTCTTGGGAATTTCTCGGTAATTTCACGGCCAACCATATAAGAAACTATTTCATCAAGGTTCGTATCAGCAAAATTCATGTCAGTCACATAACAGCCGTCGCGGAGAATAATGACACGGTCTGCAATATTCTGCAGCTCCTCCAGCCTGTGTGATATGTAGACAATGGCACATCCTTCCTCCCGAAGCTGCCGGATAATGCGGAACAGCTCTTCTATCTCCTTAGATGTCAAAGCCGAAGTGGGCTCATCCATGATAAGGATTTTGGCATTGGTAGAAAGAGCCTTGGCGATTTCCACCATCTGCTGTTTGGAAACCTGTAAATCCCCCACAAGCGTATTAGGGTTCAGATCAATTTTCAGCTTATCCAGGATGGCCTTCGCCTTCTTATTCATATCCCTGTTATTGAGAACACCCGACTTGCATTCCTCTCTGCCCAGAAAAATATTTTCTGCAACTGTAAGGTGGGCGCACATGTTTAATTCCTGGTGGATGATTGCAATTCCAAGCTCCTGGGCCCTATGGGTATTCATATTCTCAATCACCTGACCGTTCACTTTAATGGTTCCCGAATCCTTGGTGTATACCCCGCTCAATATCTTCATCAGAGTAGATTTGCCTGCACCGTTTTCTCCCAGGAAGGCCAGGACTTCACCGCTTTTTAAGGAGAACTGCACATCATTCAGAGCTTTGACTCCGGGAAATTCTTTTGTGATGTGTTCCATCTCGACAATATACTGCTCCATCTCCCTTTTCCTCTCCTTCTTTGTTTCTAAGTAAGCTTCACAAAAGTGCCGGGGCAGGGACAGTCCTTCTCAGACAATCGCCCGATACCCTTTTAACTCACTTAACTTCTTGATAAAATTATAGCACCCCTATATGCTTTCTGCGTAGGGGTGCTTCGTTAGATAAAGGGGGAGCTTCATTAGGCGTTCGTACCGGAACGGGATGAAAATTCCTCTCCATAATAATTCTCTTGTATCAATTCATTTTCTGCATTGCTGTGTTCTTCCAGAAGACAGCCGTCCTCCACTACCCGAAGCCTGTCTGACACTGCCAGGACATCCGTCATATTGATGGTGAGAAGCAGAATAGTGACTCCGCTGTCCTTAAGTCTCTGGATAAGCCGGGAAATACGAAGCCGCAGATACATATCCGCCCCGGTAAAAGGATGCATGATAACCACCAGCTTATGCTTCAGAAGGATTTCTCTGTAATAAATAAGATCATAAAGACTTCCCTTGTCCAGTGTCTGGATAGAAGGACTTTTCATCACCTCTCCAAGTTCGTCCCTGAACTCCTTATAAATACTCTCCATGACACGTTTTCTCTTATAAAAAACCTGTGCATCCTTGTCAATGGAAAAACAGAAATTATCCATATAGCTCATACCGGGAAACAGCATTTTCTTCACAGGATTGTCTGTGATGATCCCCATGTTTTTCCCCGGCACCAAGGGTTTTCCACAAAAAAATATGTTTCCCTTGTAGTTATCCCCCTGTTCCAGAGCCTGGCGCAGATCCTCCAGGATCGTATTGCTTCTGTCCAGAATAGCCACACACTGTCCCTTACTTATCTGACAATGAAAATCTCTGAGATTTTCAGTTCTCACATGGTCAAAGGAAAGAAGGATCTGATTCTGTTCCTTTTTCGGCGGGCTGAACTCATGAAATGTCTCAAAAAGGGGTTCAAGATCGGCTTTTCCCATCTCTTCCTTAAAGATCACTTTCACAATGCGGCCATCCTCCATAATAGAAAAGCGGTCTGCAATACGGAAAATTTCCTCGTGGTGATTTCCGATATACAGAAAAGCCACCCCTTGTTGTGCGTATTGACGGATAAATTCAAAAAACTTGTCCAATTCCTTATTACTTAGAATCTCGCTTATGCGGAACAGCACGATCAGCCCGGCTCCTGCCATCACTGCACGCACCATCTCCACCACACACCGTTCAAACACAGTAAGATGTGCCACAAGATCATCGGGACGGATATAAATTCCCAGTTCCTTCATCCGCTCCTCCACCTGCTGTCCCAGAACCTTGCGGTCAATGACATATTTGCGGAATCCCCGGCGAAGCACAAAAATATTGTCCGAAACAGTGAGATCCTCCACCAGAGTGGTTTTCCCTCCAATGATATAAATCCGGTTATATCCTTTGGCATCCTTGCGGTAAGTATTTACCAGAGTATCCCTGTAATAGACTCTTCCGTATTTCAGCGGGATATTGTCTGTGAGCATACGGATGAGGGTTTTCACGCCATGACTGTCCAGAGCCATAAGTCCCATGATTTCCCCGGCAAAAATATGCATATTGAAATGCTGGAGACAGGTGACCTCTTCCTCCTCCACTGTTACATTCTCAATCCGGAGCATCTCCTTCCTCATAAGTACCTCCTTTATGGGCCGGAAGTGTGATTTCCACATCAGTCCCGCATCCTCTGGTGCTGTAAAACTGCATTCCGTATGCATCGCCATAGATCAATTTAATACGGTTATTCACATTGATCATGGCAATTCCTCCCTTTGTCTTAGGAGAATCCGGTTCCCTTACTTCAAACCTTGTACCGCGCAGCTGCCCGTTCAGCTTGTCAAGCTGCTCTCTGTCCATTCCCACACCGTCATCAGAGATAAAGATTAACAGTCTTTTTTCAGTGAGCTGGAAACGGATACGGATGTTTCCATTCTCAACCTTAGGTTCCAGGCCGTGGCGGATAGCATTCTCAACCACAGGCTGCAGAATAAGCTTTGGCATCCGGCAGCTGTTGATCACTGCTTCATCTCCGTCCTCATACTCCACAGACAGTTTCATTCTGTCTCCAAACCTGTATTTTTGAATTTGATAATAATTATCCACATTTCGCAGTTCATCCTCAACCGTCACCATAGTATCCAGATTGGAAATCGTATACCGGAAAAAATTGGACAGGGTTTCTGTCATATGGGCGATTCCGGGGTTATGGGAAAGCAAGGCTTCA
This sequence comes from Eubacteriales bacterium, assembly GCA_030524175.1. Taxonomy (GTDB): domain Bacteria; phylum Bacillota; class Clostridia; order Lachnospirales; family Lachnospiraceae; genus Blautia_A. Next base: position 7,768 of record JAUNHC010000078.1, read on the forward strand.
CTCCTGATCCCTTCCAATGTGTTATAGAGAAAGTGGGGGTTGATCTGATTTTGAAGTGCCAGATACTCTGCCTGCTTACGGGAACTGTCCAGCAATTCTTTGGCATCAAGGAGGGAACGTATGCGCATGAGCATTTGCTTATGCTCCGGAGTCAGGCTGTATTCTAATTTGAAAAGGTCTTCCAGTGTATAACCGTCAGCCACAGCTTTGAAGGTCTTGTTCATCTGCCGGATCGGCAGAAGGATATGCTTTACACCCCAATACCCGTGAACCAGAGTAAAGACCAGAAGACCTACGATCATCTGGAACCCCAGCTTTTCACGGACCGTACTGTTAAGAAGAAGGCACAGTACCAGGGTCACTGCAGCACCCTGATACCAGAGCCACTGTTTGGCATTGGAAAGAAGATATGTTTTATCATCTTTTTTCATATGATCATCCCCGTTAGCTGTAAAGCTTTCTGTATTCATTTGGCTTAAGACTTGTATATTTAGTAAAAGATTTTGTAAAATGTTTGGTATCCGAGTATCCCACCTGAGTGCAAATACTGCTGACAGATAATTTTGTCTCTTTCAGCAAGGTCTTGGCCTGCTCCATGCGAAGCTTCAGCAGATATTCCGTGAAAGTGGTTCCTGTCTCCTGCTTGAACAGTCCGCTGAAATAAGCGGGGTTGAAGCCCACCACTTCACTGACCTTTTCAAGGGTGATAGGACCTGCAAAATTCTCCTGGATATACTTCTTAGCCTCCCGGATCGGCCTGCTGTCCGCCTGTTTTTTGTCCTCCATCATTTTGATAAAGGACCGGCAGAGCATTGTCTCCAGATAATCAAATATCTCCTTTACAGAACCATAACTGTGGATGCCCTGATTAAAATCATCAAACAGCTCCTCCAGATGTTCTGTGGGGAACTGTCCTTTTGTCATTGTAAGAGAGTAGAGATTCATGACCTCTTTACTCATCTGTAGAATTTCATGGCCTGTTACCTTTCTGTCAGAGAGAAGGGCATCCCGTAACTCCTGGATTTCTCTGCGCACTCCGTCAAGATCCTGGCACTCCAGGACCTGGATGAAATTTCTGTTAAAATTATGGAAAAGCTCACTGTCAGCCAAATTGGAAGTATATTCTCCCCTGCTCTCTATGACTCTGTGCGTTCCCTCTATCAGTCTCTGCTCCACAGACCAGAGCGCACTTTTAAAGGACTCACGGATCCTCTCCGGTGAGTCTAAAATTTCCCCGGCACCGATCGTGATGTCCAGTTCCTTAAGAATATCCTTCTGGAGCAAGAGTTCTGCCAAAAGAGCCTTAAGCTGCCTGCGAAGACTCTGCTTGTCCCGGGTGAAATTAAGGAATATATAGAACATTCCCCTTTCCAGAAAATATTCCATATCAATACATTCTGAACCCAAAAATTCCGGCAGAAGCTTCCGCACCTTTTCCTCTGCAAACTCCAGATCCTTGCCTTTTCCCTCATGGAAACCATCGATTTTCAGGACTACAACCTGAAACAGCCCATCCCCAAAATGAAACTGATACAGATTGTTTAGATTTTCAATGGTAAGCTCCTGCCTCTCAAGTCTTTTCTGGAATAATACCTCCTCAAAAAGTGCGCTGCGTGTTCTGGCCAGATCCTTCCGCTCAAAACTCCTGAGCTTCTCATCATCGGAAAGGCGCTTCTGCCGCTGCCTATACTCTGCACTGATACGCGCCAAAGCCCCCGCAAGCTCTTCCTGACGGATAGGCTTCAGAAGATATTCTCTCACTCCGAATTTAATTGCCTCCTTGGCGTATTCGAACCGGCTGTAACCGCTGATAATGACGATCTCCATATCCGGCACAAGGCTTTTCGCCCGCTCGATCATCTCAAGACCGCTGTATCCGGGCATCCTGATATCTGTGATCACCACATCCGGCCTATATTTTTCAATTGCCTCCAAAGCCTGGATACCGTTATAAGCCACAAAAACAACTTCCATGCCAAGGGAATCCCAGTCCACCAGAAACTGGATCAAATCACATACTCTTTTCTCGTCATCTGCAATGACTACCTTAATCATGATATCACTCCCGGGAAATGTCGGTCACTGTGATGCTCCAGTTATTTTCATACTTTGCCCCTGCTTCCAGAGAAATCAGGTTGTCCTGGCCTGAAATATCCTCCACTACACCTTTCCTGGACGGCAGAGAGGTCCACGGCTCTATACACACATAAGGCGCTTCCATCCCCGGCTTATGCCAGATTCCCAGATAAGTCATATCAGGGTATTCCACACGGATCCCCCGGGTGCCTTCGTCACTTGTAAGAGTGACCTGTTTGGGCATACCGCAAAGGATCACAGCATCATCGTCAAAAAGGTCATGGCGCAGGTCAAGATAACGCCCCTCCCTCAGGGCATATGGCTCATCCTTTCCCGTAACGAAACAGTCCTCAGACATTCCCACACGGAGAGGCTGTGTTTCCTGTCCGAAATCAAGACAATAATCTGTGAAAGCCAGCCCGGCCTCCATAGGCACGTTAAATCCCGGATGTCCGCCAATCCCAAAATACATGGTCTTATTGTCCTTATTTTCCACACAATATGTAATCTCCAGAGTTTTCCCTTTCAGCTGCCAGCGGATTTCCACAGTAAAATCAAAGGGATACTGGGCTTTTGTCTCCTGGGAGCTGTCCAGCTTCATCACAAGGGTATCTCCCTCACAGCTCACCAGCTCCATGTCCATATATTTCAGGAAACCGTGGATATTCATGTGGTAAGTCTCTCCCCGGAAGGTATAGGTTTTATCCGTCATTCTGGCAATATAGGGAAAAAGATTCGGCGCACTCTCCTTCCAAATGTCAGGATCCCCCTGCCATAAATATTCCCTTCCTTCCCTGTCCTTCACGGAACGCAGCTCACCCCCGTGGGCAGCAACACTTACACTGAGATTTTCATTTTTAATTTCATATAACATCAGTAATTCCCCCTAGAAATAATCATATCCTCCATGGATATCCACAATACTGCCGTTCATATAATCATTGGTGAGAATGCAATAGGCCAGATCCGCCACATCCTTGATCTCGCCGAAACGGTGGAGTGCGATCTTCTTGTTGATGCGGTCGTAGCTTTCCTGACTTCTTCCTTCATGCCAGGTGGTCTGGATGAATCCAGGGGCAATGGCATTTACTGTAATGCCCTTGGGCTCAAACTCCTTTACAAGGGATTTAGTAAGGAAGTGAATGGCTGCCTTAGTCACTCCGTAAACCAGAGAGGAAGAATATGCCTGCTGTCCTGCATAGGATCCCATGAACAGCACCTTTCCCCCCTGTGACATGAGAGGTCTCAGCTCTTTTACCATGAAAACCGGGATGGACAGATTGGTGTTTACAATTTTTGTCCATTCTTCAAAGGTATAGTCTTCATATTTTGCATAGGTACTGATCCCCGCATTGCTGATCAGCCAGTCCACATGGCCGGCTTTCTCCCTGATCTCCTCCACAAAGGCCATCATTGCATCATAGGAAGACATGTCTGCCTTCACAAGGACAACCTTGTCCTGATCCTCCTTGGGAAGGCCCTCTTTAAACTCTCTTGCTCTCTGCTCATTGTGAGCATAATTGACAAAAATCATATCGCCGTCCTGAGAATTGGCGAGAAGCTTCTCTACGATTCCGCGGCCGATCCCGGAAGTACCTCCGGTTACTACAGATACTCTGCTCATTTACTTCTCCTTTCCGGGAAATTATAATTCCATCAGCTTTTCATACACATCCTTAGGTGCATATGGCTGCTGGTTGTGTATAGGCTCCCCGAGGCAAGTCTTAGGATATGCAAAGGTTCCATGCTCCATGGTGATTTCAAGAAGCTTGGGACCTTCTCCCTGTAAAAACTCAGGTGCCTTTTCGCCCACTTCATCACTCCACATTCTGGCAGACTCAATGCCGTATGCCTGTGCCACCTTGTGGAAGTCGCAGGAAGAAAAACCGCACCCGTCAGAGGTTCCTGCAAACAGACAGTCAAAATAATCCCGCTGAAGATGGCGTATCATTCCCAAGGCTCCATTGTTCATAACTATCATTTTAATAGGAATATTCTCTCTCTTTACCCATTGAAGCTCCTGGATATTCATCTGGAATGCACCGTCACCGCAGATACATGCCACCGGCTTTCCTGTTGCATAATAAGCTCCTATGGCCGCAGGAAGGGCATATCCCATAGCTCCATGTCCTCCTGAAAACAGAAGACTCTGCCCCTTATGGTTCATAAAGGACTGGTAGCTCCATACCATATGCTGTCCCACATCCACTGCGATGGCAGAGGTATCGGTGAGACACCGGCTCAAATCTCTCACCATGATATTGGGATAACGCTCGGGCGTATTGTCGTCCACAGCTTCAAGATTATTCTTGATCTCATCACATACCACCACCCAATCTTTGCGGCCCTCATCCTCCGCAAAGGCAGCTTTTTTCAGCCGCTCAATGACACTGGCTGTGTCCACACAGAATTTCTGCTCATTCACACCATTCTCATGGATATCCCGCTGCAGGTTATAGGAATCTATATCAATACGGATAAGCTGTGCGTCCTTTGCAAATTCATTCACCTTGGTACCAATCTGTCTTGTACACAGGGAAATTCCAAAGCAGATAAGCAGATCACTCTTTACATTGGCGATCATATTGGCATAACGGTGTCCGTAAGCACCTCCGATACATCCGAAGTTCATAGGATGGTCATAAGGTACCACTGATTTTGCAAGCACACTTGTGATCACCGGGATCTCAAGCTTCTCTGCCAGACGCAGAAGGGCTCTCTGGCTGTCCTTGCTGTCCACTCCGTGTCCCATCATAATAACAGGGCGTTGGGCCTTCCTGATTGCCTCACAGACAGCATCCGCGGCCTGTGCCGCCACAGCCGGATCGGTGTGCTCTTCCTCAAATTCCATATCATAAACAGGGTTTTCCACTTCACTTCTCTGGATATTCATGGGAAGGTCAATAAGAACCGGCCCTTTTCTTCCTGTAGTGGCAATGTGATATGCTTTGTTCAGCTCTTTTACAATATCCTCCGGCTCACGGATATGCACTGCGTATTTTGTCACAGGGGCAGCCATAGATACGATGTCAATCTCCTGGAATCCCTGCTGGCGAAGTCCCTTGATTCCTGAATACTCATAAGTATTAAGCTGTCCTGTAATAAATACCACCGGAAGGGAGTCATAATATGCATTTGCAACCCCCGACAGAAGGTTCACCGCCCCCGGTCCGCTGGTAGCATACGCGCAGCCGCAGTCATTCTTGGACTGTGCATACCCGCAGGCTGCAAAGGACGCCCCCTGCTCATTATAACAGGAATGATTCCTGGTTTCTGGGTTCTTCTCTATGGAATCCACAAAATGGGCGATCATTGTTCCCTGGTACCCAAAGAAATCCTGAATCCCCTTCTTCTCCAGAAAAGCAACAACATAATCAGTAAGCTTCATAATTACCTCCTTTGCCGCATTTATTGCGGCTACATTCTGGTACGGCTAGGCCGTTACCTCCTTTGCTGCATTCACTGCAGCTACATTCTGGTACGGCTGGGCCGTTACCTCCTTTGCCGCATTTACTGCGGCTACATTCTGGTACAGGCCTCATCTCCAATACTGCTCTACCTGTGCCTTCAATTCAATATTTCCGGTACGCTCCAGCGTTGCCAGATAAATCTCAAGGATTTCCTCATCGGAAACGTAGATTTCTTTTTCCTTAAGGCAGCGCTGTGTGACTCTGGTATATGGCCTGAAAACAGTTTCCAGGCGCATGTAATCACCATTTTTATATAAATTCTTGATATAATCCTTCTTTTCCTCATAGAAAGCATCCAGATTTCTTTTAGAAGCACAAAGCTTGGCATAACTCCAGCACCAGTTATAATAGCGCTGGCGGCGGCGCCCCAGAGAATCCTTCACATACTGGCGGCGGCGCGTTTTAATAAGCTTATCCAGGCTGCCTGTCTCCTGAAAAAATTCCTCATAGCCCATCATTGTGCTTGTCATAACAGCCGAATCCGGCGTATATTCCTCTGCAGGCATCTCTTCATAGTCTGCCCCGTAGGACTTCTGCAAATACCATATTTTTTGTCCGGGTACCAGAAATTTCTCACCTTCCAGTGTCAATTCTGAAGTTCTGTTAAAAATCTCCGGCGGATAATAAAAAGCAGTTTCCTTATCCAGCCTTAAAATATATTCCTCCGTATTGTCAATGCCCTGCTTTTTACAGAATTTCCTGTACAGGCTTCTCCCAAGGCGTGCTCTGCCCCCAAGGCACATAAGCCGCACAGGAATTTTACAGAGAGACTTCTTAAATCCCGGTTTATCATTATAAGTATCACAGATCTGCTGCCAGCCCACTTCAAGGGCACGGTTCCAAAGATGGCTCTTCCGGGAAAGAATCTTCCCCCTTAAGGGCAGAATATCCACACCCATACCAGGATGCCGGAAATTGCGGCCCTCATCCAGCCGGTAACACAAGGTATCCACATTCTCATAACGCAGATAAAAACCCGGAAATCGTTTATTGTCCAGCATAGATTCCAGTGCTCTGCTTTCAGGCTGTTCCTTTTCAAATACCTGTCGGAAACGCTCCATTTCCGGAATCTTCATCAGCACCATTCCTGCCAGAGGATTCTGTGGAAAAGGCTGTCCCGTAACACCGCAAAGGGTAAGCTGGGGAGAAAGATAATAATCAATTTTATGCTTCCTGCAGATAATATCTATTTCCTTCAGAAGCGACAACACTTCCTGCTGTTCTCTCTTCAATGGTTTCTGCTCCATTCCGTAAATTATATTATGATCGCGATATTCTTTCCAAAAGCTTATAAATATCCTCTATGCTTCCATATTTCCCAAGCCAGCTGTCCAGGTATTCCGAAGCATCTCCGCCGGCAGCATACACGGACGCTTTCCTGCTGCCTCTGTACATATCAGCCAAAAAGATTCTGGACAACTCAGTTTTTACATAAGAAGGCTTCGCGTACTCAAGGGCTTTGAAATAATTTTCAAAAGCCTGCTCTGTCTGTCCCTGTTTTCTGCGCACATCCCCGACCAGCTTATATACCTCTGCCAGCTTATCTTTATTGATCTGGCAGCTGCGTATTTCTTCGGCAAGCCACTCCAGTTCGCTCTGCTCCTCCGTATACAGAAGCTCGGTACGAAGCTTTGCCAGTTCCTGGGGATAGCCCAGACGTCTCCAGGCTCTTATCATTGCCTTACGGTACATGTCTGTTTCCTTGGGACGTTCCTTTTTGTCAGGACCGTCCTCGGAATCATCAAGCTTTTCCCTGATTTCCTCCAAAACCTCTTCCAGAGCACTCTGTGTCCGCACTGCTGCCACCTTTGCCAGGCAAAGATACTCGTGCACAGTCTCATCCTCAGGCAGAAGCCTGGACCACAATTCCATCAGCTCAAGAGCTTCCTGCTTCTGTTTTACATCAATAAGGTTCTGGCAGGTATCCAGGGCCTGCTGCTTATATTCTCTCAGGAATTTATCCAGCTCAAGCTGCACGATCCCATTGTTTGTCATCTCTCTTGCCTGGGCAAAAAGCTTCAGAGCATCCAGGCGCATGCCTCTCATCCAGAGGATATCACCCTTATATTTAAGGAAATATCCATCCTCAGGAAACAATCCCAATGCCTTCTCAAGGAATTCCTCCGCTTCTCCGGAAGCAGCTTTTTCCCGGGCACGGTCCATGACAAGACGGCACTGGAACTTCATAAAGCTTGGATTTCCAGGGTATTTCTCCAGAAGCTCTTGGGAGATCACCTCCGCTTCCTTCTTCTCCCCGAACTCATAATGGCAGGTTGCTTTTCGGAAAAGCACCACATCCTCCATGATCTTCTTCATCTCAGGCGTCACATAGTCAAGCTTTTCCCTGACCTGGAACATACGGTATGCTTTAGATATTCTTTCTGTGTAAAAAAGGGTCATCATTGCAGCCATAAACACATCATCCTCTATCTCCAGAAGGGTAGGATGATAAAAAGGATAAATATTTGCAAAATCCTCTCTTCCAATGAATCCTGCACTAAGCTGTACCTGAAAATAATTCAGGAAAATTTCATTCAAAGTCTCAAATTCATGCTCCTGGACCAGCTCTTTCAGACTGCGCCCGCACTCCTTGATACGTTTCTTTAAATCCATGACTACAGCCTTCGCCTGAAGCAGGTCCCGCTCATGGGTAAGCCTGTGAGTACGCTTGGCAGTTGCCATATAATAGAATTTACGCACAGCAGCGTTAAACCGCGCCCGGCGTTTATTCACCTTATGCATATAATCATCGCGGAACTCTTTATAATCAATGCCGTCAATACAGATGGCATCATGGGATTCCCGCTCACCGTGAGGGGGAATATAGGACCATTCATCCCCGTAATGCCACACAAGGTAATCGTTGGTCCGCCGGGGGATCATGACTTTTTCCCCTTCGAAATCCATATATTTCACGGGGAACATCATGTCCTTGTCAAAGAGGAACGGACATCCGCCCCACCGCATGGCGTATCGGTCGCAGTCCTCCTCCTTGTAGGAAAACATAATGTCCTCCAGTTTTTTCAAAGTTCTCTCTTTTCCCAGGAAAACGTAGGATAAGAGATATTTAAGATACAGAGATGCGGGTATTTCCCACCGGTTCCCAAATACTACAGAGATATTTACCAGGTCAGAGTAGATCATCATATGTGTTCTGTATTTCTCATACTCTTTGTCGTCCGCAGGAATGGGGTCCAGGGTCAGCACATCAATGATCTCTCCGGCCTTGTCATCTCCGATCACCTGATGCTTATGGACTGCACAGCTGTCAGTGGATGCATAACGGGGAAAAGAATTTGTGTAGCTCCTGTCCACGTCCACACACTGCACTGCCCTGTCAGGGGGGAATTCTGTTTTAGAAAGCTCCACGAATTTATTCCAGTCATCCCTTGGCATGTAAATATCCACGTCATCGTCCCAGGGGATAAACCCCTCATTGCGCAGTACCCCGATCAAGGTTCCTCCTGCCATCACGTATCTCAGGTTATGCTTCTTGCAGATTTCATCAATCTCCCGGAATAGTTTTAACAGATGTTCCTGTTTCTCCGTCATTTGTTATCCCCTCTGATTAATTATTTTCAAGATGTCCACCAGGGCCTCTGATTCTTCATAGAAAAGCCTGGTACATTCTGTTCTCTTATCGCTGATCATGATCATCAGCTCCTGAAGAAGGTAACGGAAACCATTTCCTTCAAAGTTAAAGCTGAAGCGCTTGAGGAATTCATTACCTTCCACCTTTGCCTCGAAATATCCTGTATTCCACCAGTCATTGGGAACAGTGATACGCCCCTTGCTTCCGATAATGACAAATTCATCCTCAACATCCACAGTGGTACCGATTTCTATGGTGGCAAGGGTTTCCGGGTATTTCATGGTTATCATATCATAAATGAAATCGCCCTTCTCATCCTTTACCGCATTGGTATTCACTTCAAGGCAGTTCTTGCCCAGAAGCTTAATGATGGCGCAGATCGCATGGGCCACAGTCTCATTAAAAGATTTTCCCCCATCGAAATCATCCTGGGAAATGGCACACTTGACACTGACCACATTCCCCACTAAATCCCCGTGGGTAAGCCATACAAGCTGATTGAAGGCACGGAGATAAACCAGCATAATCTTCTCAACCAGAACCACATTGTTCTCCACAGCCTTTGCAAACAGTTCCTTCAGCTTGTCCGGGTGAAGGGTCATGGGCGAATCACTGATAACATATTTTCCCTGTTCAATGGCACGCTCAATGTATTTTACACGTGTCTTCAGGGAAGATTTAATATAAACAATATCCAGAGTGGACAGGAACTTATCAAAATCACTTCCATAAGAATCCAGCTCGTATCTCTCACAGAATCTGCGGGCTGTGTCCTCGTCCTCTGAATATACACTTTCAACATGCAGACCGCTCACATACTTGGATTCCACCACAATGCCGTTGTCCTTCGTATCATCTGTGACAACACCAATATTGTAAATGGTCCCCTCTCCCCGAAGCTGCGTGCTTGATATATTTTTTGTTCGTTCCAGATACTGGACGTCACAATAATTTTTCAGGTAGTCAAACTTCCCTCTCCAGTCAGAGCCTACTACCAGAACGTCTATGTTATATTTAATAATGTCACTTACTTTCTGCCCTTGATATTCCTCGATTATGATCTCATCGGCAAATCCTGTTTTGCGGACATTCTCAATCCTCTTCAGAAGACTGTCCCGCACATTCAGCTTGCCCCGCTCAATATCGTAGCTCTCGCTTGTGACTCCCACAATAAGGTAATCGCCAAGCTCCCTTGCACGTTTGATGATATTGTAATGTCCCTGATGGAATAAATCAAAGGTTCCGTAAGTAATGACTCTTTTCATAATCTGCACCTGTTCTTTCCGAAAAAATTTTCTTAAGGCTTATGAATCGTATTATTATCCATACTTTTTCCTGGGGTGGACATAATTATGCCATGATATGGATTATATCATAAATTGTGGGGGATGTGAAGGGGAGGTGCAGCCATCTGTACTACCTCTGTACTACCATCT
>JAUNHC010000079.1 GCA_030524175.1 Eubacteriales bacterium
CGTACGGTTCTTAGAGGGGAAAGCGGTAGTAATACCGCCGACCCACTCGATTACTTGCTTTACTGGGGGGCGCTTTATCAAAAGCTACATCGGGTTCGGCTATCTGAATCTGATTACGCAGATTTACAGTATGTAATGTTTCAATTTCTTTACCATTTACATTTTCAGTAATCTGAAAACGGACAATCCGGTCTTTTACCACTTTATCAACATCAACCCTGAAATCCGTTATATTTTCTGCCATAACAAAACGGTCTTTTAAAGTCTTGACTTCACCCGTTCGAACGGATTTCTGCAAGGGGGCAGTGCTTGAAAAGGCAGCTTCCTCCCCGTCATCAGAAAACGTACTTGCCTGAGAGGGAGTATCCGGATTTGATGTATTACCTGTATCCGGTTCGGTTTTTTCCCTTTCGTATTCCTTCTGGCTGTAATACAATTTTTGATTCTCAGCATCCCAGTCCACAATATCATAAGTACACTGCTCTGTGTTGCCGCCAGGTAATTCCCGTGCCTTACAAACAAGAAAGGTTTTAGAACCAACAACAGACTGATCATCAATATCGTTACCTAAAGGAGCGCCAAGATTATCGCCAGAGCCTAATGCATAATACACGCTCCTGTTTGCATCAATTACAAGGTTCTGCAGTGTATCCAGGGTTTGCTGTGTTTCCATCTGTACCTTGGCGTTACTTGATGTACTGCGATACATACTTGAACCGCTGCTGATAATGGACAGAACAATCCCAGAAAAAATGGCAATAATTGCTATCGTTACCACCAATTCTATCAATGTCAAACCCTTATTGTTTTTTTTCATAGGATCGTCCTCCTTATTATGCTGCTTCTATTATATATTCTCCACTATTGGAATCCAATTTAATAATGCGGCTCCTAAATCCGCCTTTGACAGTAATGGAGGTGCAGTAAGCATTTCCATCTTTAAATACAACATCTTGATTATTATCAAGAGACTCTACAACAACCTTTTCGTCTATGATATCTGTCTGTATTTCACGGAAGCTCCCATCCTCTCTGTCATAGGTCAGAATTAATGATTCTCCCACATCCATCTCATCCTTAGTTACATTGCCATCAGTAGTATAACCAATCTTTGTGCCTGAGGGCGCAATTTTTTCTGCCTGTCCCTCCTGAACACCTGATTGCCTGCCCCGATCGAGAATGTAGCTGATATAATATCCGTCTCCATTTCGCTGCAGTCTCAATTCGCCTACCAGACGGCTCATGGCTTCGACTTTTGTTTTATCTAATGCTCCGGCTATGGAATTGGTTGCTCTCTGTACTCTGAATCCCAGCACAGAATTCAAAGAAGGAACCATGATTCCCAAAAGTATAACAAATATGGAAATAGCAACCACCATTTCAACCAACGTAAAGCCTTTGTTTCGCTTCCTCATATTTTTACCGCCTTTGTCCGTAAGCAAGAATACGGTTTATTTCTTCTTCCAGTTTTCATAGGTAACACAATCCGCCAGATCATATGTATCAGTCACATAGCCTTTATCTGCATCGCCGTTTGTTGTACTGCTGTTGCCTAAAACATATTTATCACCCTCCCAGAAGAAATTCTTCGGAGAAACATTTGTTGTTGCCATCTGGCTTTGGAATATCTTAGCAGCCTCCAGAGGAGAGGAAATAAGATTAGCTCCTGATTCCAGGGTGATCTTTCCCTTTGCCATGATAATCCCCTTAAACTTTACGCCTTGCTTTATCCTCACATCTCCCGTGCACACCACAAGGCGAAGCCCTTCTGCTTTTTCTTCATCAATTATAAACTCTACTTCTTTCCCTACTATCGTTCTCTGCTCTGTAACTAGGTGATCATCTGTTGAACTCTCTGATCGCACCTCAAAGGTACTGCTCGCGGTATTATGCAACATAACTGCCGTCAGCCCATCAGCCGAAAATTCATAGCTCATCGTATTATTATCACCATGCTCATCAATAAACTGCACCATCTCTTTTTCATTAACTAAGTTATCAAAAACAGTTTGGGATAACTCCGTCTCATCATGAGAGATTTTCTCAGAATCTTCCACTTTCTTCTTGAGCAAATCATAGCTGCTTATCATTTTTCTGTTATATGCATACCACATATTCTGATAGTTTTTCTGCTCCTGAAGCAGGGGTTCTGTTACACTTGTGTCTGCAGCATTATACAAGGCTCCTGACTTTTTCATGCTATTATCTTCAGGATTTTTCACATCGTCATAAGAAAGAACATTGCCATTCGTAATATAGCGGATATATGCCTGAGCATCCTTCACCCGTATTCCGGAATCTTCCTTTCCAAAATAAAAAGAAAGATATTTGTCCATATTTTCCTTTAAATTGGCATATTGCTGCTGCATAAATAAAGCGGCTTTAGTATCATCTGTGAAATTAAGGTAAAAATATACATACCCGCCCCCGCTCACACTGTTGTCACTATAAAATACTGTCTGTACAGGAGTCTCTGTGTCTACCCCAATCTGTTCCAGTGTCTTTCCTCCTAATGCTTCCACCGGGATTTTCATGTTATCAGCAGAAACCACCTTTTCATTTTTAATTTCATCATACTCTTTAAAGGTCATGGGATTATTCTGTTCTCCCTTGTATAGAATAGCTTCCGGCGCTAGATAGGCAAGCTGGGTTCCTTTTACTGTAAGGCTTTCCCCTGTCATAATATCATTAGACTTATTCTCCTTATCAGGACCGGAGGGAACCTTGCTACTGGCAATATAGTTCTTGCCCGCCAGCATCAGCTTCTGCACTCCTGATAAATCCATGGTAGTATTTTTGCCGTTGATAGTAATGGCACTGCTTAATGCTGCGTCCGGCCAATCCTCATAGTAGTCCTTATTTCTTGAAGCTTTCGCAGATTCCGGATATCCATAACCATAGTATTCCCCTGCAATAGTGACTTTACTTCCTTTTCCGCTTCCGCTTTCAACAGTTAAATCATCTGCAATATAGGTTTTACCAAGAAGCTCCACTTCTGATGATTTTAAAGTGATTCCCTGTGCCCAAAGGTTCATTTCACCTGAGCTGGAAAATGTGCCGCCGTTCCTAACGCTGACTTCTCCCTGACACACCAATTCATTTCCTGTGGAAACTGACAACTTTGCATCAGGTTTAACCAGGATACTTACCTTTTCATCTTCTTTTACATCCTCGGATTCTTTAATCAATCCGGCATAAACACTCCCCTTGATACTAATTTCATCTGTTGCAATTTGATTTTCGCAGATAATCCCCCCTCCAGCGACAACAATCATATTCATTAAATCCGGCAGTGTTGATGGAGTTGGAAACTGTACCTTAGGAATGCCTAAGCGAATATCTGTTTGAATAATGGATGCACGCCCCTTAGGATCCACATATATTACCTTAAGATTTTTAAGCAGAATCCCATTTTCCAAATCCTCTGACATCTCGGGTCCCTTACCAACAGGGTTTGTCACACTTAAGGTTTCTTTCTCCGAATCAAAAATTCCCTTGTTTTCTCTTAAATCTACATACTCCTTATTGAGCTTTTCAATATCATAAGTATATATGGAATCTCCCTGCAGGAGTTTCGCCAGCTCTTTTATAAACAATTGCTTGAATTCACTCTGACGGATTTCATCAAGAGTTGCCACTTGATTGTTATCTGTCTTAGAATAAGTCTCCAGTACCCTGATATATGCAGTAGACATTGCATCTCCCACATCTTCCTGCAGTCCTGTGCAAATCTCTTCCAAAGCACGTTCTGCTGTGTAAAAGCTGTCTTTTCCTCTTAGATCTGTCGTTTTCATTTGAAAATTCGCAACAGCAATATATAGCATTAGCATTCCCAAAATCCCAATAAAGGACACAGCAACAAGCACTGTAATAAGAGAAAAGCCACTATTTTGTTTTCTGTATGTATTATTTGTATGGTTCATGCTTTCCTCCTACATCCTGTCAATTCTCTTTTGCTCCGTCCAATGTGACAACCAACTCCGAGGACGGAAATCCCTTCTCGGCGGCCCCTTGCTTGTATATACTTACTTTAGCCGTATAAATCCGGTCTGTTGCCTTTTTATCATCCAGACCGTTATAAGAAACCACATTCTTGGCACTGACCCCTTTTACTTTTCTTCCAATACTCCCGTCACGGTCAGCCTCCTGATAAGTTAACGTCATCTGGCTAATCTGAGGACGCTCATTAATCTTTTCAAAATCACTGATATCATAATCCAAGTTGGTACGAAGCTTGGTCTGCGCCCGGTAAATTCCCGGATTTGTATTCCAATTCTCGTTCTTATTGTTTACCGGATCCTCCCTGATGGTAAGGGCCATGCGGTACGCCATTTCCTGAATGCTATCAGGCACGGGCTTTTCTCCGCTCTCATCCCTCTGCTTGGTAACATATAGATTCACCGGATAATTCACATAGTTCTCAAATATAATCTCATCCAACGGTTTAATACTATTTTGTGAATTATAATTAGGATAATAAAATATATAAATATTCTGCAAATCAGCATCTGCATTTGAGCTATAGAAAGGTATATAATCACTGGAATATGTACAACTACAAATTTCTCCTTCTGGAAGCTTATCACTATCATTGCCTTCGCCCTGGCAGGGGCAGATAGACATTTTTTCAAACTCACTCCCACCCTCCTTCGTGTACTCATTTGCATTTAACGTATATTTTGCCTCTGCTGTTATAATACCTCCTGTTTCCGATAAATGCACATATAAAGTACGGCGTGTATGCTGATACACCTCATCTACATCTAATTTTTGGGGTTCTGGATGCTGTTCTTTATATTCCGCAATTTCCTCTGATGTTGGGCGGATAATAGGATTCCCCATCTCATCAAAATGTGTTTCTTCTTTCATTATAGCATCTTTCCATACGGTAAATGATTCATCCCACTTGTTTTTTGCTCTCTCAAGCTGCAGTTCCACAAGCCGTTTCATAGCTCCTGCGTCCCAATTCCTCTCCATAATTAAAAAAGCATTTGTTTTTGTGTCCAGCTTGGCAATATTAGGAGCCAGATAATCATTTTTTCCTTCTTCCTTGTTACTGCTTGTTTTTTTCTTATACCCTGAATCCTTGCTTCCGTCAAATTCAATAAGTGCATCAAAGGTTTCGTGGAGATTCTCTGCGTTTGTAATTTTGAAATAGTATTTTGATGTATTTTCTCCTGTTTCCCTGGGGTTGAATTTGTATGTCCGCCCATTATCTGTAGAAATCACAGACGCGGTTACCTTGTTTTCATCCTCACCGGTGTTTTCATACAAACGGATATCCTTATATTCCCCGCCTTCATACACAATCTCTTTAATCCCCAACTCCCGGCTCTTAATCTTATCCTCCTGAGGCTGCAAGAACGACAGCCTCACCTGGTCCGGGTTAGTCGTATAATCAATGGGATAATTAAAAGCCAGCGCCACTTCCTCAAAGTCCTTCGACTTTATTTCCTCCATGATATTCTGTGCCATGGAGGTGGCTTCCAGGTACAGGTTGGATTTTTTATTAATTCTTCCGGATGTCACGAAGCCTTGGAGCAGAATGATGGCCGCAATAGAAAAAATACTGACAGCTATGATTGCTTCCAGCAGTGTCATACCGGAATTCTTATTTGTCCGTAAGTTTCTTTTCATGGAATCACTCCTCCTGTAGCACTGATTTTCGAGTGTTGGAATTCTGGAACTTTACGTTAAAATAAAAACAAAGTTCACACTTTTCCCAATAACGCATATAGAGGGTGTAAGCATACCCCCTCTAATGTCATCGTGCTGTTCTGTATAATTATTGGGCTTCGCCGCCCTCCTGGTTCTCCCCTGCAGCCTGCTGTTCTCCGTCAGCTTCACCGCCTTCGCCTTGGTTCTCATTTTCCTGATTTTCAGAAGATTGAGCTTCCTGAGCTGCCGCCTTCTTAGACTTCTTTTTCTTTGTTTTGGACTCAATCGTTCCAAAAATATTTTCTGTGCCGTATGAAACCTTACCTGCGTCAGGTTTATTATAGGAATTAGCTGCCCCCATCATAGAAAATATATTAATCGTCATAGTTCCAGTCAGGTTTCCTGTTGTACTGTCAAAAGAAGCATTGACGTTGTTAAGCGTCATACGTCCGTCCTGTGCAGCCAAGAACTTTACCGAACGCTTCAGGCTTTCATAGGTGGATACAAACTGAACAGTATCCTGTGTCCGGTAAAGCGTAGGGCTGAACATTGAATCAATATAGTCTCCAGCGGCTTCTGCAACTATATCCTTACTCTGCTGCCAGATAGCCTCCTCCCGGGAAACTCCCTGGGTCTCCTCGATTTCTGCAATTTGCTCCTCTGTAACGGAAGCACCTTGTTCCATCAGTGTTTGCTCATACTCATCCGAGCGCTCATCCTCTGTCTTTCCGTCCAAAGAAGCAATGAACTGCTTCTCGCCAAGACCAACGTTGGATATCTTCATATCCATTACATTTTCCATGCTTTGAGCCAACACGATACCATCCTCCGGACGTACATCCGCTGGAAAAGCCTCACAGTATTCCAGTATTTTATTCTGCATTTCCCTGGTTTCCTGTTCATAAAATTCTTTATTTTTTGCCATTTCCAAAAGCTCGTTCAGACGTGCCTGAAGGGAAACATTCTGTCCCTCAATCGTAGCTGCTTCCTCCATCTGCCCCCGATACACGAAAAAATAACTCAGCACCAGAAGAAGGACTCCCAAAAACATCAGCAGTATTTTTTTATCTCTTGTCGAAACACTCATTTTCCTGTCTCCTTATGATAATCCGCTTTCTAAAGGTGCCGGTTCACTGTAACTGCAAGTCACTGACATACTTACAGTTCCATCCTCACTTTCGTCAATTCCGGTTGTATTCACTCTATTTAAGCTTTTAAAGGTACGAAGCTGCAACAAAGTATTCGCCGCCTCCGATTTACTGGTCACACGCATGGAAAAGCTTACCTGAGTGCCTGTGGAACTGAAAGTCTCCACTGTAATATTGGAAGGCATTTTTTCCTCCATCTCCTCTATAAAAGCAACCAATCCCTCATTTGGTGTGTTTGTGTACTGATACATCACCTGGAAATTGTCGTATTGTTCCTTGGCGTCATTGTAAGCCTCGTAAATCTGCTCAATGGACTTTTCTTCCTCAATCCTCTGATTAAGACGATTCTGCTCGTTCTCCTGGTACATCCGCATAGCAACTCCCGCCCCTGCAAGCGCCAAGGCCGAAACTAATCCTACTCCGAAAACCAGGAACGCTCCCCGCAAATTATCTGCAGCTTCCTTTTCTTTCTTAGTGACCTTCTCCATAAGGTTTACAGTAGATTTCATGGAGCCTGTCACCGCTGCATAAACAGCCATACTCCCATCTTCACAGTTCTTTGGAACCTGAATCTCCTTCAACTCTTCTAAGACAGAAACTCTTTGCCCAAGCTCGTTTGTCAAAAGCTCGGGAAGACCTTTTAATTCCGCCCCAAGTCCACAGCAAACAATAGATTCAAATTCCGCATCTGTATTTCTAGATATGTAATAATCCATGATTCTGGAAATATTGCCCACAAGATAACGAAGACTCTCCGTTACTTCTCTGCGCGCTTCCCGTACAAAATCATCTGTATCTGCAGGCTCATTTTCCTCAGCCGGCATATCCAAGGATCTGCGGATACAATTTCTTGTGCATAATACCTGTACCGCTCCCTCAAAGTCCAGATTACTGCCGAAAACAGGATAAGTCCTAACCGTTTCCACAGCGCTGTCCATGCCATAGTTAAGATTACGCTGAAGGGAAAGCTCCCCGTCCTTTACAACCATGATCAAGGTATTTTTCTCTTCTATTTTCATAAGGATATGCGTACCCTGGCTAAACTCGTCCTTGACTGCATTATAAATACTGTCGCCGATATAATCCAGACGGACCATAACAAGCCCGGCACATACAGCAAGCTCCTGATATGCCGCAGAGATAGACTTTGGAGAAGCATATACCATCAGGTGATACTGCTTCTCATCTTCCTTTTCCTCTATATCAATAATACCATACGACATGATATATTTTGTCACATCAATGGGGAAGTAATCTGTGGCATTTGCCTCAACAATATTTTGAAGGCGATTCTGCTTCACCAGCGGCAGGCGCACTTCACGGCTTGCAACCCTGCTGGAAGCCACTACAAAGCTTACCTTCTTTGTTTTTATCTTCCTTTGACCCAACTCATGCTTCAGCAAATCCCCTAAACTCTGGGTATCCCGAATATATCCATCCTCTACCGCTCCCTGAGGCGTAGCAAAACGGAAACAGGAAGACATCCTGCTCTTTTTCCCTTTCTGTTCTATCTCGGCTACACGAACCTGGGATAAACCAACTTCTATGCTCAAAATTTTTGCCATTTTGCATTTCCTCCTGTTGTATACGGATTTTCCTGTTGCAAAAATGCATTTACTGTTCCCTACAGCTTACACTGTGAAATGCACTTTTGTAACCGGAAAATCTTTCCGGTTATAATCCTAACAAGGCCATATAACTGCTGATCCATGTGTCACCCCAAAGTGCCGCAAGGAAAATACCTGCTGCCAGATATGGCCCCATGGCCAGTACATGTCCCTCACCGCTGCATTTCATCCGAATCAGATGGATAACACTTCCCAAAATACATCCCAGCAAAAATGCCAGGATAATCTTCTGCCATCCCAAAATCAATCCACAGGCCGCCATCAGCTTAATATCACCTCCGCCTATAGCCCGTCCCCGGGATACCAGGTAAAGAAGTAATAAAAATCCGCTGACACAAACCGCACCAATAAGATGCCCTGTTAAGTTTTCTCTGTCTAATACCGTGGCAATCACGCCCAGCACAGCCAGAAATACATTAATTCCAAATGGAATTTCATAAGTCCGCCAGTCAATGACACTTAGGGTCAGCAACGCTGACACCATCAAGCAGTAAACCAGGCTGACCCAAGTCAGTCCATTGACTGCACAGATGACCACATATAAGATGCCGTTTGCGGCTTCTATTATGGGGTATTGTACAGATATTTTTGCCTTACAGTTACGGCATTTTCCTCCCAAAAATAACCAACTGAATACGGGAACCAAATCGTACCAGTGAATTTTGCTTCCACAAGTCATACAGTGGGATGGCGAAGTTACGATGGACTCCCCAAGTGGTATACGATATATACACACGTTCATAAAACTTCCGATTACAATACCAAATATTAATATGATTATGTATAGGAGGGTTGTTAATAAAAGGAGCATAGGGGTTTCCTTTCAAGATTTTAATTATAAATAGTTCTAATCTATTTAAGCCATATCTTTTACAGCAGCTGGCACATAGGTAACAGTAACCGCTCCCTCAGCATCAACATTACAAGTTGCTGAAATTGTTTCAGCAGCAGTTCCATCTGCCTGAACATAAACATCTTTCCATTTAGAAGATTTTAACATTGTTTTATCCCAATTTTCAGCGATAGTAGCTTTAAGTATATTCGTCACTTTTTCAATATCCTTTGCACTAGGTGTAGTACTATCGTATGCAACTCCTGTTACATTAGCATCATCTGTTGGTGATAAAGTGATTTTATAGCCACCTTTTGGAATACTTTCAGTTGCATCTGCAGCACCAATTTCAACGGCTCTTACCATATTTTCCAAATTACTTGCATCCGCGGACTTTCTGGATTTCTCTACATACTTCGTATACTGCGGTGCCAATAATCCAACTAAAATTGCTAAGATAGCTACAACAATAACTAACTCAACCAAAGTAAAACCTTTGTTGTCTTTTTTCTTTTTGTTAAACCATTTTAACATGCTTATCTCTCCTTTTCTCAAACTCAGGGAAAACAGACCGTACGATTTATAAGTACACTATTCATAGATTGAATAAGTATAAATATAAACAGACAGCATCTTGCCCTCTCCTGTGTTAAGAAACCATATTAATTATCGAGATAGCATGTCAATCGTATGTTGATTTACTGAGCATTAGAAAGCATCTGCTATTAATTAGTCTTTTCAGCCTCTTTCCCAGTCGACATAAATGTTTTCAAAGCCTCCGGGCTATACGAATCAACTACAACCGCTCCGCTTGTTTCTACTATAACCGTTGCTTTAATAGAATCTGCACCCCATTTAGAAGATTTCAACTTAATGGAAGATGCTGTCATTTCCGCTTGGTTTTTAGTAAATACTGTTTTACCAAGATATTCATTTAGCGCTTTTACAATGTCCTCAGCATTGTCAGACTGATTCGACTTATTAATTGTAACTTTACAATTGTCCTTAGTAAGTTCAATTGTATAAGAACCTGCTGCTATATTGAATGACTGGTCAGCAGCAGAGACTTTTATAGCCGTTACTATGTTATCAATATTCGATGCATCAGCCGATTTCCGGGATCTTTCTACATACTTGGTATACTGCGGTGCCAGAAGTCCTACTAAAATAGCCAGGATTGCTACCACGATAACTAATTCTACGAGTGAGAATCCCTTGTTGTTCTTGTTCTTTTTCATAAACAATAACCTCTCTTTAAGTTGGATTCTCCACCCCCCCCCCTGAAATTTTTGGCAAATTTCAGGAGGGGAGGGAGTTATTAAATTGTAATAAACTCGTTAAGAAAAAAATGTTGGTTTCTCAACTTCCTCTCTTAATCTATGATGAACGCGGTCTCCCCTATGCTTAAGACCGTGAGTCATCCTTTTTTGTTTTTGCCTCAGCCGCATATTGTGCGAAGCTGTCAGGCGAGTAACTTGCGGACACTTTACGGCTGTCCACTTCGCAGATGAGCTGAACCTTTTGGGAAGGTTTGTTTTCATCTGTCCATTTTTTGTAGCGGAGCTTAATGATCGGGTTGGCGGTTTTTCCGTCGATCTCCCAGGTGCCGCCGAAGAAGGATTCCAATCCTTTTTTCAGATCGGCAGTATCTGAAGGACGCATGTGAAGCTGGGTGGTTCCCTGGTATGCCTCAATGATTATGCCTGTGTTTTCCAGAGTAAATATGTACCTGCCTTCTTTTACATTGTAATCCGCATCTACCGTGGCAACTTTTACCGCGGTTGCCAAATCGCTCATGTTGGATACATCTGCGCTCATCTGCGCCTGTTCTAAGAATTTTATATACCTGGGAGCAGTGATCCCTATAAGGATGACCAGGATTGCCAAAACAAACACCAATTCAATAAAGGTAAATCCTCTGTTTTGCTCCCGGTTTCCCTGTCTCCTCAAGACAATCCCTCACCTCTTCCCCCTGTGTTTACAGATTATCAAGTCCTGAGTACATAGCGCCGATAGGCGATACCACGGCGATGACCAGTGCACCGATGACAACTGCCATGAATACAATGATCAGCGGCTCCATGGCTGCCATAACACTCTGGGTAGTGATCTCCACTTCCTCATCGTAATAATCTGCCAGTTTTTCCAGCATTTCTTCTATATTACCGGTTTCCTCTCCGATGCCTGCCATGTGGTAGACCATCGGGGGAAAAATCCCGGACGCTTCCAGCGGCTCGGAAAGGGGGATACCTTTCATGACTTCTTCCCGGGCAGCCATCAGTGCATTGGTATAATGGATGTTCTTCAATATCTTGGACACTGTTTCCAGGCATTCGATGGTGGGAATACCTGCTGCAAGCAAGGTGCTTGTGGTTCTTGCGAACTGGGCACATGCTGTCTTCACGGTCAGCTTGCCGAACAGGGGCATTTTCATCTTTATCTTATCTATGGCAAGACGTCCTGAGGCTGAACGGTAGATAAGCCGGTATGCAGCCACGATGGCTGCAATGACGATAACTACCATATACCAGTGGGTGCCCAGCCATTCACTGGCGTTCATAACTGCCATGGTAAATGCAGGCATCTCAATATCAATATCAGCAAACATGTCAATAAATATAGGAATTACGTAAAGAAGCATAACGGCAATAACGCCGATGGCAGCGCACACCAGGATGATCGGATAAATGGTGGCTTTCTTAACGGTTGCCTTTAATTTCGCCTCTTTTTCAAACTGTACTGCCATACGGCCAAAGGCCATTTCCAGATTACCGGAGGATTCTCCTGCCTCCACCATATTGATGAGCATTTGGGGAAACGTAGTTCCCTCCCCCCGCATAGAGTCGGCCAGGGTGTTACCTTTTTCAATACTGGCTAAAACACCGTCTATGGATTTCTTGAGGATTTTGTTTTCTGTCTGCATTGCCAGCATTTGAAGAGCTTCCTTCATAGGGACACCGGCCTGCATGATACTTACAAACTGACGGCAGAATACACTTAAATCCCTGGCTTTCACACGTTTTCCGATGGAAAAATCCAGGTCTTTGTTCAGTATTCCCTGTTCTTTCACAGATACTGGTATTAGGCCGTCGCCTTTCAGAAGCTCTGTGACCTTATCGCGGCTGGCAGCTTCCATGCTTCCCCGCTTTTCTTTACCTTTCCTGTCTACAGCTACATAGGAATAACCAGGCATGCTTTCAGTCCTTTCCTTGGTGTACTAATCGGAATTTACTTTTTTGTTCATTCCTACCGGGTCCTGTGCATAGGTCACAGTATCCTCTGCAGTGATCATCCTGCGCATATACAGATCATAAAGTGCATCGTCCATAGTCTGCATTCCCACACGCTTGCTGGTCTGCATGATGGACGGTATCTGATAAGTCTTTGCTTCCCGGATCAGGTTGCGCACCGCATTGTTGGCAAACAGCACCTCAAGGGCTGCCACACGCCCGTTTCCGTCCGCCCGTTTCAGAAGCTGCTGGGAAACTATACATTCAAGCACAGCTGCCAGCTGGATCCGTACCTGCTGCTGTTGGTTGGGAGGGAACACATCAATGATCCTGTCTATGGTCTTATCCGCACCGATGGTATGGAGAGTGGAGAAAACAAGATGTCCTGTCTCTGCGGCTGTAATGGCTGTGGAGATAGTTTCCAGGTCACGCATCTCTCCTACAAGGATCACATCCGGGTCCTGGCGGAGCGCTGCCCTCAATGCCTGTGCATAATCTCCTGAATCACTGCCGATTTCTCTCTGGTTGACAATAGACTTGTCATGCCGGTGCAGATATTCTATAGGGTCTTCTAACGTAATAATATGGTATGGATAATTTTTGTTGATCACATGGATCAGGGATGCCAGTGTAGTGGATTTACCGCTTCCTGTAGGTCCGGTGACCAGCACCAGCCCTCTCTTTCTGGCTGTCATGTCCACAACTCCCTGGGGGATTCCCAAGGTATCAGGCTCAGGAATGGTAAAGGGAAGGATTCTCATGACAGAAGCCAGGGTTCCTCTCTGGCGAAAAACATTCACACGGAAACGTCCTACTCCGGAAATGGCATAGGCAAAGTCTGTCTGACCGTTTTCCTGAAGCTCGCCCCGGTGGCGGACATCCAGAAGTGGCATGAGCAGATCATCCAGCATCTGCGGGCTGAGTCGCTCACCTTCAATGGGATAGAGCACTCCGTCAATACGGTAGCTCGGAGGGCGGCCCACTGTAAAATGAATGTCGGACGCTTTTGCCTTCTCAGACTGTATCAGTATCTCATTCAGTTCGTACATTCCATGTTCTCCTATTCATAGGATGCCTTTATCATCTCTTCAAATGAAGTGACTCCATCAAGCACATCCTT
Source organism: Eubacteriales bacterium (assembly GCA_030524175.1). Classification (GTDB taxonomy): domain Bacteria; phylum Bacillota; class Clostridia; order Lachnospirales; family Lachnospiraceae; genus Blautia_A. The sequence goes on from JAUNHC010000079.1 coordinate 13,617, forward strand.
GATTCCATTTTCCCGAAGGGTTCTCATTCCGCTGTTGCGTGCGGCGATGATCAATTCCTCGGTGGTGCCGTTCTCAGCGATCAGTTTACGGATTTCATCATTCACTTCCATAATCTCAAACACGCCGGTCCGGCCGAAATATCCTGTGTGGTTGCAGAGATCGCAGCCCACCGGTACATAAATCTCAGTTTCCTGGTCCTCAGGAAGCTTCATAAGGTGCTTCTCCTCAGCCGTAGCCGGGCGCTTCTCCCGGCAATGGGGACAAAGCTTGCGCACCAGACGCTGGGCGATAACACCTACAACAGAGTCTGCGATCAAATATCTCTCCACACCCATATCAGCCATACGGTTCAGAGTTCCCACCGCATTGTTGGTATGTAAGGTGGACACTACCAGATGTCCGGTGATGGATGCCTGTACCGCAATGGATGCAGTCTCCGGGTCTCGGATTTCACCGATCATAATGATGTCCGGGTCCTGTCGCAGGATTGAACGCAAAGCAGAAGCAAATGTCAAATCTACCTTGGTATTTACCTGAATCTGGTTGATACCTTCAATATCTGCCTCCACCGGATCCTCAACAGTCACGATGTTGACAGCTTCTTTATTCAGTTCCGTCAAGGCTGTGTACAAGGTCGTGGATTTACCGCTTCCTGTGGGTCCTGTGACGAAAATGATCCCATAAGGATTGGATAACATGTGGTCAAAACGTGCCAGCTCATCGGGAGCCAGGCCCAGTTCCTTCTTATTCTTGGTCAGGCTCAGCTTGGAGGAGATACGCATAACCAGCTTCTCACCATGTACCGTAGGGATGGAAGAAATACGGATGTCATATTCCTGGCGGTCTACCATGACCGTCATCCTGCCGTCCTGAGGTTTTCTCTTCTCTGATATATCCATTCCGCCCATGATCTTGATCCTGGTGGAAATAGCAGGCAGAAGACTGTTGTCGTATACCATTTTTTCAAAAAGGGCACCGTCAATACGGTATCGCACCCGGACGTTGTTCTCCAGTGCTTCAATATGGATGTCACTGGCTCTCTGCCGGATCGCCTGTTCCAACAGGGAACGCACAAGCTGGACGATAGGCGCATCGCTTACGTCCGTCTCATCCTCATCCTCTGTCATGTTTCCCCGAAGGAGAGCGCGCTCCTGGGTGAACCGCTTAGCTGCATTCATAGTCTCGCTGGCACCATAACAGCGGTCAATGGCAGCCAGAATATCTCTGTTTGAGGCTATGTAAGGCTCCACCTGCAGATTGGTCACAATGGAGATATCATCTATTGCTGCCATGTCCATAGGGTCTGACATAGCCAGGTGAAGGATATTGGCATTATAAGGGTCCAATTCAAAGGGGACTGCCACATATTTTTTCAAAAGGTCAACATTTACCAGGTTCCGCACCTCTTTTGGGATGTTGACTCCTGTCAGCTGAACAACTTTAAGCCCCAACTGCATCTGAAGGGCTCTGACAATCATATCTTCTGTGATAAATCCTTCATCCACCAGGACCTCACCGATTTTTTTGCCGCTCCCTCTCTGCTTTGCCAGGGCTTTCTGTAAATCTTCCTCTGTGAGTACCTTCTGCTTGATCAGCAGATCACCGAGTCTCATTCTCTCACGTCTAAGAGCCATGATTATGCTCCCTTCTTCAGGTATTCTATGTATTATGCTGTTGGGGACAAAAAGCTGCATTTGACAATTTTTTTATCAAATGCAGCCAGTCTTACCAATCATGTTTAGGCATTGATCAACATATCCCTGCAGCAGATTTATCCCTGCCGGCTCAGGCTATGCCGCGTCCGATATTTTATAAAAATTTTATAACTTAAAGTTATCACATATTGAATGAATTGTCAATTATTCATCTGCACTTAAACCGTCTGTTTTTGACGTTTAGTCATTATTTTTTGCTGATTATGAATTAAAGTGAAAAACGCTTAAAATCTTTGGAAAAATCCACAGAATTTACTTCTTCTTATTGGGATTTTGGCTGTTGACATAGGGGCTTGCACTCTTTGTGCGGGAATTCGTGTTTTTCGTATTAGTATTCACACTTTTGACATAAGGATTGGCTGGCTTTGTGCCTGTTCCCGGACCCTTTCCGTCAGAGCTAGAGCTCTTTATTTTCCGGCTTTGGTTTTTCCTGTGGAGCAGCCGTCTTTCCAGCATTTGTTTTTTCCGTTTTCTCCTGGCGGCCTCCCTTTCATCCTGCTGTATCAACTCTTCAATATACTCTTCCTCAATGGCCTCATCATCCACATTATATTCCTCTGAGAGACTGTCTTCTGTCTCATCCTCTTCTTCATCGTCCTTCGGTCTGTTTGTGGCAAACTGGATCAGCATTCCCAGGATTGCAAAGCCTGCGCCCATTCCGATGCCGTAAGGTATTTCATCCATACCTCCAAGCTTAGCCAGTGAATATCCTGCCATAAGTCCGCCCTGAAGGCTGGTGCCCACAATGATCACCTCCCGGGCAAAATTCACTCCCAGGGTGCCAAGTCCTACTCCCACCAGAATACAGACAAAGAATGCAAAGGATGTTGTGGGATGCAGGACGTAAATGCTGAGGGCCATACCGATGGCAGCGCCCAGAATGAAAACACCTGCCTTATAGATCATGAAAGCGATCACTGCCACCAGGATACCAAGCGCTGCCATGGCTGCCAGATAGATCGTCTTCTCCTCAGTACCTGAACTGTACACCAGGGCAAAGCCCCCGCCTGCTCCCAGGGCAAAACCGCCCAGCATCATCCAGAAACGGAGAAGCCGGTATCCCAGAAGACAGCTTAGGGCGCCGAAGATAAGAATAATCCCAAAAACTCCTGTGGCCACTGCGGATAAATCCTGCATTGCCCTTACTCTTTCCGCAATGTTCATAATACGAGTTAAAATATCTGTCATGTTTACCTCCATTCTGTTTCTCCGCTGCTGTTCCCCGCCGCCTCACCTGCACACCGGGCAGGATCATGAATGGACACAGCAACGCTTCACAACGCCTGTTCATTGTCACACTTTTTAAAACATATAGTACATGGTTTTCATATTTTCCAGGACACCGTAGTGGTATTCCACCTGGGGAAGTCCGTAGAGTTCCATATAGTACCGTGCCACTGACTGGATCTCCCCGCCTGTGATCCATTCGTCATAAGCCTGGTCAAAGGCATCCTGGCTGCTGAATTTAAAGCGCACCACCGCCGCGCCGTTGTCCAGCCGCATCTGGCAGTAATTGTAGATACTCTGCCAGTCATAGTAATCGAAACACGCCTGGTTCAGCACATAGAAATTCTTGTCTACGGCAGTACACCGGGGAACTTCAAACTCCGGGGATGGGGTGTAGATTGCTTCATATTCCTGAGGGAAAGGACAGAGATAATCATATATGGTCGTCTTATGCTCCGCAAGCTGCACTGCGTCACCCTCCAGAAACTCCGGCTGGTCCCCATTGGTGGTGTCCACATAATAATACTGGCCGTCCAGCTGTACAATGTTCCAGGCATGACCCTCCGGGCTTCCCTCTGCGCTTCCCTCCACATAAATGCAGGGAATCCCCAGCCGCTCCAGAAGATACTGGGTTGCCCCGGCATATCCGGCACAAACCGCTTGTCTTTTCCAAAAAATACCTGCGATACTCTGGTCATGCTCTGAGGTAACATATTCCGCCGTATCAATAAGATAGGTATATACTGTCTTTACAATGTCATAATCATCTGCATCCTGGGGAAGCTGGGCAAGAACCTCCTGATATGCATTTTCCATTGACTGCTGGATCTCAGCCATTTCATCCTCTGTATAAGTGTAGCCCGGGGAAAACAAGCAGTAATCTCCTCTTGAAAATGTGGTCTTGTACACCTGCTCCCGGTTATGTACCCAGAATATCTCCGGGTGATCCTTCAGCACTGCATGGTAGACTTTATCCACTGCCTCATCATCTGAAATAGTCAGATAGAACTCCTCGTCTCTTCTGCGGATCCCGTCCAACATTTCCCTGTAGCCCCGCTTCTCCTCGTCATTAAGCTGACTGAAATAATATTCCTGATGTCCCTCATCTGTCTGGGGCACCTCCTTGTCCCGCAGGTCCCGTACTTCCTTGGGTTCTCCGGCAAAAATACGCCGGGCTGCGTCAAGCACATCATCCATGGAACCTTTATCCTGACCCTCGTCCGCTTCCTCTCCCGCTGTATCTTCACCGGCGGTTTCCTCCCCGGTTCGCCCCAGGAAGCCCGGGATAAACCGGCTGCCTGCATAGAATGCGGCTGCCAGGACAAAAACTGCCGCCACAAGTCCTGTCAAAAGCTTCCAGGGGAATCGGTTTCTTTTCATCCGTTACTCCTTTCGGATTCTTTTTCATACCTTGTTTTTCATTATATCT
>JAUNHC010000002.1 GCA_030524175.1 Eubacteriales bacterium
AGTAATACCGCTGACCTACTCGACCAGATTTTGGAGAATAAGCAGAAATTTATCTCCCAGATTATGACCAGTAAATCCCCGGTACGAGCCTGTGAAGATGTGGATGATGCAGCACTTTCTTATGCGGAGATTAAAGCACTGGCTACCGGAAACCCTTACATCAAGGAAAAGATGGATCTGGATATACAGGTCAGCAAGTTAAAGCTGATGAAGGCAAACCATACCAGCCAGATTTACCGTCTGGAGACAGATATTGCAAAGACATATCCAATGCAGATCGTATCGACAAAAGAACGTATCGCCGGTCTGACAGCTGATATGGCGGCTGCAAAGCCTATTCTGGAAAAGGACAAAGAAGATTTTTCCATGGTGATCAGTGGCAAGACTTTCACTGACAGGAAAGAAGCCGGAACCGCATTGATTGCCGCCTGTGCAGGGCTAAAAGCGGTCAATACAGAGGGTGTGGTTGGCGAATATCAGGGATTTTCCCTTGTTTCAAGCTATGATACCTTCTATCAGCAGTACAAATTGACAATCAAAGGACAGTGCAGCCATACCATTGAAATGGGAAAGGATGCGTCTGGTAATATCCTCAGAATCCAAAATGCACTGGGAAGCATTGAAAAGAAGCTTGCTGAGGCACAGTTGAAACTGGAAACATTACAGGAACAGCTTGCCACAGCAAAAGAGGAAGTAACCCGTCCTTTTGCACAGGAAGAGGAACTGGCTGTGAAGCTGGAACGTCTTTCAGAATTAAATGCCTTGCTGAATATGGATGAAAAAGGGACATCTGAAACCCTGGGAATGGATGATGAAACAGCAGTTGCAGATGCACCAAGAGCTTATTCCAACCTGGCGGGCAGAGTTTCCGATGCGTCCAGACTTTCCGATGAAAAGAAAAAACCATCTGCCCTTATGAAATTAAGGGAAAAACAGGCGGAAGTGGCACAAAGGGAGCACAAAAAAACGAAAGCAAAATCAAAAGAACAGGAATTATAAACCAACATTTATCCCGTCACAGGCTGTATATGTGACGGGATATTTTCAAAAAAGGAGGAAAAGACGATGGCAAATAAACGTGAAGAACAGCTGAAGGAGATTACCGAACGGCTGGAACAGGGAGTGCAGGAACTGTTTACGTCTGAACGCTATACGGAGTATTTAAAGACGATGGCAAAGTTCCATAATTACAGTTTTAATAATACTCTCCTGATTGCATTACAGAAACCGGATGCCACATTGGTTGCCGGGTATCAGGCATGGCAGAAGAAATTTAACCGTCATGTCCTGCGTGGGGAAAAGGGGATTCAGATTATCTCTCCTGCACCGATTAAAGAAAAAGAAGAGGTGGAGAAGATTGACCCGGAGACCAATGAGCCAATACTGAAAGAGAACGGACAACCTGAAACGGAGATTATCGAGCATATTATTCCGAGATTTAAAGTGGCTACAGTATTTGACATTTCCCAGACAGACGGAGAACCTTTACCGGATTTGGGAGGGGAAGATCTGACGGGGGATGTTCCGGACTTTGATATTTTTATGGAAGCAATCCGGAATGTTTCCCCTGTTCCCATCCGTTTTGCAGAGATTGAAGGGGAATCCCATGGATATTATCACAATGTAGATAAAGAGATCGTGATTAAGGATGGCATGAGTGAAAGCCAGACAATGAAAACAGCAATCCACGAAGTTACCCATGCGATGCTGCATGACCGGGAAATGCTGCAGGAGCAGGGAATTGAAAAGGACCGGCTAACAAAAGAGGTGGAAGCGGAGAGTGTCGCTTATACGGTGTGCCAGCATTTTGGTCTTGATTCATCAGAATATTCTTTCCCGTATATTGCTGGCTGGAGCAGTGGAAAGGAAATGAAAGAACTTCGTGCATCTATGGATATTATCCGGAAGACAGCAGGAGATTTTATCGAAGATATGACAGAACAGCTCCGTTCATTGAAAAAGGAGCTTAGTCAGGAAAAAACTCATTTGGAAAAAGATGATTTGATCTTAAAAATATCCGGGTCGATGGGACGTGAGTACAGTTGCCATGTTGTCACAAATTGGACTGCAGAGCAGTTATTGGAGGCACTGGAGGACTATCATCAGATTCCCGAACAGGACAAAACAGATATTGAGACTTTCCTTTCGGAAAAAGAAGCGGTTCTTATCCCATGGTATGATTCCAGTGGATACGAAGCAGAGTATCCGGTAGACTTTTATGATCTGGAATATGATTATGATACCGGGGTTACGGTAGCTTCGGACCTGTCAGCAATGAAACAGGCAGAGATGCTGATTAAAAGGGAAGAATATGGCGAGACTATGTTGTTCAATGAGGAAGAAAGAAAGCTGATTGTGAATCATGCTTTTAAACTGAACAACATGGAAGACACGAAGATACTGATTTCTGAAATGCATGAAGCAATAGAAGCACCGGATTTACGTGCAGTGAATGATGTCATGCGTGTTGCCCAGGCAGAGATCGATGCCCTTCCGGACAGCATGGTAGGTATTTCTGAAATGTATGAGTTTGGTTATACCAGTAATCTTATGCTCCCATTGACGAAAGGCAGGGCTTTGGAGTTATTCCGGGATGGGTGCGAAGTATTCCATCTGTATTCAGATGATACGGAGGCAGTCGTGGATGATGAAGCAGATTTTGATACGGTGGATGAATTCTATGGCATTGAGAAAGAAACATGGGATAGATACCGTCAGCAGGAAAGAGAGAAGGGACTGGAAAACCTGCAGGATGCGGAAAAATACCAAAGAGTGGATTTCTTTGATGTACCGGCACTCTTTTCCAATGGAAGGGTGGACATGTCATCATTACCGGAAGGGCTTTACCGTTATGAGCTGCAGGGAGCAGACTATGACCCGGGTTATCCGCTCTATGTGAAAGAATCTGTTGGTGTCAATCATGCAGGAACTATTTTAACAGCGTATCCAATGGAAATACAGGGACAGGGTTCTTTACGTATGGGTGTTGGACTTGATTTTTCTGGGGGTATGCAGACCATTCGGGAATACCGGAATGAAATGGAGGAAAGAGACAGAGAAACTGATATGGAGGTCATGGAAAGTTCTGTCATTAGAGAAAATGAAGATATTCTTCTTTCGGGAGACAAGGAATACTATGGAATTTATCAGATTCTGGATGGTACAAAAGGCAGTGAATATCTGTTTATGGGCATGGATTTTGTCAATTCACATGGAATGGAGGTCGATGGTAGAGATTACGCCTTTATTTATGGCGGGAAACTCACTGAGACAGATACATTGGACAGTTTATATGAGAAGTTTAATCTCTACCATCCGGAAGGGTATTATGGACATTCCCTTTCTGTCAGCGATGTGGTTATTGTGCAGAAAGACAACCAGACAAAAGCATACTATGTGGACAGCTTTGGATTCCGTGAATTACCGGATTTTGTCCGTCAGCGAATGCATGAGGCAGAGATGAACCGTAAAAGGGAAGATTCGGTCATTACTCTTGATACTACGGGAGTAGAGATCGAGCAGCATGAGGGTCTCTGGCACACCGTTGACAAAATGGAAATAGAAAATGAGATTTTCTATCTGATGCGTCACAATGAATTTGGCGATTCTGTTGCTGCTGTCATTTTAAATTCAGATGGAGAATTGGTGGCACAGGAACTGGAGCATGGATTTGACCAGGGGGCAATGGAAGCAATCCGGGATTTTCTGGCTGGCAAGGAAATTGAATGGAAACCGGAAAAGCAAGATATGGATGAAGAAATCAAATCTTTTCTCCCAGTGTATCAACATAATTTTACCTATGCGATGGAACATGGAGAAGCAGATGCATACATTGATTCCCGGAAACTGAACATTGACTGTAAAAATGCGATTCAGGAGGCAATCAGTAATAATTTTGATGGGATGCACCTGAAACATGATGTAGTGAATCCGGTTCTTGAAGAATATGGTGCAGAAAGACTTTCTTTTGTGCTTGCCTGTACCCTGCAGGAAAAGTCATGGGATGGTCGTTTCTCCCAAGTAAATAAAGAATGGGCAAAGAATATCACAATTCCGGAAAATGTGAACCGAGGAGTGGATGCTAATCTGGATTATGTGGTGGAAAGCCATCCTGCGGTATTAGACGGATTTATTGATCTGGCAAGAAAAAGGATAGCAGAATTGGAAATTGCCCCGGAAAAAGAGCAGCCTTTTATTGCACAGTATTATGTTGTAAATGACGCATATGGAGTAAAAGCAGAGCGAAGTTATCAATATTTTGATGATATAGACGAAGCAACCAGTGCATATCATCAGCTCTCGAACCATCTGGATAAACAGATCGGCATGGAAAGCACAGAGCAGCCACCGTCAAGAATGGCATTGATTTCCTGTAAAAACGGAATTGAGGAATTGGAGGATATTGCATTTAATTCTTTAAGTGGAAAATGGGTAAACCCCGAAACAAAAGCAGCATTAGAAAAAGCAGAATTTTATCTGGAAGGTTATGACAGGGAAGTTGCCTACTGGATAGCTAATGAGGAAAAATATCTTTTTGTCCAGACGGTATCGGATGGTTATGATTATACCATCTATGATAAAGAATACCGTGAGTTGGATGGCGGGGTATATTCTGATCCGGAACTTTCTTTCCGAAATGCGTTGCAGGAGATTCTTGAAGATGAACTGCGTTCTTATGTGGATGCCTGTGAGGTGATTGAATGTGAGGGATTTTTGGAAACAGTAGAGCGGGCAGAATATTTCCCACAGAAATCTTATGAAGCATTAAAAGAACAGATGGACAGTGGGACAGATCAGATCGCTTTTCAATCCGGATATGGGTATGCCTATATACAACATGTTCAAGATGGTTTCAATACGATTGTATATGATAGTGATTGGAATGAAATTGGAGGAAAGTTTTATGATGTTCCGGATGCTTCGATGGAAGAAGCTGTTGGCTGGTTTTTTAAAGATGAAGACTTAGGAAAACTGGATTGTGTTCCGATAGACCATGAGGAGTTAAGAAAATCTGTAGAACAGGCTGCAAAGAAAAGGCTGAAAGAAGAGAAGATTTCACTTACATCTCAAATTGGAATAAAGGAAACTGCTTTGAATGGGCAGAGCCGGCATGATATAGAGGAAACAGTCTTGTGTGTAGCACAGTCCAACATAGAAGAACTTGGGCTGGAAAATGAGGTTAAATTACTGGGAGCCAGAGTTCATGGAAGCAGAACGAGAGAAGGATTGTATCACGAAAGTTCAGATGTGGACGTTGTCCTTTCTTATACCGGAAATATAAAAGAAGATACTTTCTTTAATTCCCTGAATGATCATGGTCTCAAAATATCAGGATTAAAGATTGATATTAATCCAATTTCTTTAGAAAAAACAGGGACACTGGAAGAGTATATGGAAAGTGCGGATAACTATCTGAAAAGGAAGGAACTGATGAAACTGGCTGTGGATCTGGATCAATTTTCTGAGGACTATGACACATATGGATATAGGGATGTCGTTGAGGATAAGGAAGGTAACATCCAGAAAATTTATGATGACCTTGTTTCAGGAAATGTAGAACAAATTAGAGATTGGATTGCTGAGATTGCAGCTGATGAAAACGATGATTTGGAAAGTGTGGTACATGATGCCGGGGAGCTTCTTAAACGGTTCGATCAGGCTGTGGAAGAAGGAAAAGTGGTTGTGAAAGCAGTGCCGGAAAAAGTTGAAAACGAAAGGTCAGAAGGTTCTATTTCATTCTATGTTGCAGAATGTATGGAGTTCCCGGTACTTGGTGAATATCATGATAATCTTTCTTTACAGGAAGCATTGGAAATCTATGAGAAGATTCCAGCAGACAGGATGCATGGTATTAAAGGAATTGGTTTTACTCTTCACGATGGAAGTATCTATGATGATATGGAGTATGAGTTGATGGCAGCCGGAAAGATACGGGAAGACATGCTTGACCTTGTTCCATATTACAAAGATAACCCTCTGGTTCAAAAAGCAATTTCTGATGTGAAAGCCTATTTAGATGCCCAGGATGAGAAGGAGAAAGAAGTCAAAACGATGCCTGAGAAACAGGAGCAAATGATACCAGAGAAAAACGACAGTACACAATCCAATGCTACTCCGCAGAAAACCAGTGGCAAAAAGGAATCTGTTCTGCAGGCACTTCGGGAGCGTCAGGCAAAACTGAAAGCTCAGGAGAAAGAGAAACAGACTGAAAATTCACATACCAAAAAGAAAGGGGAACAGGAATTATGAGAAAGATACAATTTGAAGAAAACGAATATCTGGTTATGGCAATGTTTGAAGAGAGTAATCGCTTGTCCACTATGGAAAAGATTGAGGAAGTAGTGCCATTTGTAGAAGACGATCCGGAGATTTATCCTCTGGTAATGACTACGATTGAAAAAATGAAGTGCATCTCTGATGATGATTTCAAAAAAATGGATCTGGAGCCATATAAACAGGAGACGGAGGAGGATACCGAATGAATCTGAACCAATATGCAATTTATCAGTTAAAGGCTATCCCGGAGAACAGAAAATTGCGGTTCCGTCCTTATAAGGTCATTGAGGCACAGAAACTGTCAGTACGAAGTGACAATTATCAACAGGTCTATATTGGGATGGCAGTACCAGATGACAGTCCAAAAAGCATTTATGAAAAGCTTTTGAACAATCCACCAAAAAAATTTGCCGGTCATAGAATTAGTGTCAGTGACGTGATTGTACATAATAAGGGTGGTGTAACTTCTGCTTTTTATGTTGATAAGGATGGTTTTGTTGCTATTGCCGGATTTCTCCGCAGTAATTCTTCAAGTACCCTTATTACGATGGAAACAAGGGACTATCCGATTGAAGGATGCAAAGGAAGTTGGGTGGCAACCGATGAGATAATCATTGACGGGAAACAATTCTTTATGATGGAAAGCGAACAATATGGAAGAAATGCTGCCGCAGTAATTATTGATTCCGGCGGGAAATTTGTAACCGATGACTGTACGGAGGGGTTTGATGAAAAAGCTATACAGCAGATTCGGGAGTATCTTCACCCACCGGAAAGACAACCGAGGATTCCAGAGAAACCACCTTTGGAGATATATCAGAAGTATTATGAGAACGGGGAATATCTCCGAAGTGCTGAAATCAGCGAAGAGCAAAACTATAATATGATTGATGGTCGTATCAATAACCAAAAGAAGAAGCCAAAGGTCACTGATCCGAAAAAAAGACCTTCTGTATTAAAATTGCTTCATCAGAAACAAGATGAATTGGAAAAGCGATATGGGAAACGTGAACGGGAAATGACAATGGAGCGTAACCGTAAATGATGATGATCAGGTTCCTTAATCACATATGATAAGGGAACCTGATTTTTTTGTAATTGAAAAAAGACTTTTTCCCATTTTTGGGACAAAGTCCGTATTGAAATAAAAAACGCAGGCAGAAATTATATTCGTTATAAAACTCTGCTTGCGTTAGTCTTTGTAATGTGTTGCAATGTCTTCAATATTACAGTCAAGGATGTTGCACAGGGTGTTAATGGTATTCATGCTGACGCCTTCATTATGTTGCAACCGGAACAACTGTGCCTTGCTGATATTGTATTCCTTGTGAAGAGTATACTTCGTAACACCCTTCTTTTTCATGGTTTCCCATAGTTTATCATATTTTATCAAAGTATCCGCACCTTTTCGTTGTTTTTCCTTTATTATAGAGTTATGATAGATAGTAACAAAGGTTCCACAATCGGAACCCTCACAAGAAAGGGGATAATAATGAGAACGAAATACAGGGATTTTTGGGTTGTCAGAACATTAATGGTTCTGGCTGTTCTTCTAATCATTGTGGGTGTGATCGTTTATCGAAAGGAAAAAGTAGAGTATACAGGTGTACCAGATATGGTTTCCAGTTTTTCTTCAAATAATGACTATCACCTAATGATTGTTGCGAACAGCCGGGGTATATTAGACAAAGAAGATTTTGCAAAAAATGTAGTTGAGATGTGTAGAAACAATTCGTTTAAGAGCATGATATTTTCTACAGACCTGAAAGGTTATCCGGGGAGTCTTGATATTGATGTGTATTTGAGGAAGGACGATATTGGAAAAACTGAACCGGTATTGCAAATCCGTTTTCAGCCGGATGAATGGAATGCTGGATATAATATCAGGGATGATGTTGAACATTATTGTTTGTACGTGGATGATGAGCAAATTATTTTGTAGTAGAGGAGGGATTTTATTGAGAGAAAAAATAAGAAAAAATTTGATTTTCACAAAGTTATCAATTGGAGCATATTGTGTTGCACTAGTTTTCTTTTTATGTCCATTATTTATTCCGGAGAGAATATTGAACGGAGCAGTTACAGGAAGTTTATGTATAGGATTTTTTATTGCTGGAATGCTCCTTCAGGGAATACAGCTTTTGTTCGGAGGGTTGATGCCTTCTGATCTGTTTTTTATTTCAGAACCGCTTCTGACAGAAGAAGATGTTGAGGAATTAAAAAAATATATTGAGGAATTTGACAAAGAGGAGAATAAATCCCCACTCACTTTGCAGAGTGGGGAATAGGATTTTAGTATATTTCATAATCGTCGCTGTCATCTGTTTCGAGTGTAGTACATGAGAAACACATATTGGTTCCTGTAATAGCACTTCCGGCAGCCCAGATCGGGGAACCACAGACAATACATTTTGCTCCATTATTCTTTTCTTCCAGAGTTTGTCTGAGAGCTTTAATCAGTTCTTTTTTATTCATATCTTTATTGGATTTGATTGTCATGTCGGCAAATTTTTCGATGGATATGGGATGCATTATTTTCACTTCCTTTGTTTTTGATTTGTGTTTTCCAAAATTATACATCTGATATTTTATCATATATTCATAGCATTGGATATTGTCATTTTGAAATATCCGATGCTTTTTCTTTTTCTGCTTGTCTTGTGACAGGAGTACCCAAAATGGAGTCCACGTTCTTAGTTACTGTACGAAGCTCTTTCTGGTATTCTTTGAAATAATTGTAGGTGTCTGTTTGGGCAAGTTTTTGTGTGATCAGCTTTTCTTTTTCTTCCTTCAATGATTTTATGGACGGAATTTTCTTATCTGGATATTTATCCTTCAGATATTTAACTGCAGAATCGTATAGTGCCAGTTCTGCGGTATGTTCCTGCTGAAACTTTTTCTTGTTTCTGGATTTCATCATTTGAGCGAATACACCTTTGTTCGCATGATACTGACCGATGTAATGAATCTCCTCATTCAAAAGCTTTAATTTGCTCTCAGTGGCACGAAGTGTTTTTCTGGCATCATTATACCGGGCAGTAATATCATCGTAAGTGTCCAGAAGATTTTCACGACTATCGTATCCATGTTCCTGTACATAAGCGATGGTCTTAGCCATTTCCTGTAGATTTGATATTTTGACTTTTCTTGCATAGGCTCTGCTCTGCTGTGCTTTAACACAAGTCTGTAAATCAATAACAAGATGTAAGTCGGATTTTATGAACAGAATATCAGATGTGTCGTAGGAACCGTCTGGGTATTTTTCGGACATTGATGGAGGCTCTGGAGTAACTGATTGAGTAACACTGGAAACAGGAGCTTCTTTTTGAGGTTTGCTTTTTGCGGTCTCACGTTTTTTGTTTCCTTCAAAAAGCTGCGTGAGATGTTCTTTTCCGTATAAGGTTCCCAATGCTCTTTCGGAAATGTTCTTGTTTCGTTCCGGATGAAGGTAGCTGAATCGCCCTCGTTTGTCTGTAAGGGTGATTTTGTATTTTTCTGAAAGTCCGTTCTGAAACTCTGCCATATTTTGTGCAGCACTGGCAATATCTTCGATAGCATTTCGGAGATAATCTTTCTGCGTCTGAAAGACAGTGGTACGTGGTTTCAGCCCATCAGCAATAATCTTCTCGTTAAGACGGTCAAGATTTTCCTGCCCATGTCGTCGTGCTTTATATTCTTGATCGGTCACTTTCTTTTCAGCCGGTTGGAACAAATCTATCTGATGCAGGTTTTCCCTAATGCACGTATCCATCAAATCCCGCAAAAGATAGTTGAAGTAATCATTCGTGACATGATGTTTGTATCCGGCCCGGCTGTCACATTCCCGTTCCATGAACTCCTGTTTGGGAACATCCAGTTTTCGTACACTGTTTATTACGACATGAGTGTGGATGTTTCCACTTCCGCTATGACCGTCAAGGTGAGTACAGACAAAAGCCTGATGTCCCGGAAAATTCCTTTTGACATATTCCAGAGCAAGGGCCTGGGCTTTCTCTCCGGTCAGACCACGTTCATCCTTATCCTTGGGATCGAAGCTTATTATGTAGTGGTGGGATTTTATTTCACTGTATTTTTGGTTTTTATGGTATTTGGCATTTACAATCTCACATTCCTTATCAAAAGAGTATGGTTCACAGTTTACACCGTCAACCAGAAACTCCTTTCTCAGAACCCTCCGACCTTTTTCATCAAGGATTGGTTTCATGGTTTTCTCGTTATGTTCAAATAACAAATATTTCATGGTAGCACCATAGTCTGCGTTTTTATTTGCGATGTGCTTCAATATTGCTATGATAATCACCTGCCAATCTTAAAACTTCTTCACGTAATGAAAAAAGCTGTGTGATACATTCATGGATTTCATCTTGCATTGCCTGAGAGCGGATTCCTCCCATGTTAAAGTATTTTGCAATCTGGTTTAGATTGTTTCCGACTCTTCCAAATTCTGTGGTCAACTTCCGAAGTTCTTCAATATCTACAATGATAGGGCACTGGATTTCAATTTTACCTTCCAACACCTGTTTTCTGGCATAGACAGCAATCGGATAACCGGATTCTTTGGCATAGTTTGCTACCAGCTCATATTCCGGATCGGATAGACGGAGCATAATGCAGTTTTTCTTTTTCTTCAATACTTCCTTTTTGGGTCTTGTCATGATTTCTCCTTCCTTTGATTTTGAAAATTTGTCTGGCTATGGGGTGTCACAGCAAAAGCAATGATGCGAAGCATACTCCGTATCAGGATTCTCCTGTCTCTGTTAAGAGTTTGGAGAAGAAGATACGATGCGTCCACATTTATGTGGTAAGCCAAACCGCACAAATCCTTTTGGGCAGCAACCGAGGGAATGGGGAAACGGAATCCCCATCAAGTTTGCCGGGGAACCAAAAGCCAGGAACTGGGTTTTGAGTTACTCTAGGCGATACTTGCTTTAGAATAGAATCCCCTATTAATACAGCCGTATCCGGCTAAAATGTTGTTGCTCCAAAAAAGAAAATTGAAAAAATTTCAGATTGGAACAACATTTCCTGCTCTGTGGGCTGTATAGGCAGAAGCCTATGCAGAAAGGAGCAGTTACCATGGAAAGAGTAGGTCATGAGATTACATTAGAAGATTTAAAAGAAATGTCAGAAGTGGATGTCCGAACCGTGGACAAGAGTACTCTGGTTGATGTGAATGAGGTACATATTCATACAGATCTGCCACAGAAGGAAAGAATAGAGGATTATATCTGTCAGATAAAAAATCCTTATTGCTACATATCCCATGGGGTGGTAGTCAAGATAAGTTTTACAGGAAAGTGTACGTTAGAAGAGAGCCTGAGCAGGTGTATCTCATTATGATGATAGAGGAAAAAAGGTTGAAAAAATGAAAAAAGATGTAGCGGTGAGCCGGAAGTTATGTTAATATGGTGTTGGGTCAAAATTTAAAAGCATTCAAGAAGCCATGAATTTCTTGGTTTACGCTGCCAGTCGGCATAGTAAATTAGGAGGTTGATGGCTTTATGTATTTCAGTAAAAAGTCTATTTTAGCAGCGGATTACCTAAGACTATCCAGAGAAGACGGAGATAAACTGGAAAGTGATAGTATCCGCAATCAAAGAAGTCTCATTAACGATTTTGTGAAACAGCACCCGGAAATCACATTGGTCGATGAATATATTGACGATGGTTACAGTGGAACAAACTTTGAACGTCCAGCATTCAAACGGATGATTGAAGATGTGAAGAAAAAGAAAATCAACTGTATTATCGTCAAGGACTTATCCAGACTTGGAAGAAATTATATTGAAACAGGTCGGTATTTGGAAAAGATATTTCCATTTCTTGGGGTAAGGTTTATTGCAATCACAGACCACTATGATAGTGCCGCAGAATCGGATGATGCAGATCAGATCATTGTTCCTTTTAAGAATCTTATTAATGATGCTTATTGCAGGGACATCTCAATTAAAATCCGAAGTCAATTAGATGTAAAAAGAAAAAATGGTCAGTTCATTGGGAGCTTTGCCGGGTACGGGTATTTAAAAGACCCAAAGAACAAAAATCATCTTGTCATAGATGAGTATGCAGCTGATATTGTTCGTCTTATTTTCCATTTAAAACTGGATGGGTATAGTTCTCAGAGAATTGCAACAAGATTGAATGAAATGGGGGTTCTTCCGCCTTTAGAGTATAAGCGAAGTTGTGGAATGAAGTATAATAGTGGATTTCGCTCAGGGAAAAATCCAAAGTGGGCGGTCACAACGGTAAATCGTATTCTTACGAATGAGTTGTATACGGGAACCATGGTACAGGGTAAGAATCGGAAAATCAATTACAAAGTAAAAGAGTGCAGACCGGTTGAAGAAGAAAACTGGATTCGTGTGGAAAAGACGCATGAAGCGATTATAGCAGAAGAAATATTTCAGTACGTACAGTCTTTGTTGGAACTGGATACACGAACTGCACCGGAAGAAGAATCTGTTTATTTGTTTTCTGGTTTTTTACGGTGCGGGGATTGTGGTCAGAATATGATAAAGCGAAGCACTACGAAAAAGGGGAAACGGTATTATTATTACCATTGCTCCACATACAAAAATGGCGATGGATGCAGTTCTCACTTAATCAGTGAAAAGTCAGTTTATGAAGTTGTTCTGGATGCTGTTCAAAGACAAGTTTCTTTGCTGGTAGAGGCAGAAAAAATTATCCAGAGAAGTGGAATAGATAATTATAAAAAGACAGAACTTGTTTCCATCGAAAAACAGTTAATTGCTCTGCATGATGAAGTGGAAAGATATAAGGATTTGAAAGTTCATTTATATCAAGATATGTTGGATAACGTTGTATCCAGAGAAGAATACCATGAGTATAATCGAAGATTCACTGATAAGCTGCACAGTGCAGAAAATGCGAAACGGGAATTAGAGAAAAAGAAAGAGAAGGTATCTATTGAAGGAAAGCGGGAACATCCGTGGATCGAAGATTTCAAAAGGTATCAGACTATTACACAGCTTGACCGAAAGGCTGTTGTTACATTAATAGATAAAATTATCGTGTACGGAAAAGACCGTCTGGAAATTCAATTTAAATACGCAGACGAGATTCAAGAAATGATGGAAGTAGCACAAAATATCAAGGAAACGGAAGAAATGAAAGGTGGGTTTAGATGCGGTGCGTAAGTTATACAAGAACTACATCCTGTAAGAGGAAAAACAGTATTCCATCTGACATTATCCAACAACAGAATCGTCACATTCAGGATTATATACAATCCCATGGATGGAAACTGGTGGCAAAATATAGTGATCGGAAAAAGGATGATAATGAAAATGCTGCTTTTGAATCAATGACATTGGATGGAATCAACCGGAATTTTGATATTGTCATAGTGGATAGCCTTGATCGTTGTGGTAAATATATTTCTTGTGCGGAAGATGTCCTTGTGAAAACATTCTTTCCGGCTGGACTCCACTTTGCAGTAGTACAGGATGATTTTTGCAGTATTGGAAAAAGTCGTGAAGATATTGAGGAATATTTTAAAAAAGAAAAAACGGAAATACTGGTAAGCAGTATGCGAGAGAATACAGTCCGTGAACAGATTGAAGGTTATTATACAGTTCATGATGAAAAGTATGGCTACATCCTTTCAGAAGACCGGAAAGAACTTCTTGTTGAGGAAGAGGCAGCTAATATTGTACGTGAAATTTTTCAAATGGTTTTGGACGAGATACCGGTTAAGAAAATTGCGGACATTATGAATGAAAGAGGAATAGAATCTCCAGTGGTTCATAATGCAAGAGTTGGGCATAAACATTGGCCAGATTATGATAGTAAGTGGAGCGAAGGTTCTGTAAGAAGAATATTGAGTTGTACTGCCTATGATGGCTATTGGAAGAAAATGATCAATGGTGAGCTTTGTACAGTCCAAATCACACCTATATTGGAACAGGGAGTGTTTGAAAAAGTTACGAAGTTAATTAATAGCAGGACAACAACAAAAAATGCGGCTGGAGGGAAACCAGGACCATTTGTGAAAAAAATAATTGATGCAGAAACTGGAAAGCCACTTTATCTCAGAAATTTCCGAAGCGGAGAATCAGCTTTTGTATTTGATCCAAAGATTAATGCACTTCCCAAAAGTAAAAGAACCTTTATTAAATTGGAAGATGTTACCCAGACCGTAAAAAATGCCATTCGTTTAGAAATGGATATTGCTGAAAAAATGCAGTGTTATCTGGAAACAGAAAAGGCACAACAATTATTACAGAGAGAAATCCAACAATATTCAGAAAAGGCATGGATGATATTTCGTGAGATGGAGCAGGAAGAAAAGGATCGCATTCCTCTTTATGAGAGCTTTCGGGATAAGAAAATAGGAGAAAGCGAGTATCAGGAGAAGAAAGAAGAAATCCAGAATCAGCTTCAAATGTATGAGATGGATTTCCAGAATTTAATGGATAGACTTGAGAATGTCAAAAAAGCATACAGCAAAGAAAATGAATGGCTAAAAACATTTCAGAGGGTGGAAATCCCAGAAGAATTGGAATTACAACACGTTAAAAAATGGGTTGAAAAAATTGTTGTTTCCGATTTTAGAGAGGTTCATGTATATCTGACAATGCAGAAATGGAAAAATTATTTTCCTGACGAATGGTTGGAGGGATAAGAAATGGCAAGGAAAAGCAGAAGAAACAAAAGTGCAGAATCAGAGAATAGCCAAAACATAGAAATTATAAGCGAGCATTTAATAGATACTGCGGCATATGTTCGATTGTCTGTTGAAAATGGTGGAAACGAAACAGATGAAACTTTAGTTGTTCAGCAGATGATGGTAGAAAAGTATATTGAGGAGCATCCAGACTTAAAATTGGCAGGTACCTATGTAGATAATGGGTTTAGTGGCACAAATTTTGACAGACCGGCTTTTTTGAAATTGATGGAAGATGTGCGTTCCGGAAAAATTCAATGTATTGTTGTGAAGGACTTGTCTCGATTTGGAAGAGATTATCTGGAAACAGGATATTATCTGGAAACTATTCTTCCTAAATTAAATGTCAGATTCATTGCAATTACGGATGATTATGACAGCTCCAGAAAAGAAGACCGGGAGAATATCAGTGTTCCTCTGAAAAATATGGTTAATGCCATGTATGCAAAAGATATGTCTAAGAAGATTTTGGCAGCAAAAGATGCACAGAGAAAAAAAGGAAATGTAACCTTGAGTAAAGTGGCATTTGGATATAAGCGTTCGGAGGACAGACACAGACAGGAAGTCGATGAAGAAATTGCACCTTTTGTAAGAATGATGTTCCAGTGGTATATGATGGGGGTTAGTAAAAAGAAAATTGCGGACCGGTTAAATCTGATGGGAATCGTAACACCGGGACAGAGAGAAAAAACAGGAGAGTTTACGATTCCACTGGATCAGACAAAATGGCGTGCTGATACAGTAGATAAGGTTCTATTGAATCCAACGTATGCCGGAGATATTGTGACTGGTAAGTTAAGACAGGCATTGTATAAAGGAGTAAAGCAGTATAAAACTTCACAGGAAGACTGGAATGTTCAGAAAGATATGCATCCTGCAATGATTGCGAGAGACGATTATGACGAATTAATGGCAAAAAAGAAAGAAACAAGGGAAATAATAAAAAGCAGGCGTAAGAAGTATATGAATGACAGGGAGAAATACAAAGATTGCTTTCCTGGCATGGTACGTTGTGGAGATTGTGGACGTCCGATGTACTGTGTCCGATATACCCATAATTATGTGACAAATGAGAAAGTGGGAATTTATTATACCTGTTCGGCACAGAATTATTCCACTAATTATTGTGGGCAGAAAGTAGAAGAGAACTTTTTAAAGATGGTTGTCGTGGATCAGATTCAACTTCTAATAAAAAGTATGTGTGACCGGAAAAAAATATTGCAGAAAATGAAAAGTGATACGAGTGAGAAAAATGCTTTTTATGAGGCAGCAGCAAAAGTCCGGATACTGGAAAGAAAAATAGCACAGACAGAAGAAAGAAATTCCATGCTGTATGAAGATTTTGTGGGTGGAATTGTTGAGAAAGAAGATTTTGATATGATGAAGGAACGATATATACGTGAATTGTATATTCTTAGGGAAGATCTTCAGGCAGCAAAGCAGGCTCAGAGAATGTTAGAAAAGAAAACAGACAGATATATGGACATGGTGAGTGATCTTGAAAATTATCTAAATGATAGAAGTTTCAATGAAAAACTTGTACAGGAACTTGTGGAATATGTGGAAGTGTATAAAAACGGAAATGTCCATGTATGTTTTAAATGCGATGATAAATTTCAGCAGATAACAGAATTGATGGGAGGTGTAAAGCGTGAGTAAAAATGGCTTGTATCTAAGATTGTCTATCGCAGATGGAGATCTGGGGAATGATAATAAGGACGAAAGCAATAGTATTGACAACCAAAGAACTCTTCTTGTGAGTTTTCTGCAGGACAGAGATGATCTTACGGATGAGTATATTGAATATGTGGATGACGGATACACAGGAACTAATTTTGAACGTCCGGGATTTAAGCGTATGATAGAAGATGCCAAAACCGGTAAGATAGATACGATTCTTGTGAAAGACTTTTCCAGATTCGGAAGAGACTATATTGGCGTAGGGGACTATTTGGAACAGGTGCTCCCTATATTGGGAATCCGTTTCATCTCGCTAAACAATAATTATGACAGCAATGATTATTTGGGAAGAACCATGGGAATGGATATGGCAATTCATAATCTGGTCAATAATCTTTATAGTAAAGACATCTCAAAAAAATTAAAAAGCTCACTAAGAGTTAAATGGAAGAATGGTCAGGGGGCGGGAGGAAAACCGCCATTTGGCTATTTGAAAGACAAGGAAACGGGTGTATGGATGATTGATCCGGTAGCACACAAATATGTAAAAATGGTGTTTGATAAAGCCATTGAGGGGTGTAATACTTCACAGATTGCCTATTATATGAATGAACAGAAGATTCCAACACCGGGAAGATATAATAAGGAAAATGGTCTGACACACTATGGATACAATCAGAAAATACCTGAGTCGGAAGTGTTATGGGATTGTAATATGATTCGTACTATTCTTGGCAGATATGAATATACAGGAGCTTTAGTGCGGGGAAAAAGACATAATATTGCAGTTGGAAGTAAAGTGACCAGAAAATCCAAAGACAAAGATGTTGTTATCACGAGAAATGTACATCCGGCGATAGTGTCAGAGGAAGAATATGAGATGGCTCAGGCAACGATATTATTTGTGAAAAAGCCAGATTATCGTGGCTCGAAGAAATTTCCATTAAAAGGGAAAATCAGATGCGGGAATTGTAAGCGTTCCATGGGAATATCTGAATCCGGTGCAAATGTCCGATTTTATTGTCCACATAAAATGCAGACTGGTAAGTTTTCTCAGTGTTCTGACGAAATGGTGACAGCTTCTGTAATAGAAGGAAATGTCTGGTATGCATTAAGACGTGTTCTTCAGTTATTGGATGCTATGCAAGTTGAGATTGAAGAAAAGACAACCAATCTGGATAGTATCAGAGGAAAAAAGATAAAGCAGTTGGAAGCTGAAAGCAATGTATTAAAGAGTGAGAGACTCCGTCAGTATGAAGCATATGCGGAAGGAATCATTAAAAAGGAAGAATACTTAATAATTAAGCAGCAGATAACGAGTAAAATGAACAATATCCAATCCGAAATAGAAATGCTCACACATTTATCCGAAGAGGAAGAAGCTTATAAGAATAAGGTCGCAACGGCTGTTGAGTTACTGGATGGGGAAATGCAGCATGAAAAAATAACACAAGAGCTGGCAGATGCCACAATTGATACGGTATATGTATACAACAAAAAACGGATAGAGGTAGTATTCAAGTTTGATGACATTCTGATGAAGGCAATTGAAGAATACCAGAAGGGAGAAAAGATAGTATGACGTTTAGAAATTTTATGTGTAAAGGTGTTTTAGTATTTGCAGGGCTTGCATTGCTCGGATGGTTAGGACAGTATATTTATATTGTGAATGGAGAAATTGACTGGTTCAGATTAATGCTGGTATATGGAATTCCTGTTGGGATTCCACATATGTTTCTTGTTATTCCCTGGCATTGGGATGTTTCGGGTATGCTTTGTATGATTGCATTGTGTGTGATTGTAGGCGGTATGTTCGGATGCGTGATCGCAGTATGGCTTGGAATAAGAGCAGTATGGTATATAGTCGGTTTTCCAATCAGCAGGATTGTGACAGTACATAGAAGAGAGTAATAGAGATATGACCACAGGTGTGATGCCTGTGGTTTTATTTTACCGTTTATCAGATATGAAAATTATGATAGAATATGAAACAGTATATAAATGGGAGAGATGAAATATGTTTGACGATGAAAAATGTCTGTGTGGATCCGGTCGTATGTACAGTATATGCTGTAAGCCATTTAGCGGATTGGGAATAGAAGGATATAAAAAAGAAATTGGCAGTAAAAATTATATTAAAGCATACTATATAGCAGTTGCAATGCTTTCGGACTACTTGGAAAATGTAAAGAAACATACGAATAGGGCATTAAAAGAGAATCCTGTGTTTGGACAATACTTATTGCAGATGGATGTTAATACTTTATCGGAATTGTCAGATCGAATCTTCCAGTGCATACCAGATGGAAATAACGATAACTGGGGAGAACGATTTGAGTCGATAAAAGATTTGGTAGATGCGGAAGATTGGAAAAATGAATGTGTGTATTATCAGCTTCTATATTATACGCTGAATAATGATAAGGGTAGATTTTCAGAACAGATTGAAGCTATTGCAAGAAACATTAAAGTTGATATGCATACGGATCAGAGAACATTGGAGTTGTTGCAATCAGTATTATTACCGACAGGGGAATTAACTAAGCTGCTTGCATTGGACGATATTTTGATTGAAAAGACGGATGATTCTTTTATGAAATTGAAATATAAGTTTGATAAAGCAATACAGTTTTCATTGGTTTCTGACAATAATGGTGCAAAAGACATTGCAGATGAAGTAATAGAGGAATTGGAAAAAGGCATTCTATATACAGAAGACGAATTATATTCTCAGGATGTTTCTGCTCAAATATATGAAATGTATTTTGATTTTGATCCAGATTCAAAATGGCTCGAAAAATCTCTGCAAATACGTGAACAGATGAAAACAGAGAGATTTAATAAATCCGGAAAAGCAAAATACTATTCTGATGTTGCCTATACATACTGGAAAATGGGGAATTATGAAGCTGCAGAACAGAGTTTTCGTACAAGCCTTGGATATGAAGAAAGACCATTTGCACAGATATACTTGATGGATTGTCTGGTGGAACAAAATAAAGTCAAGAACTTGAAAGAATATCTGAATAGCGTGGAATTTAAAGATCTGGGTGTGGATAGTATTGACTTCCTTATAATTTTAGGAAATGCGGCTATTCGTTTAAACGATACGTCAAGTATCGAATTGCTGAAAGAGTATCTCAAGGATATGAGAGTGTATGTTCCGTATTTTAAGTTTTGCTTGAAAGAATTGGAATTAGAACTGGAAAAGAAAAGTGGAAAGATTATGAGATTGCTTAATAAACTTAGTCCATTGAAAGATTACCTGATATTACAACCTCAGATAAATGGAATGGGAATTAATCTTGGAAAATTGCTGGATGATATGAAGAAATAAAATGTTCAGAATAAGTGAGGGAGACACGATTTATATGGTGTCTCCCTTTATGCTTATAATGATTAGTTGATGTGACGCATACACTCTTTTAATACCTGGGCAGATTTGAAAATCCATTCCAGCTCCTGTGGTGTACAGTCGGACAATAAAGCTTGTATTTTTTGATAAGAGGGATCTGAAAAGGTCAAGTCAGGAAAATCTACAGTTGTATTCTTGACAGGAGCAGTTTTGTGAATTTCTGTATTGTCGTCAAGAAGCTGGTTTTCTAATTCCATTAGTGCCTGCGTATATTCTTCATTTTCAGAATCTATCATCTTATTCAAAAAATTTACATAAGTACAGAGTTTTTGGTTGATCAGCGGATTCTCAAATGAAATGGCAAGAGAATCAGGAATGATGTCACCATTCTCATCTTTCTGTGAAATGAAATTGATATTTAGCTGCTCATTCATTTTAAAAATTAAAGAGAGCAGGTCAGAAATTGTATGAATATCAAAATCCATGAAAACATTAATACTGATTCCAAGAGCCTGAGAAATTTTCAAAAGTTGCTCTGGCTTTGGTTTGCGTTCATCGGATTCATATTTTTGTAAAGTACTTATGCTTAAACCAGTAGCCTGTACAAGCTGATCTTGCGTAAAACCATGTAAAGTTCTAAAGTATTTTATTTTTTCTCCAACGGTCATGATTGCTTCCTCCATAGCTTGGATTATATCATAATTTCTCTTGGATTGCACAAAAAACTGTAAAAATGTATTGACACATACAAATGTATGGTATATATTAATAACACATACAAAAGTAATATTTAAGTAAAACTAGACATACAAAAGTGATAGCAAGTTGCAGGTAAGTATTACTTAAATACAAGCAGTTTTAACAATTATTATTATGTCAGTGTCACTTAAAGTACAGTTAAAAAACAGGAGGAAAAAGCGATGGCAGAAATGATTTTTGGAATTGATCATGGAAATGGGAATATGAAGGGAGAAAATGTATGCTTCCCATGTGGACTTGTCAGATACACTTCGGAGCCGGGAAGGTTTATGAATGAAGATATTCTTGAGTATCAAGGTACATTTTATACCCTTTCAGAAACAAGGATGCCATTTAAGGCAGATAAAACAGTAGATGAAGACTACTTTGTTCTTACATTGTTTACATTAGCATTGGAAGCAAAGAGTAGAGGACTTACCTTGACTGGAAAAGACGTTGTGCTTGGTGTGGGATTGCCACCAGCAGATTTTGGACAGCAGGCTCCGAGCTTCAAACGATACTTCACGGAACATACCAAACATGGTATTTCTTTCAAATTCAATGGAAAATCAGTAAACTGCTATTTGAGAGATATATTTGTAAGTCCACAGAATTTTGCAGCAGTTATGTGTTTTAAATCAAGTCTCTTGAAAAAATATCGAACAGTAAACTGTATTGATATTGGGGATGGTACAGTGGATCTTTTAGTAATCAGAAATGGAAAACCGGATTTATCCGTTCGTGTCAGTGACCGTTCTGGTATGGCAGTTCTCCGTTCTGAAATATCGAATGCAATTCAACAAAATTATGGTATTCACTTGGATTCTTCTGATGTGGAACAGGTACTGATGCAGGAAGAAACTATTTTAGATGAAGAAATAGTTCTTGAGATTCAGAGAATGGCGGAGAATTGGTTACAGCGTATCATCAATAAATTACATACCCATGTGACAGATTTCAGAACAAATCCGGCGGTTTTTCTTGGGGGAGGAAGCCTTCTGTTGAGAAAACAGATTGAAAACTCCACGGAATTTAAATATGTAGAATTCATTGAAGATGTTCGTGCCAATGCCATTGGATACGAAAAACTGACTGCAGCACGTCTGCGTAGAGGGTAGGTGGTGCTTATGGGACAGATAAAGGTTGTGCTGATATTCAATGAAGATGACGAGCGTCAGAGAGAAGCCGGAGAATATCTGAAAACAAAGAAAAGGTGCAAGACAGCCCTGGTTACGGAGTTGGTTCATGCGTGGCTGAAAAATAACGAAGCGGAAGGGTATTCAGACCATTTGTCAGGAACAGTGAGCATTGAAACAATAAAAAGACAATTGCTTCAGGACAAAAATTTTCTTTCACAGATAGAAAAATCCATGAATGGAGTAGGTGACCAGAAGATAGCAGAATCGGAGCCAGAAGAAAGTGAAAATCTTGATTTGGATGAAGATCTGATGCTTGCTGGACTGTCGATGTTTGAAACAGAGATTTAAGATATAAATTATTTCCATAGTCGTTGGCAGAAATGTCAGCGACTTTTTCCGTATCTTGTATAAAGAAAAATAATGTGATAGCATATTTATCATATAGGGCATTGGGGAGGTGCTGTAATGAGATGGGATAAAAAGGATATTCCGCATAAAGGTTGGACTGAAATTGGGATGGAAGACTTAGGAGAGGAAGCGGAGTTTGGAGAAGAAATTGAATACGAACAGTGCGAGATGTGTGGTAATGAGAAGATTCGTTATGTACATATTATGACGCATCCGGAATTTAGAGGAGAACTGAGAGTAGGGTGCATATGTGCCTGTCATATGACCAATGATTATGAAAATCCAGAATCAAGAGAAAGAGACTTGAAAAACCGTGTACAACGAAAAAAGAACTTCATGAAGAAAGAATGGCGTAAAGTGCTTCGAACCGGAAATTACACCTTGAGATACAAAGGGGAAAATATCACTATTATGCGTAGTAAATATGGACCTGGTTGGGGAGTTATTTATGATGGAGAGTATTGCTGGGAATATCATGGAAAGAAGATATATGATTTTGATACAGCAAGGTTAGTTGCATTTAATTTGTTTGACGAAATGTATAATTCAAGAAGGCAGGCTCAACCATATTGGGATGGCAATCGTTGGCTATATCAAGAATAAATGATTTGTACTGCTGATAAGTAGTAAACTACATATCAGCAGTATTCTTTTTAAAAGGTAAAGGATGCGTTTATCTGATTTCCAGAAATGGGATCAAATTTTATAAATTCACCAATAAGGTTTCGTGCTTTTGTACCGCCTAACTGTGCTGCTACTTCTGAATCTGCAATATATCCAGAACCAAGAGAAAGTTCAGAAATTTTGTCAGCATTTTTAATGGTTATTGAACCATTTTTAACGGTCATTCGTTCAGAAGATTTTGAAAGATTGGTTTTTACAAGGAGAATATAATTGTCTGGAAGATTTGTAACTATTGTAATGAGATTATTTGCTTTTATAACATCAAAAGTAACAGACAATTCTTTTCCGATTTCAGGTAGTTCAGGTTGCATGCTTGCTGGCAATGGTGGAATTTCTCCCATTCTGATTTGTCGACCATTATAATGCCATGTATAATTTTCATCACATGTAAAAAACTTTTCTCCTCGGAATAATCCGTGAAATGTAACAAATTTTGATTCATCTTCAGAAAGCAGAGGGAGTTTTACACCTTTATCTGTAAAAATTTTATTATCTACTTTTCTAAATTTCCATACAGCATCTAAGAAACTAATATTAAAATATTGAGCAGCATCAATGAAAATCAAATCATCCCCATGAAAATAACCGTATTTATCAGTATAATCATCTCCATATTTTTTAACAAATTGATATACTGCTTCATCGGAATCATCGTAATGAAGTTCTTTATGTAGAATGACTTTATCCAGAAGTGCATTAACACTGGCTGGAATTTGCATTTGATATTTAGAATACACGTTCCGGCGAATTCGAGTGAATAAATCATCTACATCAATATTAGGAGTCAAAATCTCATCACAGATTGCTTCGGTAAATGGACTCATCTGGTTTGTAATTCCTATGGAATTCTGCTGAAATAAAGTTCCGTATGCTATATATACATTTTCAGCCGAAGTTATTTCTGAAAAATATCCTTTTGATAATCCAAAGTCAGAACGGCAGGCGTCAAGAATAAGAATAAGCCGACCTTTCCCTTTATATACGGAAATAATATCTTGAATGTTTATAGCAGAAGAGTCTATGTTTTTGTTATGGTCATATAGGGGTGCAAAATCAGTAGGATAAATATAATTATTACCATTGTTATGACCGCCATGACCAGAAAAATAGACAATGTGAATTGCGTCGGAAGGAGAGCCGGCAGCATTATCCTCTAAAGCCGGTATGAATTGAGCTTTTGAAGCATCTTCTATTTTTTTTACTTCAAAATCAATTTGTGAAAGCCTTTTGTACATAGCTTGAATATCATATTTAACACCAGGTAAATTATTAGGTGCTAGACAAGGGGAACTAAGATAGTTACCTGCTGAAAAAAGTATAGCATTTTTTTTCATAAGAGACCTCCATAGTTTACAATGTAAGAATGCAAGAAAGCAAGACCGCAAAAGTATAAAAGAAGGATGCAGAAACATTAGAATTTCTGCATCCTTAAATTATTTACCCGGCTTGAAGTTGCGTAATGCAGTTTTTGACGATTTAATAATTTCCAGTAAAAATGCTTTTTCCTGATCGCTACAATCAGAAGTAAGTTCTTTTATATCAGCATCAAATTTAGAAACCAATACAGGGGTATTGTCATATAAGAGCTGATCTACAGTTGTATCAAGGCTTTGTGCAATTCCAAGTAATGTTGCCAGACTTAGTTTTGTATGTCCATTTTCAATGCTGCTGACATAGGTAGGGACAACGTCAATCATATTTGAAAGTGTTTCCTGAGTCATCTTTTTTGACAGACGTGCAGTGCGTATTCGTTTTCCGATAGCAAGGTAATCAATATCTACTTCCAAACCTGTCACCTCCTAGACTTTGACTATTGGTTAATGTTTTCGATGAAACTCCACACATATTTGATATTCTATATTGTAATCCCAAAAGAGATATATTATAATGAAACATAAGTAGAAGTTTAGTGTAATTATTCACATGTAGTAGAAGATTAGAAAATACACCGGGGGCATCAAATTTGGAGAGTACAATTTCAGGTGTTGAGTTTTATTCAAATGTGAAAGCCTCGGAGGTGGAATGGATATGGTATCCATATATTCCTTGCGGAAAAATTACAATGTTGCAGGGTGATCCGGGCGAAGGAAAATCAACACTGATAATTCATATTGCAGCGATATTGACAAAAGGCGGGTATTTACCGGATGGGCAAAAGATTAAGAAGCCAGAAATGGTTATATACCAATGTTCTGAAGATGGAAAAGGAGACACGATAAAACCAAGACTTGAACAGGCTGGGGCAGATTGTAATAGAGTTGCAT
Source organism: Eubacteriales bacterium (assembly GCA_030524175.1). Lineage (GTDB taxonomy): Bacteria > Bacillota > Clostridia > Lachnospirales > Lachnospiraceae > Blautia_A. Next base: position 25,231 of record JAUNHC010000002.1, read on the forward strand.
TTATTAAAGAAGATAATGGGGAACTCACACTGGAAGATGAACGCATAAAAAATGCAATCATACAGATCGGTGCAAAGATGGTTGTACTTGATCCGATCCAAGCATTTATTGGTCATAATGGAAATATGGCTAATGCAGTAAAAATGAGAGAAACATTGTCTAAATTATCAAAAGTTGCAGAGGAAACGAATTGTGCAATCATATTAGTTGGTCATATGACAAAAACCAATGGTGGAAAACAGATTTATAGGGGACTTGGCAGCATTGATATAGCTGCAGCTGCAAGAAGTATTCTTATGGTATCCAGAGATAAGGAAGATCCGTGGAAAAGATATATGTTTCCGGTTAAATCAAGTCTTGCACCAGAAGGCGAGCCGATTGGATTTGAGTTAGACAAAGAAAAAGGGTTTCATTGGATTGGAAAATGCCAGATAGATATTGAAGAATTATTGACCGTTGAAAGAAGTACAGCAAAAAAGGATATAGCGATTAAATATCTGCAAACGATGTTGGCTACGGAAGATTTACCAAGTACCTATATATACGAAAAAATGAAAGAATATGGTATCTCAAAGAGGACTGTGCAGGAAGCAAAGAAGATTGCTGGAATAAAAGCGTATAAAAAAGGAAAGAATTGGTATTGGCATATGGAAGTGGAGGACAGCATATGAATAGGCAAGAAAAAAATGCTGTAAGCCAGGAAGAACGAAAAGAAAAGATTCGAGCAAGATATAAGGGTGTGGATCGCAGTGAATTAGAGTTCATTCCTGCCAAACAAAAAGAAAAACTATTTGAAGATGCAGGCACTAAAAGGGTGTGTGCATATTGTCGTGTGTCCACAGATGATGCTAACCAGACTTCTTCTTATGAGTTACAGAAAAACCATTATGAAGATATGATAAAAGAACATCAAGGGTGGATTCTTGTTGATATATATGCTGATGAAGGGATTTCTGGGACATCTTTGCAGCATAGGGATGAGTTTAATCGCATGATTGAGGATTGCAAAGCCGGGAAAATTGATTTGATCGTTACAAAAAGTGTTTCCAGATTTGCCAGAAATATTGTGGACTGTATTGCTAAAGTTCGTGAACTGGCAAATATGAAGCCACAGGTTGGAGTGTTTTTTGAGACAGAACATATATATACACTTGATAATACGAGCGAAATGATGCTTGCGGTTCTTTCTGCGGCTGCACAGGAAGAATCTCATACAAAAAGTGAGATAATGAATATCTCCATTGAACAACGATTCTCAAGAGGGATATTTTTGACCCCGAAACTTTTGGGATATGACAAAGATGAAGATGGGAATCTTGTTATCAATGAAACCGAAGCAGATACGGTTCGATTATGTTACTATCTTTTTTTGAGCGGTTTCCCTACTTCTGAGATAGCTGAAATTCTAATGGATTTAGGACGTAAAACAAAGCTGGGAAATACAAAATGGACAGGCAGCACCGTCGTAAATGTTCTTCGTAATGAAAGACATTGCGGAGATGTTCTGTCCAGAAAGACATTTACACCTAATTATCTGGATCATAAGTCAAAGAAAAATAATCATGATCGGAATCAGTACAGGCAGACTGATCATCATGAGGCTATCGTAAGCAGAGAGGTATATAATGCAGCACAAAAAATGTTGGATGCAGGAAGATATGTAAAAAATGGTTTTCCATTGCCAACATTACAAGTGGTTGATCAGGGGGCATTAAAAGGATTTGTCCCAGTAAATCGTACATGGAATGGATTTTCTTCTGGAGATTATGAAAAAGCCTCACAAAGTGCATATTCAGAAGAAAAGGATATTGTTTACAAAGAAGAGAAAAGTGAAAAAGGATTTAATTTAAGTGGATATGAAATTGTTCGGGCACAATTCTTTTCTACTAGATTTGATCCGGCAGTAACAATTTCTTCCGGAAAAATTGCGTTTAATACAGCTTGCTTGAAGAAATTTGAAAATGTGGAGTATGTTGAGCTTCTCTTTAATTCAGTAGAGAAGTGTATTGCTGTGCGTCCGTGTGAGAAAAGCAATGTTAACGCAATAAAATGGGGAACTATAAGGAATGGACGATGGGCTGTTCTTCCGAAAAGCTGTAAAGGATTTGCAGAACCGCTATTTGAACTAATGAATTGGAAAAGTGAGTGCAAATACAGGCTGAGAGGTCAATTTTGTAGTAATGCTGACGAGCAAGTGATGATTTTTGAACTGGATGAACCGGAAATCATTGTACAGGAGAATTCTGAAGCGAATAATGTAGAGCAGACAGAAAAAACGGTATCGGAAAGTAAAAAATCTGCCAGAAAAATACTTTATCCGAAAGTATGGTCTGAAAATTTTGGAGAGCCAGCGAGCAGAACAATATTTTTGCAGAGGGTTTCCTATAAAGGAAATTGGGATATATTGCGACCTGCAAAGACGGTTGAAGGAATGGAGATTATTACCAGAGAAGTGCTGGATGATCTAATGGATGAAGCAGAAAAATTGATAGATAGAATGAGGTGTGCTGATTATGCATGATGCAACAGGTTATGCAGAAGAAAAAGAAATTGTCGATCAGAAAGCGATAGAGCTGGCAAAAGACTTTAGTTATGATGGCTATCAAGTTGTTAGACGAGAGTTGTTTGCACATTTAAGAGAACCGGCTGTTGTGATTAGAAGAGATAGCGTAACATTCAATACTGCCTGCATTTCCGGATTAGAGGATGCAGTTTACATACAGATACTTGTTAATCAGGATAATAAAAAAATGGTAGTTCGAAAGTGCGAAGAAAATGATAAGGATGCACTTCGATGGTGTATTGCAAAACCGGACAAACGAAAAAGTCGAAAAATGTCGAATAGAATCTTTTCAGCGATGATGTATAAAATGATGGGATGGGATCTGGACTGCAGATATAAAATATTGGGACATAAGATTACTTATGAAGATGAGACAATTTATGTATTTGATTTGCAGGAAACCGAAATTTATTTGGATATTAAAGGAAAACGAGCAAAGAAGAGTACAGAGAGTCTGTCTGGGACAAAGCATACCGATGTTTCCGATGATAATATTACACAGAGTACAGAAAACGGTGAAGCTTCTGCGGAAGAAGTAAAAAGAAAGAATCGTATTCCGTTTTATCCCAAGGAATGGAAGGATTCTTTTGGTTTGCCGGTTGAAGAGCATAAAAAAGCATTGGAAATAAATATATTGGATGGGTACGCTGAATTTTCAACACCAAAGTAAGGGGAAAGTCTGCCCTATAGATGGGAGGTATCAGAATGCAGGATAATAATATTGTGATACCGGGGATTTCTTTGTGCCAAAAATGGGGAAAGATACGGATTTTTCATTCAACAATAGTGGCATTGGGAGAACCAAGGTACATACGCTTTCTATTTAATATTGAAATGAAAAAATTGGCGGTACAGGCATGTGTCAGGAAAGAGGCTGAATGTTTTTGTGTGCCAAAATATAATCCGGAAAACTGGGAGTTTAAGATCAGCAGTGTGCCAATGTTGAGAATGATCTGGAGAACGTGTGAGTGGAATCCGGAAAATACATATCGTTTATCAGGAATACATCACCCAGAGTATAATCTTGTTGAATTTGATATGAATCAGGCAAGAGCACAGGCAGCGGAGGATTTTTAATTATACAGTGAAAAGATAGAGCTTCTGAGAAATCAGAGGTTCTTTTTTTATGCCTTTTTTGAGGGTAATTGCATGGTGTGGTGCTGAAAAATTTTCTTTGAAAAAAAGTTGTTTCTATCTTTACATCAGGAGGCGACATGAGTATTATTGGTCCTCGTCCTGCTCTGTGGAATCAAGATGACTTGGTTGCGGAGCGTGACAAGTATGGTGCAAACGACGTAAAGCCCGGCCTCACTGGTTGGGCACAGATCAACGGTCGTGACGAGCTGGAGATTCCTGTGAAGGCAAAGCTATCTGTCTGCAATGCCCATTGATCTTGTGCTTTCAGGACATGCTCATGGAGGGCAATGGCGGATTGGCAGACAAGGGATATATGCGCCGGGGCAGGGATGGTTCCCGAAGCTGACTGGGGGAGTGGCTGACGGCCGGATGGTCATCAGCCGTGGACTGAGCAATACCACAAAGATTCCCAGATTCTTTAATCCCAGGGAGATTGTTATGGTGGAAGTTTGATATCTGTAATGGTAGACTGTTGTATTATTTTTAATTGATTGAAACTAAGGGGGACGGAAAATGGATGTTTTCCTGATATGGCAAACACATAACAGGCAGTGGTCAGAGAGAGAAATACTATTCTTTTCCGGATTTATGCTGATAGCAGCTGTTATCATTTTTCTATGTGTTAAAGAAGGAAGATTGAAAAGATCACAGGCAGCAGCAGTGATAGCGTTTCTTTTCTTTTTGGGAATCGTATTTGGTTCAACGGTATTTACCAGATTGGAGACAGAACGACAATATGTCCTGATTCCTTTCTGGTCGTGGTACAAAATTATAAAAGAGCATGACGGGGTATTATTTCAAGAAAACATATTAAATTGTATTCTACTTATGCCAGTTGGAATATTACTTCCAATAATTGCAGACCATGCAGTAAGATTAAGAAATGCGTTTCTTATGGGTGTGTCCCTATCGTCAGTCATTGAAATATGCCAGTTAATATTTAAACGTGGTCTGTTTGAATGGGATGATATTATTCATAATGGATTAGGGTGTATGTTGGGATGTATGGCTATGAATTGTATCTTTAGTTTTATTCAAAACATATTACAGAGGAAATCCGGAAATGATGATTATTAGTAATAGTTCAGGTCTTTCTGAAATGGTACTAATAATCATGTCCATGAATTTAATCACAAATCCCCCAATTGACGTATCCCCCCCATAATGTTAATATTGTATCAGTAAAACTATGTCAATGGCAGGTGCTCATATGGAATCAGAAGAGAAGAAAAAGAAAGCGCTGAATATGAACGATGTTGCAAGGCTGGCAGGGGTGTCTGTTGCAACGGTATCCAGAGTGATCAATAACAGTGATAAGGTAAGCAAGAAAACCCGGAACAGGGTTATGAAGATTATTGAGAATGTGGATTATGTGCCCAATGAGGTAGCGCGGGGGCTGGTGACCCAGAATAGTTCCACTATAGGGATTCTCCTTCCGGACATTTTTAATGGGTATTATGCGGAAATTATTTCCTATATTGAGCCGTTGCTCAGTGAAAATGGATTTTCGCTGCAGTTGTGTATTACAAATCATGACGCTAAGAAGCTTGAATTTTATGTGGATGATCTGATTCGCAGGAGAGTGGCGGGAATCATTATATTAAGTTTGAAGATAGATTCGCCTAAATTGGTCAAAAAGATGAAAAACAGTACGGCTGTCGTTACGGTGGAAGGGGATATTGATCCTGTGGACCGTGTGTGTGTGGAAAATAAAAAGGCTATGTATGAAGCTGTGGAGACATTGATTTCCAATGGGCACAGAAGGATTGCTTTTATCGGGTATTCTTTTGATCATGCCAGCCTGAACAGTCGTCTGGAAGGGTATAAGAGTGCCCTTGAGGATCATCATATCCCTTTGCGGGAGGAATATATCATGGATGAAAGTCATTGTCCCATGCCGGGCTACCATGCAATGCAGAAGCTTTTGGAAATGCCGGAGGTGCCTACTGCAGTACAGTGTATCAATGAATATTGTGCCCGGAGTGTTTATATGGCATTGCTGGAAAGAGGGATCTCTATTCCGGATGAGATATCGGTATCTGCTTTTGACGGGCAGGAAAGTTCCAAACTTCTTGTGCCTAAGCTGACCACCATGGTTTTGCCTATTCAGGAGATGGCCAGGGAAGTAGTAAAGTTGTTGATCCAGAATATTAATTATGGAAATTCTGAAACTCCGCGTACTGTTATTTTTCCTGGAAAAATACGATTGGGAGATTCGGTAAAGAAAATAAATTAGAGAGCTGGCGGAGACAGCGGGAAGGAAATCCCGGTGTTTTTGCCAGTTTTTTTGTGGGAAAATTGTTGTATTTGCATGAAATTGTAAACGTTTGCAAAAACTAATTGACAGCTAAACTCCAACATGATATATTCATATTAGTTGATAACAAGGAAAAAAACTAAAAATAGACTGAATAAAAACTGGCAATTGCTTAAATATATGTGAAGGATAATAAGGGGGAATTTATTTTTTTTTTTGGCATAAAATGTAAACGTATACATTTTGAAATTTCCCTATGTTATACAGAAAATTAAGTTAACTAAAAAACTATTATAAAGCCCAAATTTTAAAAGGAGGATACACAATGAAGAACAAAAGAAAAGTGGCAATGTTAATGGCAGGTACCATGCTTGCCGGGACAATGACGGGACAGATGGTTTATGCAGAGAGTGACCTGTTGACGGATTATGCTTCGTATAAGACAGAGGTAGCGGAAGAGTTTGTGGGACGAGACACATTTAAGCTGGATTCTGTGAGTAAGGAATATACCATTGGATATGCAGCAGGGAATATGGGCAGTGCTTATTTTTATGCAGGGCCTACGGAAACTGAGAAGTATTTGGAGTCTTTGGGAAGTAAATGCCTGATTTCTGATGCCAACGCAGATTTGGCCACACAGGTAAGTCAGGTTGAAAACTTTATCACTCAGGGTGTTGACGGTATCATCATCAATGTGGTGGATCCGCCTGCCGGTTTGAATGAAGCGTTGCAGAAGGCAGCGGATGCAGGGATTCCTGTAGTTGCAGTGGATAGTATGCTGGGTGCGGATTTTGAGAATTATCTGGCATTTATAGGAAGTGATAATTATTCTCTTGGATTTTCCTGCGGTGTTGCAGCGGCAGAGCATTTAAAAGAGGTTTACGGAGAGGTAACCGGGACCTGCGGTGTTCTGGACGGTGTGGAAGGCAATGCGGTTGTGGAGCTGATCTACAGTGGTTTCTGGGATGGAGTTGCCAGCGTACAGGAAGATCATACATTAAAAGAAGTAGCCCGTCTGTACGGAGGTGCATGGACAGAAGAAGCAGGTTTGCAGATGACAGAGGATATGTTGGTTGCAAATGATAAAATTGATGTTTTGTTTGCCATCAGCGACCCCTTCCTGTTAGGTGCTTTGACAGCATGTGACCGAGCAAACAGACATGAGATGTTCATGTGCGGCCGTGATGGTGATAAGGCTGCCCTGAAAGCGATCAAGGATGGCACAGAAGTGAAATTTATTGCAGGGCAGGACCCTGTGGGCATGGGTATCATTGCATCAGACCTGATTCTTTCTTACCTTGAGAAGGGAACTCTTCCTGAGACAAGACTTCTTTATCTGGCACCGGTTGAAGCAAGTGTGGACAACATCGATGAAGTATATGATCCAGACGCTCCGTTCTAAGTGTAAACGGAAGATAACCTTGGTATAGGATTATGAATGATTGGGGGCTGTTACCTGCGTTGGCAAAGTAACAGCCTCCTGGCATTATTAGATAAAGGAGGATGCTGCAATGGAAACCATGTTAAGCCTTAAGGGCATAGACAAATATTTCCAGGCGGTTCATGCGCTGAAAAAGATTGATCTGGAGGTTTTTCAGGGGGAGACCCTGGCTCTGGTTGGGGAGAACGGCGCGGGAAAAAGTACTTTGGTAAAAATACTCACCGGAGCGCACAGGAAGGATACAGGTACTATTGAGTTAAATGGACAGACAGTAGAAATTTCTTCCCCCATACATGCAAAAAGGCTTGGGATTTACCAGGCATATCAACGGGCAGAATACGTGCCGGAACTAAGCGTTGCAGAAAATATTTTTCTGGGTGAAAGGGATTATACGAAGAATGGATTTGTATCTTGGAGAAAGATATATGATGAGGCACAGGAATCGCTGAAGGAATATGGTCTGGATATTGACGGGCATCTGCGGATGAAGGATTTAAGCGTTGCCCAATGTCAGCTGATCACCATTGTGAAGATGCTCCGCCAGAATCCAAAGCTGGTAATATTTGACGAACCTACTGCTGTACTTTCAGACAATGAGGTTGATATTCTGTTTCGCATTATCCGGAAGATTCAAAAAGAAGGTGTGACCATTATTTATATCTCCCACCGGCTGGATGAAATTTTTAAGATTTCTGATAGGATAGCAGTGATGCGGGACGGGAATATGGTAACAGTCTTGGAAAACAAAAACTTAAGCCAGCAGGAGCTTGTGGATTACATGCTGGGAAGAAAATTAGAAACAATGTTTCCTGAAAAAGTGCAGGGGCCGTTTTTAGAAGAAGGGCTTCGGATCGAAGGCTTTTCCAATGAGAATGTTAAGGATATTTCCTTTGATGTAAAAAAGGGTGAAATTCTTGGAATTGTCGGGCTGGTAGGCTCCAAAAGAACTGAACTGGCACGGGCCATTTATGGAATTGACCGTGTGAAATCCGGGGAATTGTACCTGGAGGGTAAGAAAATAGAGATACATTCTCCCTATGATGCCATTAAACAAGGAATTTTCCTGGCTCCGGAGGACCGGAAGGGGGAGGGCATTGTTCCTGAGCGTTCCATTAAGGAAAATATGACCTACAGTGATATGTCGCGTTTCTTTCGCCTGGGCTTTGTGGAGAAAAGAAAGGAAAATGACTATGCAGAGAGTATCAAAGACCAGATACGGATCAAAGCCCCTTCCATTGACACACTTTGCAGACAGTTAAGCGGAGGCAACCAGCAAAAGGTGGTAGTAGCCAAGGCTTTGACATCAAACCCTAAGGTGTTGATTTTTGATGAGCCGACACAGGGAATTGATGTGGGGGCAAAAGCGGAGATTTACGAATTGATTCATGATCTGGCTAAAAAAGGGACGGCAGTTATCGTTATATCTTCAGAGGCAGAGGAGGCCATAGGTATTTCCAACAGGCTGTTGGTTATGCGTGAAGGAAAGGTTTCAGGAATGCTGGAGGCAGAAGATATGGTAAGTCAAAATATTTTAAATCTGATGTATAGGAGTAACTGATTATGGGAGACAAAAAAGAAGAGAAATTCAAGGGCTTAAAGAAAGCGGTTTCTTCTCAGCTGATACCGCTGAGTGTACTGGCATTGCTTATTATCATATCAAGCTTTGCGTCACCGGTATTTCTGACGTCTGCAAATTTTGAAAACATTCTGCTGCAGATGGCAGTTACCATGATCATCAGTTGCGGGATGTTCACAATCTTGCTCACCGGAGGTATTGATTTGTCCGTGGGCTCTATTGCGGCGGTTTCCGGTGTCATGGTTTCTACCTGGCTGGAAAGCACTAACTGGCTTCTTGCAAGTGTAATTGCTATTTTTGTAGGTCTGCTTCTGGGTACGTTAAATGGACTTCTCGTTTCAAAATTAAAAGTGGCTCCGTTTATCACTACTTTGGGTACCATGTATTTTGCAAGAGGGCTGGCGTATTGGTTTACTCATGCCAAGACAATCCTGTGGACAAGCTTTGAGAACGTGGCCAGTTTTAAACATATGGGCGGAGGGAGGATTTTTGGATTTCTTCCCATTCCGGCATTGATTTGGATGATCGTATTTGCGATAACAATTGTTTTGATAAAATATTCCAAATTTGGACGTGTGTGTTATGCCATAGGCGGCAATGAGGAAGCAGCCAGGTTAAGCGGCATTAAGGTTGGATTTTATAAAATTCTTCCGTATGCGTTTACCGGACTTTTGGCCGGCCTGGGAGGTGTGGTTCTTGCGGCAAGGCTGGGCGTTGGCTCGCCTGCCAGCGGCGACGGGCAGGAAATGGACTGTATCACAGCGGTGGTTGTGGGAGGGACATCTCTGTCCGGTGGTTCCGGAAATGTTTTTGGTATCTTAATTGGTGTGTTTATCTTATCAATCATCAATAATATTTTGAACCTATGTAATGTACCTGCATACCCACAGCAAATGCTGAAAGGCGTCATTATTGTAATGGCAGTCATTCTGTCTTCCATAAAAGAAAAGCGAAGAGCATGAATGGACATATGGGACAGGTAAAAGGCCGGATGGTGAATATGAGACAAGAGAGGTGATGAGTATGAAAGCAGCTGTATTATACGGAAAAAAAGATATTCGTATCCAAGAAGTAAAAAGACCGGTTATGGGACCGGATGAGGTATTGATCCAAATCAAGGCAGTAGGTATCTGCGGCTCTGATGTCCATTATTATGAGAATTTTGCCATGGGCAGTACATATCAGATGACAGAACCGCAGATTCTGGGACATGAACCAAGCGGAATGATCATAGAGGTAGGAGAAAACGTGACGACTGTGAAACCGGGTGACAGGGTAACTATTGAGCCGGGAGAAACTTGCGGACGCTGCTGCCAGTGTAAATCAGGCCACTATAATCTGTGCCCGGATGTACGTTTCCTTTCCGTACCGGGAAACAAAGGTGCTTTTGCAGAATATCTGGTGATGGGGGCTGAAATGGTATACAGAATTCCTGACAGTATGCCTTATGAGATTGCGTGTCTTGCAGAACCTTTATCTGTGGGAATCCATGCTTGTGAGCTGGCGAGTTTAAAGCCGGAGGATAAACTCATGGTCCTTGGGGCAGGACCCATAGGGCTGATGGCAGTTGCTGCTGCTTTAAGCTTCGGAGTCAAAGATATCACGGTGGGAGATATTCACCAGAACCGTCTGGAATTTGCAAAAGAGTACTGTAAGGTAAAATATACGGTGAATACCGGAGAAAAGACAAGCGAACAGATTGTGGAAGAGTGTACAGAAGGAAAAGGGTTTGACTGTGTCATAGAAACCTCGGGTGCACCTGCTGCGGATTATATAACAGTAGACCTGGTGAGAAAAGGTGGAAGGATTTCTCTGGTGGGGATTCCAAGAGAAGAATCGGTCAGTTTCCACATTTTTGACATAATTGACAAGGAAGTAAGCCTTTATGGGGTATTCCGTTATGCCAACAGCTATCCGCTGGCTGTACAGATTTTAAACTCAGGAATCATTGACTTTGAGAAATTGATCACGAAAAAATTTGATTTGTGTGACACTGCTGAGGCTTTGGATTTTGCATTGAATCATAAGATGGAAGCCATAAAAACTGTGGTTGTCAACAAGGAGGAGGCAGATACATTATGAAAGCTTTATTGTTGGATGAGATAGAAAAAATGCGCATTGCGGACATTCCGATTCAGGAGCCCGGGGCTGAGGAAGTGTTGATACGGGTAGAGGCAGCAGGGCTTTGCGGTTCTGATTTTCATATATACCATGGTACCTATCCGGCACAGTATCCGCTGGTACAGGGCCATGAATTTTCCGGAGTCATTGAAAAAACAGGAAAGGATGTAACTGAATGGAAGGTGGGTCAAAGGGTGACTGCAGACCCTAATATTTATTGCGGACATTGTTACTATTGTCTGAAAGATCAGGAAAATATGTGCGAAAATGCCCAGGCATCCGGTGTTACCAGAAATGGTGCTTTCGCAGAATATGTCACAGTGCCGCAGACACAGCTTTACCAGCTTCCGGATAGTATTTCTTTTGAGGAGGGGGCTTTGATCGAGCCTCTTGCCTGTGTACTGTATGGAGTAAAAAGGCTGAAACTGCCGTATGGAAGCAGAGTCATTATCTTCGGTGCCGGTCCCATGGGTCTGCTGCTTTTGAAGGCACTTGCAACGGGCGGGGCCAGCCGTATTGCAGTTATCGATATTGATAAGAAATGTCTGGAAAGAGCTGCCAACTGCGGTGCCACGGATGTTTTCGCCAGTGGGCAGGAGGCTAAGGCAGCGTTTCCAAGAGGTTTCGACGCAGTGGTTGACGCAACCGGAAATCCCCGTGTGATCGAAGAAATGTTTTTGACTGCAGGGAAACGAGCGAAAATACTTCAGTTCGGATGTGCAGACACCAATGCCAAGATCACTGTAAGCCCTTATGAATTTTACGACAATGACTGGGAATATATTGGGACCAGGACAGCAGTTTATACCTTTGGACAATCCATTGATATGATTGCCGGCGGAAGGATTTCTGTGAAGGATGTTATCAGTGAATGTGTTTCACTTGAGACATTGGAAACGTATTTAAAAAATGGAAAACCGGCTGGTACTTTAAAAATCATTGTACATCCCGCAGGAAACAAAAAGGATACTATTATGCGCTAAACCAGTGTGCAGTAATTTTGAAAGGATAAGAATGTGACTTAGGATGAAAAAGGAACGGTATTATTTATCACTTGATTTAGGGACTCAAGGTACGAAGGCAGCTATTATTAACCAGAGGGGTACTGTTCTGCAGAGCCAGTTTACTGCTAACTGTTTTTTTGAAAGTGAGAGCGGAGAAATTTCTATATCCGGGGAGAATTTAAGAAAAGGTGTACGTGATGCGACAGTGGAACTGCTGAAAAAAACCGAGGTTTCTTCTAAGGAAATCCAGGCTGTCAGTGTTGTGGGGATGATGGCCGGTATCATCGGAATCGACCAGGACTGGGAGGCGGTAACTCCTTATGATACAGGACTTGATAAGCGCTGTGAGACGGCGATCCTGGAAATGCAGACAATGGGTGAGAGTGAAGTGATCCGCTTATCCGGCTGCCCTATTATTGTGGCACAGGGCGCAAAAATGTACTGGTGGAAAACCAGAAGGCCTGCTGAATTTGCAAAGGTAAAAAAATTTGTTCCTGTTTCTACATACATCTGCGGCTGTATGGCGGGATTAAAAGCGGAAGAGGCTTATATTGATTATACACAGATCCATCTTACCTGTTTCGCGGATATAGAGCATGAGCAGTGGTCTGATGAGCTGTTGGATATTTTTGACTTTCCCAAGGAAAAACTCCCGCGGATCGTGGCTCCGTTTGACATTATCGGCCATGTTAACAAAGAGTGGGCAGAAGGCACAGGACTGGAAGAAGGCACCCCCATTTTAGCAGGCTGCGGCGACACGGCGGCATCCAGCCTGGGAGCCGGACTGGTACGGGAAAACATGATATTGGATGTGGCGGGGACTGCCTCTGTAGTTTCAGCCTGTGTTAAAGAATACAAACCCGATACAGAAAAAAGGATATTGATTTACCCTAAATCCGTCATTCCCGGATTGTGGACGCCCTTTGGTTTTGTGCTTGGAGGAGAAATGCTAAGCTGGTATTATAAGCAGGTTGGCGGAGACAAGGAATACACTTTTGAAGAGCTGGCGAGAGAAGCAGAACAGGCCGACAGCAGGGATTTATTCTTTCTTCCATATTTTGCCGGGCGTATCTGTCCCAGCAATCCAAGCTTTTCCGGACATTGGGAAGGACTGAAATTTTTCCATGGAAAAGCTCATCTTTTTAAATCAATCATGGAGTCCATTTCCTATGAATATCGTCTGTATCTTGAGAGAATCAAGGAGCTTTTCCCATCTATGGAGATGAAGGAGATGATTACCAGTGCAGGGGGTGCAAGATCCGAAAGTTTCATTCGGATCAAGGCGGATGTACTGCAGATGCCTGTTATTTCCCTGCAGCAAAAGGACACTTCTCACATTGCGGCAGCACTGATCGCAGGATACGGTCTGCATCACTTGGATGATATTGCAAAAGCTGCGGCAGCTATATGTGAAGAACTGCAGACTGGCAGTATAAAGCCTGATAAGGAAAAGGCTGCTTATTATGACGGACAATATGAAAAATATTTGCAGATTGTGGATTATATGACAGAGCTGCATAAGAACATAAAGCTGTAGATTGCAGCACAGGAGGGAAAATATGACATCAAAAGAACGGGTATTAAGGGCGATAAACCATCAGGAAGTAGATCGGATTCCCTTGGATTTAGGCGGTATGGCCTGCTCTTTGCAGGACGAAATTTATTTTAAATTAAAAGATGCTCTTGGTTTTCCGGGGGATATCGAACCGTTTCGTGAGGGAAGTACTTGCTGTTACTATGATGAGCGTCTGCTGGATTATTTTGAGATAGACATCCGAAGAATTTTTGCCAAATCTACGGGTAAATTTCCTATCCATTTTCCTGACGGTTCTTTTCAGAATGAGTGGGGGCTTGTACAGAAAAAAGGAAAATTTGGGATTGACTTTGTGAGAAGTCCTCTGGAAGATGCGGAGATTGAAGATTTGGAAAGTTATCCGTGGCCGAAGGCAGAGGATATCTTTGACTTAACAGGAATGAGGGAAAAAGCAGAGGCCCTTCATGCTGAGAATCAGTACGCCATTTCTCTGCGTGCACCGGTAAACGGGATTTTTGAGCTTGCCTGCTGGATGCGGGGAACAGAGAATTTCATGGTAGATATGCTGGCTGATGAAGAGTTTGCCCATGCGTTGACCGATAAAATCCTGGAGGTTCAGATGGACTGGTATGGACATATTCTGGACGAGGTTGGGCCTTACGTGGATATGGTGGAGACTGGAGATGATTATGGAGCACAGAATTCCTTGCTTATCTCGCCGGAATGCCTGGAAGAGTTTATTCTTTCCAAACGAAAAAGGCTGAATACTATGATAAAAGAAAAGGCACCCCAGGCCAAAATCTTTTTACATTGCTGCGGCTCTATCAAACGGATCATACCGGCAATTGCCGCTTCCGGGGTGGATGTTCTCAATCCTGTACAGACAGCAGCCACAGATATGGATCCTTACGACCTTAAGGCGGCATATGGCGATCTCATATGTTTCCACGGTGGTGTGGATACCCAAAAAGCTCTGCGGGGCACAAAAGAAGATGTGGAAAAAGAGGTCAGACGGATGCTGGAAGCCATGAACCATAACGGAGGCTATATTTTGTCCAGCTGCAATCATATACAGGGAGATGTTCCGGTAGAAAATATCATCACACTGTTTGAATGTGCGAAAAAGTTATCACAAAAATAACATGAAATTATCGTGAAAGGACACTTATGATCTATACAGTTACCCTGAATCCGGCAATTGACTATATTTATAAAATAGATGGACTTTGTATAGGAAATACGAACCGGGCACAGGAGGAGCACCTGCTGCCGGGGGGAAAAGGAGTGAATGTTTCTCTGCTTTTAAACCGTCTGGGAGAAGAGACGCTTGCTCTTGGATTTCTTGCCGGTGTTACCGGAAAAGCTTATGAGGCAATGCTGGAACAGTATGGAGTCCCGGCCCGCTTTTGTTATCTCAGTGAGGGGGTTACAAGAATTAATGTAAAAGTATCTGCCGGAGAAGAAACGGAACTAAACGGAAAGGGACCGGACATTACAGACTCAGATTTCCGCAGGATAAGCGATATTTGTGCAAAGGCCGGCCCCCGGGATTACCTGGTATTGTCCGGAAATGTGCCGGGCTCTGCAGGCAATATTTATGCATCTATTTTAGAGAATCTAAAAGATGTGGGGCTGAATATTGTGGTTGATACAACGGGTGAAGAACTGCTGCATACACTGCCTTATCATCCATTTTTGGTGAAGCCCAATGTGGAGGAACTGGGTACGCTTCTCCACACTACGCTGTCCACAAGAGAAGAAGTTTTGCAAGGCGCCCGGAAGCTGCGCGGGCTTGGAGCCAGGAATGTGCTTGTCTCTATGGGCGGGCAAGGAGCTCTTTTATTGACGGAGGACGGCGATACTTTTTATACAGGTGCCCTTAAGGGCCAGGTAAGAAACAGCGTTGGGGCCGGGGATTCTATGGTTGCCGGGTTTCTCCATGGATGGATTCAGACAGGCTGTTATGAAGAAGCTTTGAAATTCGGAACGGCTGCTGGATGCGGGACAGCTTTTTCTTATGGAATTGCCGGAAGAGAAACTGTGGAAGCCCTGCTTAAGGAGGTCAAAATAACAAAATATGAAAGTGATCACAATTGATTTTGGCGGCAGCAGCATCAAAGGTGCGTTGTTCGAGAACGGAAAAATATTAAAAAAAGATGCCATTCCTGCCCATTCGGAGAAACCTCTGAAATCCAGACTGGCAGATACGAAGGAAATGATCTTTAAGCTCCTGGAAGGTGATGATACGAGAGAATATGACGGTGTGGCAATTGCAATGCCGGGGATCGTGGATCCGGACAGAAAAAGAGTAACCGGCATTTATGAGAAATATGAAGATGCCGGGGAAGTGGATCTTGAACAGTGGTGCCGGGAGGCGTTTTTGCTTCCTATGGTCATGGAGATGGATTCCAAATCAGCACTTCTGGGGGAAATGTATTATGGCTGCGGAATTGGATATGAGGATGCGGTGATGTTGATCCTGGGGACCGGAGTAGGCACTGCGGCAGCCATCAATGGGAAGATATTGGACAGCCGCAATCATGTGGCAGGTGCATTGGCTTCTCATATTATTCTTGAGATGGACGGAGATAAATGTACTTGTCCAAACAAAGGATGTGTGGAAGCATCCGCTTCAGGGTGGGCGCTTCCGCGGATGATCAAGGCAGACAAGGACTACGCCTTTAGCGGACTTTCCAAAGAGCAGAAGCTGGATTTCCATGTATTGGAAAAGTGGTATCAGCAGGGAGATATGACGGCAAAAAGAGTGGTGGAGCGCTGTGTAAAAGTATGGCGCACCGGAATTTTAAATATGATACATGCCTATGACCCTGCCATTGTAATTTTAAGCGGTGCCATTATGCAGTTCCGGGGTCTGTACGAAATGCTGAAAGATGGTATTGAGGATTTAATCTGGGACTGCTGTGGGACGGTAGCCGTAAAGAAGGCGGAGAATCCCACAGAATCTGTTCTTTATGGACTGTATCACCTGGCTGCAAAAACCTATGGGAATAAAGGCAGCAAATAAAAACACGGCAATAAGAATCATCCTCCTATGCAGCAGTAAAACCGATGTTTCAGGTAAAGTATGGGGCATAGGGGGATATTACAACGAGGATAGTTTTATTGAGCCAAGCGCTAATGTAGATTTTTCACTTTTTACTGATTACATTTCTCAGTAGTATTATCGCATATTTTTTCTATTTATAAATCTTATTCCACTTAAATAAATCTGAATTTCATTAATCCCTTTCTAAAACCATAATCCCAACCACAAAAGAATCTTATACAAAATAAAAGTTTTCTTTATTTAATCCCTCACCTGCCTGCAGTAAAGTAAATATATCAAATAACTTCCATGCGCATAGGAGAATGATAAATAGTAAGCCATTCATGGCTTACAAAAGATGAATATTCCATTCCAGGGATATTCAATGAAGCTAAGAAGGAGGTGGTATGATTTGGAGAAGAAGGTTCTTTTAGAAGTAAACCATATCTTTAAGTCTTTTGGTATCACCAAGGCACTGAAAGATGTGTCTTTCAAAGTATATGGAGGCGAAGTGAGAGGCCTGATCGGTGAAAACGGTTCAGGAAAATCCACAGTCTCTTCCATTATCTCCGGAATACAGAAGGCTGACCAGGGTGATATGGTTTACGAGGGAAAGGCCTACCAACCAGAGAATATCCTTGATGCAAACAGCCGGCACATTTGTATGATCGTGCAGGAACAAAGCACGGTTGCAACCATATCTGTAGCAGCCAATATCTTTATAGGCAAGGAGAATATGTTTTCAAAGGCAGGGGTGGTGGACCGGCGCAAAATGGAGGCAGAGGCCCGCAAAGCGCTGGATGATGTTAAAATCAAGCATATTCAGCCGGGGACATTGACAAAATATCTGAGTTTTGAGGACAGAAAACTGATCGAAATCGCAAGGGCATTTTACATGAAACCTAAGATATTGATCGTGGATGAAACCACCACAGCATTATCCCGGCAGGGGAGGGAGCTGTTGTATTCTCTCATGGAACGCTTGTGCAAAGAGGGTGGTTCTGTACTTTTTATCTCCCATGATATTGAGGAGGTAATGGCAAAAAGTGATGCCGTAACAGTGCTGAAAGACGGAG
The DNA here is from genome assembly GCA_030524175.1 of Eubacteriales bacterium. Classification (GTDB taxonomy): domain Bacteria; phylum Bacillota; class Clostridia; order Lachnospirales; family Lachnospiraceae; genus Blautia_A. The sequence continues at coordinate 42,986 of JAUNHC010000002.1, forward strand.
TGATGACTGCCACCTTGGAGAAAAGAGAATTCTCTGAGGGAAAAATCCGGAATCTGATGGTGGGCAGGGAAATCAGCAATGATTATTATCGGGTTGATAACACCTGTGAGTATGGAGAACAGGTTGTCCTCAAAGGGGAAAATATTACCTATGGAATATTAAAGGATATCACAGTAGAGTTACATAAAGGGGAGATTCTGGGAATAGGCGGCCTCACAGAATGTGGGATGCATGATCTGGGAAAGCTGATGTTTGGGGTTATGAAGCCAGACAAGGGAAAGGTGACATTTCACGGAAATATCCCTGTCACATCGCCCAATGCGGCCATAAAAAACCATATTGGATATATGTCGAAAAACAGGGATACGGAGGCTTTGCTCACTACTCTTTCTATACAGGACAACATTTGTGTTTCCGGTTACCAGGAGATTTCTAAAAAAGGTATCATAACTGCAAAGGATGAACGGGAATTTTCCGGTAAGTGGGCAGATGAAATCAATGTGAAAATGTCTTCTGTCAAGGCATCAGTCAATAGTCTCAGCGGCGGAAACAAGCAGAAAGTAGTGGTTGCCAAATGGCTTGCAAACGGGACAGAGATTTTTATTATGGACTGCCCCACAAGAGGGATTGACGTGGGGGTTAAGGCTGCTATTTACCGTCTTATGGAACGTTTGAAATCAGAGGGGAAATCCATTTTGATGATTTCAGAAGAACTGACAGAGCTTTTGGGTATGAGTGACAGGATCATCATACTGAAGGATGGCAAAAAAGCAGGTGAATTTAGGAGAGATGAAGTATTTACGGAGCAGAAAATCATTGAGGTCATGATATAGGAGGGAGGAAGCAAAAATGAAAGAAAGATTACTGACATTGAAGGAAAACAGCGATGATAGAAAACAAATGCTTCTGACTTCTGTTCCTGTGATTGTTCTTGTGCTGATGATCGTGTTTTTTGAGATTGTCAGTGAAGGGAGGCTTCTATCATTAAAAAACATAGATGCTCTTCTTAACTCCATGTTTTCCATTGCTCTGGGGGCATCGGGTGTGGCCTTTCTCATGGCTCAGGGAAGTCTGGATTTTTCCATGGGAGGTATTGTGGGACTTACGGCAGCCCTTTCCGGGTTTGCAGCAGGTGCGGCACCTGTGTTGTCTGTGGCAGTAGGAATTGTAACAGGGGGATTGTGTGGTCTGCTCAATGGTGTGATCCATGCGAAATTCAAAGTTTCTGCAATTATTACGACTTTATCTACTGCATTTATTTTCAGGGGAATACAGGGAACATTGATCACCCAGGGAGCAGTAAGTCTTCCGGGGAGCATGATGTTTCTGGAGAATACAACTATTAAAGTTACTTTAATGCTGGCCGTATTTGCAGTGTGCGGTATTTTTTACACCAAGACAAAGGTGGGAAAGTTCTGCAAAGCTATTGGTGCAGGGGAAGAGGCTTCCCACCAGTCAGGAATTAAAGTGAGCAAATATAAAATCGGATGTTTTGTCTTGTCGGGCGCTATGGCCGGACTGGTAGGCTTCTTTTATCTTGTAAGGGCGGCATCTGCATCCGCAAATACTGGCTCAGGATTTGAATTTGATGTACTTTTGGCTATGCTTTTGGGCGGGATGCCTATTTCAGGCGGTTCCGGCGCCAGATTCCGAAGCGTGATCATCGGAAGTCTGATCATGACCATTTTGTCCAACGGTATGATTCTCTGGGGACTGGATTCTGTATTGCAGCAGTTTATCAGAGGTATTATTTTCCTTGTATCTGTGTCTATCTCATTTGATAGAAGAAATATCACAACTATAGTATAATGTTAAATATGAACCGGGAGGGTTTTAAAATGAAGAAAAGATTAGCAGCAATCATGATGGCAGCAGTTATGACAGTGGGGCTTACGGCTCCCGTATACGCACAGGAGGACAGTTCTTTTACCATTGGAATGCGTTTTCCGGTAACCATTGACCAGATGCAGCAGCAGACAATGGATAATATCACTGAGCTGGTGGAGGCAGCCGGAGGAAAGCTTCTGGTGGAAAATGCAGCTCTCACACCGGAAGGTAATATCCAGGCTTATGAAAGACTGCTGGCAGCAGGTGTGGACGGGCTTGTAGTGATCCCGGCTGCAGATTCTGTGCTGCCCCGGATCAAAGAGATGTGTGAGAATGCAGAGATACCCTGGTCCGTTTACTATCGTTCCATTCTGGATGAAGACATCAAAGCAGATGTAGAGTCCTCTGAATATTACCTTGGCAATACCTATGAGGATGAGATTATGGCAGGGTATAATCTTACCGCTAAGATGGGAGAGGCCGGATGTAAGAACATTGTTTTATTTTCCACTGCCCTTGGGGATACCACTGGTGCGCAGCGTGAAGAAGGTATGAATCAGGCATGTGAGGAATACGGAATTGAAGTGATCAATGAGTTCCGGGCTACCGCTCAGGCCTCTGATGCTGCACAGTCAATTGAAAGTGTACTTACCACTCACCCTGAGGTTGACGGTATCTTTATTGCAGCCGGCACCATTACTCCGGGGATTCTCCCAGCGATCACCAGTGTGCTTGACCAGTACGGACGGGATGATGTGAAGATTACGATCATAGATTATCCACAGGGGCTTCAGGATGCTTTTGCTGACGGATATATGCTTGCCGCATGCGGCGGACATAATGTGACAGACCCGCTGTTTGCAGCCTCTCTTGTTCTCAATAAAATTAAAGGGACTCCAATTGCAGAGGAAGCATTTTCTATCCGTATTAACCAGATGATCCTTGAGAGTGAAGAAGATGTTGTGAATTATTTTAAATACTGTGAGAGCGGAGTTTCCACTTACACACCTGATGAAGCAAAAGAAATGCTGTTTAAATGGGAGAATGACCAGGTGACACGGGAGAGCTTTCTGAAGGTGGCAGAGGAATATACTATTGATTCTGTTATGGATCGTCATGAAGGCTTGGTTGACTGATGACAGAGAGAGGAAGGCAGGTGTGAGGGTTGGATGGAAGAAAATTAAAAGGGATAGCAGGCTCGCTGCTGCTTCCTTTAGCAATCTACCTTTTGTTTGTCATTACTGCCAGGGAACGCTTTGCAGGATTTGGTGTACTTAGGGCGATTATTATCCAGTCGTTTATTCCATTGCTGTGTGCCTATGGGATGGTATTCGGCAGAAGCATGAAGATGCTGGATCTGAGTATCGGTTCCAGGATCATTGCTGCAAGTATGATCGGCGGTATAGCAGCAGAGAACTATAGCCTGGGATTGGTGGGATTTGTAGTTGTCACGGTGGCGGCAAGTATACTTCTGGGGGCTGTGTGCGGGCTTGTGTTTCGGTATTTCAGGATTCCGTCTATCGTAGTGTCCCTTGTCATTGCCATGATATTTGAGGTGATCGGGGCAAAAGTCACCAACGGAATGGGATTTTTAAAGCTGGATAAAGAACTGGCGGTTTTAGGCGGAATTCCTTATAATGTGATTGTAGTGATCATTACGACGGTAATCTTCTATTATGTATATTACAAAACAAAGTTTTGCTATAATGTGAGGGCTATCAGCGGAGATGAGGTTATCGCTGGAAACAATGGGATCAACGTGGCCGGCACAAAATTTCTGGCCTATGTAGTGGGAAGCTTTTTTATAGGTGTCGCGGCAATCGTACAGATAAGCTATGCCACATCCATGTCGGCCAAACTTAGTATGGAGAGTCTGTCAATGTCATTTAAGCCCTTGATGGCAATGATAATCGGGGTGCAGCTGCAGGATTATATCGGGCTTCCGGTCGGGATTTTTGTAGGGTCCTTTATGATCTCCACGTTGTTCAGCGGTTTGGTAGCTCTGGGATTTCCGGCTCCGGCACAGGATATTGCCTTAGGTGTATTCCTTGTGATCGTGGTATCAATGTCAACAAATACTGAGAAAATTGGGCAATTGCTGCAAAAGCAGAAAAGCAGTAAAGCAGCAGTTTAAGGCAGCCGGCAGCGGCAGTCAGACTGTCAGCCGGCAGTGAAGAGATATATGATTTTAGTTTATGCGGAGGGCAATTATGGAAAAGATTCGTGTTATGCTCATTGATGATGACCGTCTGGCTGTTTCCTATCTGGAAAGTATAGTGGATTGGGAGGGGCTTGGATATGAGATCGTCGGAGTTGCATATAACGGGAAACAGGCATTGAAACAAGTCCATGAGTGCTCTCCCCAGCTTGTTATCACAGATATTATCATGCCTCATATGGATGGGATCGAGCTGAGTGAAAAAGTGAAGGAAATCTCAAAGGATATCCGGGTTGTGCTTCTCACCGCTTATGGTGAATTTGAATATGCAAGGAATGCAATGCAGATAGGTGTGGATTATTATCTCATGAAGGATGAGATCAACCAGGAGTATCTTGAGGAAAAGCTGAGATTTTTAAAAGGTTTGATTCAGGACAATGAGAAAGTTTCACGTATTTTATTCCAGAAGGCAGTGATCGATTATGTGCAGCTGGGAGAACAGTACGTGATGGATGCATACAGAGATAAGGCTTTGCAGGAGTTTTTTTCTTCCAGGCACAATTATATCCTTATAGAACAGAATTTCCCAATCGTGCTCAGTGATAAATGGGAGCTGAAGGTGGAACAAAGGGATTTCTCAATGATGCTTGAAAAGTGCCTGGAAATAGCCGGAGCTGATTCACAGAGGATAAGGATCCACAGCATCCTTCCAAACAACAGGATCCTTTTTGTCCTGGACAGGTGGGGAACAGGAGAATATGAGGAAAGCAGAAAGAACAGGAGCATTGCAGAAAGAATCTGCAGAAATATAAATTTCGGCCAGGAGGCCAGATATACAGTCTATGTGACAGATTATCCCATTAAGTTTTCTGAGCTGTATCAAAAGTTAACTGCAAGCGGAACAGTGTTCGAAGGAAAGAATTTTTCCGGTACGGGCAATGTGTATAGTATTACAGAGTCATTTATGGAAACAGGTGAGATTCCTCCGGCAAAAACAGTTGAGGAGTGGAAAAAGCATCTCAGGGAAAATACGTTGGAGCATATTTTGACGGAACTTTATTCCAAGGCGTATTTGAAAGTAGGGGCATCAAAGAATTTATTATATAATTTCAGGCAGGTGTATCAGGCGCTCTTTCAGGAGGAAAAGAAATATTCCATACTGCTTTTTGACAATGATACTATGTGCGGCAATTTATACGATTATCAGGAAGCCTTCCACTGGCTGATACAGTATTGTGCTCATGTGAGCAATCTCAAGAATGCAGGGGATAGAAATTCGTACCGCCCGGAGGTGGAACGGGCAATGACATATATGAGAGAAAATTATACTCAGCCGTCTCTGAAGGTGTCAGAAATTGCACAGCATCTCAATATCAGTGAGAGCCGGATCAGTGTTATTTTTAAGGAAGATACAGGGAAAACTTTAATACAGTATCTGACTGCTGTGAGGATCGATCAGGTCAAGCAACTCTTAAAGACCACTGACCTTAAGATATACGAAATTGCGGAAGAAGTGGGATACAATAACAGTCAGTATCTCAGCAATGTATTTTATAAAGAAACAGGCTGTTTCCCGTTGGAATACAGGCACAGGAACCAGGAAGAATGAGAGAGTCAAAGTTAAGAAATAAAACAATACGCCTTGTGCTTCAGATTTATGCGCTGGTGCTGGCAGCAAGCTTACTGCTGATTTTTATCTTCGTAGTGCGCCCCTTGATGGAGGATGTGCTGGAGAGATATACGGAACAGAATACTTATATCTTGGATGAGGTGGATTCTTCCCTTGATTCAGTGGCTGAGTATGCAAATTTTATCGCATACTCCGAGGATTTTCTGGATAAGCTTGACGCATATCTGGCAAATCCCCTGGATGCAGTTGTGCGCTATGCTCTGGAGACAAAGCTGTATAATGCAAAGACCATCAAACAGGAAGTCCAAAGCGTGGCTGTGGAGGTGGAAGGTTATGATATAGTTTCCTCTATTCTGAAGCTGAAGGCAGAAGAAGAGAATCTGATGCAGTCACAATGGTATGAAAAAATACGGGACAGCAGCTATTCGGGAGGATTTTCAAAGGGAATCACAGTCCAGGAGGGCGGGCACAACATAAGGCTTATTGCGTACACTAAGAGTTACCACTTTAAAAACAGGAAATTCACACTTACTGTTTTCACTCGTTATAATGATTTACTTGGCCGTATTAACAGATATTACAGAAGCAATTTTGACAAGCAATACTGGGTCACCACAGATGGAACAGCTCTCTTTGAAGAAGAGCAGAAGGAAGTGGATGAGTTGTGTGCTTTGTTTGATAAGGAAGAAGGATGGCCGCGGCGGAACTTAAACGGCGTGTTATGGCAGGATGGATTGCTGAATGCGTCATATAGGTCAGTTTCCTACATTCCGTCTTCGTATCTTCTGGACAGGATTAGGGAGAATATTGTAATTACGGTTTCTATGGCAGTTGTTTTACTTATCGGAACTCTTGTGATTGTCATTTATGCGGTAAACAGGATCACCAATCCGCTTCACAGTATGACAGAGGCTATGGAGGGGGTTGTGTCAGACAATTTTGAGACAAAGCTTCCTGTTGACAGTGATGATGAGATTGGCTATTTAAGTGAAACCTTTAACAGTATGGGGGAAAAACTGCAGGAATATTTCAAACAGCTTGTGAAAAAGATGGAGAAAGAACAGGAGATGAAATTCGGACTTCTGATCAGCCAGATAGATCCTCATTTTGTATGCAATACATTAAATACAATAAAATATTTAGCAATGCAGAAACGTACAGATGACGTACAGAAGGTGGCCAGTGCACTGTCAAATATCCTACGTGACAGGCTGAGAGTGAAGAATTTCCAGATATATGACACTGTACAGCAGGAGGTGGATACTATCCGGCAGTATCTGGCTATACAGGAATATCGTTATGGGGGAGAAATCCGGCTGGAATGTCAGATTGACGAAGATGTAAAAGAGTGCAGGATACCCAAAAATATGATGCAGCCGTTGGTGGAAAATGCTCTGTTCCATGGGCTGGCAGATGAGGACGACGGCACCGTCAAAGGCATCATACGGATTCAGGTGAGAAAACAGGGGGATGGGCTGTCTATGGTTGTGGCAGACAATGGTGCCGGTATCTCTCCGGAACAGGTTGAAAAGCTTCTAAGCAATGAGTATGGTGCTTCTGAACAGAAAAAAGGACATGGTATCGGGATTGCCAACATTGTGGAGCGATTAGAGATTTTGTATGGGGATCTGGCTGAATTCCGTATTCGCAGTGAGCTGGAAAAAGGTACGGAAATGGAGATTTTGATTTGGGGTAAATCAGACTGAATAAGGAGAAGCTTATGAGAATATATGATGTGACAGTGGAATATCAAAGGAATCCCCTGGGATTGGACGTCAGGGTGCCAAGGTTTTCCTGGAAACTGGAAAGTAAGGAGAAAGGAGATTTCCAAAAGGCGTATCAGATACAGATATCCAGGCTGGAAAATTTCCAGGTATGTGACTGCTGGGATACAGGAAAAGTGATTTCCGGTGATTCCGTACAGGTGGAATATGCAGGTGAACCCCTGGAGAAGTTCACTCTGTATTATATTCGAGTGAAGGTCTGGGATGAAAAAGGACAGGAGAGTGAATGGAGTGATACAGCTCAGTTCGAGACAGCAATGCTTTCCTGTGAGGACTGGAGTGCAGACTGGATCACACCGGATTATGATTATACAGCGCCAAAAACAGCATGCCCTGTTTTGAGAAAGGAATTTGAAACAGACAGGAAGGTAAAGCGGGCAAGGGTATATGTGACTGCAAAGGGTCTGTACGAGTTAAGACTCAACGGAAAAAAAGTAGGCAGTGATTTTCTGACACCCGGGTGGACAGCCTATAATAAAAGAACCATGTACCAGACCTATGATGTGACAGATATGATCGCAGAAGGTGGGAATGCCATCGGTGCCACCATTGGAAGCGGCTGGTATAAAGGGGAACTGGGGTGGCGTTCCAGAAGAAATCTCTACGGCGGAAGAGAAGCGCTGATCCTGGAGCTTCATCTCACCTACGAGGACGGGGGCAAGGATATCATTGTCACAGACGATACATGGCAGTCTACATACAGAGGACCGGTGGTGTACAGTGAAATTTATCACGGAGAAACTTATGACAGCCGCAGGGAAATAGATTTTGACAAGTATGGATGCAGCTTCCGGCATTGGTTTGGCGTAAGGGTTATGGGGGCTGTGACAAAAGAAAATCTCATTGCACAGGAATGTCCTCCTGTCAGGGAAAAGCTTGTGATAAAGCCTGTAAAATTAATCATTACTCCCCGGGGTGAGCAGGTATTAGACATGGGACAGGAGATGACAGGACATGTAAGATTCCATGTAAAAGGAAATAGAGGCGACAGAGTAATCCTTTGCCATGGGGAGATTCTTGACAGAGAGGGGAATTTTTACACTGAGAATTTAAAAGGTGCAAAACAACGGATAGAATACATATTAAAAGATGAAGCAGAGGCTGTGTTCCAGCCCCATTTCACCTATCAGGGATTCCGGTATGTAAAAATCGAGGCTTATCCCGGAGAAATTCATTGTGATGATTTTGAAGGAGCTGTTCTGTATTCCGATTTAAAACAGACAGGATTTTTTGAAACCACAAATAATGATCTGAGACAGCTGACCCAGAATATTTTCTGGGGTCAGAGAGGGAATTTCGTGGATATTCCCACAGACTGCCCCCAGAGGTGCGAGAGACTTGGATGGACCGGAGATATTCAGATTTTTGCCGGCACGGCAGCTTTAAATATGGAAATCCCGTTATTCCTGCGAAAGTGGCTTCACGACTTAAAAGCAGAACAATTTGAAAGCGGCGGTGTCCCTTGGGTGGTGCCGGATATTTATGATGATACCTATGCATACGATCTGGCAGGATACACAGGACAGAGTGAAAAGACAGCGGCCGCCTGGGGAGATGCTTCTACCATATGTCCCTGGAGCCTTTATATGGCATACGGCGACAAACGTATTCTGGAAGAGCAGTTTGAGAGTATGTGCAAATATGTGGAATTTATCAGAAAGCAGGGACCGCAGGAATACACATGGGAGGGCGGACATCAGCTTGGAGACTGGGTTGCCTTGGATGCACCCTACGGCAGCTTCGTAGGAGCCACAGATGTGGATTATGTTGCAACTGCGTTTTATGCCAAGTCAGCAGAAATACTGTCAAAGGCTGCAAAGATCATCGGTAAATGGGAGGAACATCTGAGATACAAAGAATTACATGAGAAGATCGTGGAAGCTTTTCAGCAGTTGTATGTGGAGGAAGACGGCTCTTTGAAAGTGAAAACCCAGACAGCCCTTATTCTTGCGGCAGAGTTTGAACTGGTGCCTGAGCATCTAGCCAAAAAGTACAGCGCACAGCTGGCACAATCGCTTAAAGAAACAAATTATGATTTGATCACTGGTTTTGTAGGGACTCCATATATCTGTCATGTATTGTCCAGATACGGACATGGGGATGCAGCCTATAAACTTTTGTTCAAAAGAGAATATCCATCCTGGATGTACCAGGTGACACAGGGGGCAACCACAGTCTGGGAACATCTGGACGGCATCAGGCCGGACGGAACACTCTGGAATCCCCGGATGAACTCTTTTAACCATTATGCATACGGTTCTGTTGCTGAGTGGATTTTCAGAGAGATTGCAGGACTGCAGATCTGTGAGAATGAGCCGGGATATAAAAGGTTTCTTATCCGCCCCTGTGTAGGAGAACAGTTAGAGGATGCCAGGTTCACTTATGAAAGTATGTATGGTACAATAGTCAGTGGATGGGAAAAGATGGCAGATGGGATTAAATATGAGATTACCGTGCCGGTGAATACAACGGCAGAAGTCTATGTGCAGGGAAACAAGATTCTGCAAAATGGAAGAGCCATCCATGATGAGGAAGGCATACATATCATTGAGAAAGACGATAAAGGCTGCCTTATGGAACTGGCCGGCGGAACTTATGAGTTTATTGCCGGATGAGCTGACAAGCCGCCTACAGTAAGTAGAGCAAAGCATTCCCGGAATGGAGGATGACATGAGAAAATGTGTGATTGTTCCCGACTCTTTTAAGGGCACAATGAGTGCCGTCAGAGTGTGTGAAATTATGGGACAGAAGGTGAAAGAGCATTTCAGTGAGTGTGAAATTACAGCAATCCCTGTGGCTGACGGGGGAGAAGGGACTGTGGATTGCTTTCTTTATGCGCTGGACGGGAGACGTCTTTCCGTGGAAACCACAGGACCTTTCGGTGATAAAATCCTGGCGGAATATGCAGTGTTCGGAGATACGGCGGTGATTGAGACTGCAAGTGCGGCTGGTATTACTTTGGGACAGGGAAGATTGAATCCCTTGGAGGCCACCACATACGGATTGGGTGCACTGGTGAAAAGTGCCCTGGAAAATGGATGTAAAAAGATAATCTTAGGACTGGGAGGAAGCTGCACCAATGACGGAGGAGTGGGTATTGCCGCTGCATTGGGAGCCAGATTCTATACGCAGTCAGGGGAGGAGTTTTTGCCGAAACCTCATGAGTATACCAGAATCGGCAATATTGACTGTACATCGGTGAGAGAACTTCTAAAAAATGTTTCCATAGAGGCAATGTGTGATATTAAAAATCCAATGTACGGGGAAGAAGGTGCCGCCTACGTATTTGCGCCTCAAAAAGGGGCTGATTCTCAAATGGTGGAGATTCTGGATTTAAACCTGAGAGCATTAGATCAAGCCATACAGAAAAGTCTGGGCCTGTCAGTGGCACAGGTGCCGGGAAGCGGGGCAGCAGGCGCCCTGGGAGCAGGTGTTCTGGCTTTTTTAGGCGGAAGCCTTAAGTCAGGGATTGAAACAGTTCTGGATGTGGTGGCCTTTGATGATAAAATCCGTGACGCAGATATGATTTTCACCGGAGAAGGAAAAATTGATGCCCAGAGTGTATGTGGCAAGGTGATTGCCGGTGTGGGAAGACGGGCGAAACTTCAGAATATCCCTGTGGTGGTAGCGGCAGGATGCAGGGGAGATGGCGCAGAGGAAGCCTATGAAATGGGAGTATCGGCTATTTTTTCCACTTGTCTGGAACCGAAAAGCTTTGAGGAAATGCGGGGGGACAGTGAAGAATATCTGGAAAAAACAATGGATTCTATATTGAGGGTTATTAAGGTGGCCCAGGGCGGTTTATGATGTGATTTTATTTTAGAGATACAATGGTCCGGCTGTTATGCCGGATCCAAGAGCCGCTTTGTCTGCAGTCTGTGCAGTTTGTCAATGACAAACTGCACTTTTTGTCTTTTTATAGGAGATTTTTATGGGTGAAATGTTGTATTTCACCGGTGGATGCTGGTTGTCCAACACACGTTGAAGATGTGAACAAATTGTGTTTTAATGGGGCTACCTTAAAGGGAGAGATGAGAAACACTCCAAAGAAAATGAAGGGGGAAAAGGTTATGAGAAAACGAATGAACAAATTGCTGGCACTTGGGCTTGCGGTGACCATGGTGGGAAGTAATGCGGTTTGTGTGGCTGCTGCGGATGTGAGTGCGAGCGGAGAGAAGTGGTCACAGGAAGAAACAGCGGACGGCTGGATCAAGGTAACAAACGAAGGCGGAGAGACGCTGGGATACAGCAAGGATTCCGGAGTGACGTTGATCGAGCAGGACGGATATGCATTTAAGGACCTTGATAAGGACGGGGAACTGGATGTTTATGAGGACTGGAGAGAGGATGAGCAGACTAGAGCGGAGGATCTGGCAGGGAAGCTTAGCACAGAACAGATCGCCGGTCTGCGTTATACCGCAAAGGACCCGGGAGCGGATGCGAAAGCCTTTGAAGAGGATTTGAATAATAATGTGCGTCATTTTCTGGGGAATGCGCTTGCAAACAGTGCTACGGATATTATTACCGAAGAAGTGAACAAGATGCAGGAAATGGCGGAAAAAGCAGACTTTGGTATTCCTGTCATTCCAAGCATGGATCCTCCGTCCAAATATATGCATAACATGAGTGCTCTGGCTCTGGCATCTACATTTGATACAGAGGCTGTTAAGGGATTTTATAATGATGCAGCTACAGCGATGAGGTCCATCGGCGTATTTGAGCTTCTCGGGCCCCAGGCAGATCTGGCAACGGAGCCGCGCTGGTCCCGTGCAGAATCCACTTTTGGTGAAGATCCGGCCCTTGTTACCGATATGGTAAAAGCAGCGATTACAGGCCTGCAGTCTACGTTTGACGAGGAAGGAAATGACCTTGGCTGGGGTGAGGACAGCGTTATTGCACAGGTGAAGCATTTCCCGGGCGACGGAGCTGCAGAAGGCGGACGAGAATCCCATAACAAGTTTGGCAAGTATAATGTGTATCCGGGCGATGCCTTTGCTACTGCATTAGTTCCGTTTTTTGACGGTGCATTTAAGCTCGGCACGGCAACTGAGTCAGCGTCAGCGGTCATGCCGTCCTATTCGATCGCGTACGATGAGGATGAAAAGTACGGTGAATTAGTAGGAAGTAACTTCAGTGAATATAAGATCAATCTGCTCCGTGAAAATGGATATGATGGGATCATATCCACAGATTCCCTGATCATGGAGGGGAACGCAGGTAATGTACCCACGATATCCGTGCACGGAATGGACGGAATGGACAGCCAGGAAGTCATCTACCAGATCATCAAAATCGGAATTGACCGTATCCTGATGCCTGATTTCGGTGAGGAAGTCCCTTATGTACAGCAGATCGCAAACTGCTATGATATGCTGGTGGAGGAGTTTGGAGAAGAAGCGGCACACGAGAATTTCTATGGCTCGGCAGTCCGGCTGTTAAGAGAGTACATGAAAACAGGCGCTTTTGAGAATCCATATACAGAGACTGATAAAGCGGTAGAGATTATCGACAACAGCGGAATAAGCAATAGTTTCAGTGAGTTAGGACAGAAATCTATTGTCATGCTGAAAAATAACGAGGGTACGATCGCCCAGCGGGGTGAGCTTCCCACTGTTTATATTCCTATGACTTTCAAAGCGGCAGCTTCCGGCGGAATGTACGGAGGAAGCGGTACACCTGCTTCCTGGTCACTTCCCATTGACGAGCAGACTGCAAGCCAGTATATGAATATTGTAACAGATACTGTAGGAGAACCCAGCGGAAAGGACGAAGAGGGAAATGCTGTTTATACAGAAGAAGATATCGTCCGTGCAAGCGCAGAAGATTTAGCGGCATGTGATATGGCGGCAGTATTTGTTTCCAACCCAAGCACAGGAAATGGATATGACAGTGAAACAGATACCTATAAACCAATTTCCCTGCAATATGGTGAGTATACAGCAGATTCGGAGAGCGTCCGTAAAGAATCCATTTCCCAGGGTGTGGTAGAGGAAGTGGTAGAGACACCGTATGGCCCGCAGACAAATAAAAATAAAGAAGATCGTTCTTACTATGGTGAAAGCACATCTGCTTCCAATTACAGTGATTTGGAATTGATCCAGGAAGTGGCAGCGGCTGTACCGGAAACCTGCAAGCTGGCAGTGTGCGTAACAGCATCAAACGCAATGATATTCTCAGAATTTGAAAACGATGCAGATGCGATCTTAGTAAGCTTTGGTGCGGGAGCCGAGAATTTCCTGCCAATCCTTGGGGGACAGACAGAACCAAGCGGCTTACTGCCGATCCAAATGCCCGCAGGCATGGAAACCGTAGAAGCACAGATGGAAGATGTACCTCGTGACGTAGAGTGCTATGTAGATTCCAACGGAAATACTTATGACTTTACTTTCGGTCTGAACTGGTCCGGAAAGATCGAGGACGAGCGTGTCGCAGCATATAATGCAGAGCCGCTCACCACACCGGAGACGATCACATACACTGCAGCGGAGTGATAGAGTGCGGTATTAAAAATATATAAAAATCAAAAAAGCCATACAAGAAGGCTGGTGCGGAAAATACTTTTCATTCACCAGCCTTTTTGATATACTCATCAATATGGTGTTTATTCTTTGAGATAAAGATTCTCTATGGGGGAGATGGGATATTATGAGATTTTCCAGTATAATAGAATTGGTTCCGTGGGTGCTTCAGCAATTTCTGGTATCCGTGGCATATGTGTTTGCCTGTCATGGGATCCGATACCGCAGGAACCAGAATGAAAACACAGCAGGAATGAAAAAAAGGAATATGCGGTATGTGACAGAAGGAGCCGTATTGCTGGTGCTTTTTACATTTCTGGGTATTGCGGCCGACCTTATATTTCAAAACTCAATGTTTTTAGTAAGCTGGAGTGTGATCCTATGGGGAGGGCTGGCATTATATTTACATTTTTTTTCAGAATATCGTCCCAAGACAAAATTTATCGTGTGGTGTTCCATGATCGCAGGCCTGCAGTCCCTGACTTCCATTGCAGGTCAGATGAGCTTTCTCACGGGAACCTATCTGGGAAGCGGCTGGCCGGAAGCTGCAGCCCGCTTTCTTGTATATTTATTCATTCCGGCATTGGCAGTATATCTTTCCAGATGGAATTTTGATGATTTTGAAAAGCTTCCGGTACCGGGGCTGATATTGATCCTTTCCGGGGATTTTTCCCTTTTGTGCCTGGTGGTGACGGAATCGGTATGGCCCACTTCAGGGGCAGATGAGGTAAAACGTTTTCTGGTTACATACATCTGCCTTTTCATCATCGTGCTGGCTTCTATTTATGCCCTTTATTCCGTCTGCAAGGGACAGGACAGCATTCTGCTGCTCAGAGAAGAAAAGCAGCAGTTGGAAAAAGAAAAGGAACGTTTTTATATGGCAAAGGAGCAGATGGAAGAGATCAGAAGTATCCGCCATGATTTAAAGAATCAGCGGTCATATATGAAGATCCTGCTCCAGGAGAAGCGTTACCAGGAGTTGGAAAATTATTTTTCGGAAACAGATGCCAGCTTCACCGCCCCTAAAAACTATGTAAATTGCGGGAATAAGAGTGTTAATGTGATCTTAAACATGGAGTATGCCAAGGTGGATTCCGAGATCACCATAGATTCTCTGCTTGTAGTGCCTCCGGTGCTGCCGTATCAGGATGATGAGCTTTGCAGCCTGCTGACCAATCTTTTGGACAATGCCATTGAGGAATGCCGCCGGATCAGGGAAAAAGGAGAAACAGAGCCAAAGATCAGGCTGGAAATCTACCCTGAGGCAAATTATCTTTATATCCTTTGCTGTAATACAACAGATAAATCCACCCTGTCCTACTGGATGGACGGTGTCCGCAGCACAAAGGAAGATCAGGTGCAGCATGGATATGGGACCCAGATCGTTGCGAGGATTGCAGAAAAATATAATGGCTGTGCTGAGTATTCCGTACAGGACGGATTTTTTGTGGCGAAAATCCTCATGGAAATGACTGGAGGACAGAAAAATGATTAAGATTGCATTGTGCGATAATGATGAGCGTGCACTGCCGGTGGTGGAGGGCGCTGTGATCTCTGCATTTCGGGCACAAAAGCTGGATATCCGCACATTTTGTTTTCATTCAGGCAAGGAGCTCCTGCATGCCATGGAAACAGAGGATTTCCACATGGTGCTTCTTGATATCGATATGCCCCAGATGGACGGGATCGAGGTTGGTAAAAGGATCCGCCTTCAGAAAAATACGGTGGAGATCGTTTATGTTTCTGAGTGTGAGGACAGGGTGTTTGAAGCATTTTCCGTTTATCCCCTGGGCTTTGTGAGGAAAAGCAATTTTTTGAACGATATTTCAGACCTGGTGAGGCTGTATATCAAAAAGCATTCCCGAAGCCAGCAGACAGAGCAGCTTGTGTTTTCCACACGTACCAAGACCATTATTTTAAAACGGAAGATGATCCACTACATCGAAGGGAATGGAAATTACCAGCTTGTATTTGTGCGCGGGGAGAAGGAACCCCTCGAGGTTAAAATGACCATGGACAAGCTGGAAGAGGTGCTGGAGCCGCTGGGTTTTATCCGGATACATAAAGGATATCTGGTCAATTATATCTATATACAAAAGATCCAGTCAGGCCATGTGATCTTGAAGGATGGAACGGAGCTTCCTGTGGGGCGGAGCAGAGTAAAGGAGGTCCGCAGCAGGTTCCTTTCCCTCATCGACAGTTGAATAAAACGATGATTTAGAAAATGCTGTTCGTCAAAGGATGAACAGCATTTTTGCGTCCGAAATGCAGTTTATCAACAGAAAAATGACATATTTCAACAATAAAAGCAGGTTGTCCAGGACTCCTTGAATCTGTGAAAAATCCGTGTTTTAATAAGCTCACCTTAAGACATGCAGAAAAATGCATGCAGAAAAAATAACGAAAAATAACAAAAGGGAAAGAGGAAGATCATGAAGAAAAGGATGAGCAGACTGATGGCACTGGGCCTTGCATTGACCATGGTAAGCAGCACGGCTGTTTATGCTGCAGAAGGCGATGCGGCTGCGGGCGGAGAGAAATGGTCCCAGGAGGAGACAAAGGACGGCTGGATAAAGGTGTCCAATGAAGGCGGAACAACACTTGGTTACAGTAAAGATTCCGGTGTAAAGATCATTGAACAGGACGGATATGCATTTAAGGATCTGGACCAGGACGGAGAGCTGGATGTATATGAGGACTGGAGAGAGGATGATGCGGCTCGTGCCCAGGACCTGGCATCCAAGATGACAGGAGAAGAGATCGCCCCTCTTTTGACACATGGAGGGTGGTCAAGCTTTGGTTCTGACGTTGGCGTAGATGAGGAATATCTTGCAGCAGGCGGACGTGCCGGAGTCACCCGTTCAGCAGGAAATGAAGGAAACACAGAAAAGGCAGTAGAATGGAACAACGCGCTTCAGACCTATGCAGAGGCAAACGGCGGACACGGCGTGCCGGTTACCATCAGCATTGACCCCAATGGGATTTCCGGGACTGCAGACGGAAACGGTCTGGCTTCCACAATGGATACAGAGCTGGCAAAAGAGATCGCCCAGCAGAATTCCAAGGATTACCGCTCCGTTGGCGTGACCATGCTGTTAGGGCCGCAGATCGATATTGCAACCCAGTCTACATGGTGCCGGACAAGCGGTACTTATTCCGAGGATCCGGCATTGAACAGGGATCTGGCAAAGGCATATGTTTCCGGGCTTCAGTCAACCTATGACGAAGAGGGGAATGACCTTGGCTGGGGCGACGATTCTGTAGTAGCCATCGCAAAGCATTTTGCAGGTGCAGGCGCTTCGGAAGGCGGACGAAATGACCATGGAGATGCCGGGAAATATACGGTTTTCCCGGGAAATAACTTTGGGGCACATTTGGTGGCTTTCTTTGACGGAGCATTCAGCCTGGATTCTCTTACGGAAAAAGCAGGCGGTGTAATGCCGAATTATGCAATTGCCTATTCAGAGGATGAATCCTTGGGAGAACAGGTGGCAGGAGCCTACAGCGAATATAAGATCAATCTGCTCCGCGGCAATGAATATGATGGATTCATTCTCACAGACTGGCAGATTACAGAGGACGACACCCGTACCTATGGGGTGGAGGACTTGACAGAAGGGGAAAGATTTGCCCGTTTGTTTGAAATCGGATGTGACCAGATCGGAGGTACGACCAATACAGAGGGCGCCTTGGAGGGTTATGAAATAATGAAAGAGGACGTTGGGGAAGAGGAGGCTCTCGCTTTGATGCAGGAGCATGCAAAACGTTTCTTCTTAACCCAGATGGAGGTAGGATTGTATGACAATCCCTATATTTCCACCGAAAATGCAGTGGCAAATGCATGGAGTGAGGAACACAAGGAGCTTGGGACAAAGAGCCAGGAAGCTTCTGTGATCATGCTGAAAAATTCGGAAAATACTATTCACGCTTACGATGCCGCAGCAGAAAAAGAAAGTCTCTATATTCCATATAAATACGTATCACATTCAGAGGTTTCTTTCCCAAATGGAGCAGCAGGCGCACCGGAAATGACTGTGACATACAGCTGGGAGCCATGTGCAGATGTGGAAGTATACAGCCAGTATTACAATGTGGTGACAGATTCCGTAGGCGAGCCTACAGGTGAGGACGGAACCTATACAGAGAACGATGTGATCCGTGCGGCTGCAGAAGATATTGCTGCATGCCAGTATTCTCTTGTGACTATAAGCAATCCGGTGACAGACAGTGCGGTAGATGAGGACGGCGTATATCATCCGGCATCTATACAGTACGAGGGATATACGGCAGAAAATGCCCACGAGGCGATTGCAAATGGCGTGGAGATCGTAGAGATCACTGACGGGTATTATGGCGTGACCACACAGGAAGTAGAAGAGGACCGCTCCTATACAGGACAATCCGTAGATAAAGCAAGTAATTATGCTGACTATGAACTTCTCCAGTATGTAGACGGCGCAGTGGGAGAAAACTGTAAAACTATCGTAGTAATGAAAATGAGTTCCGTTGGATGTATGGTCTGGTCAGAGGTAGAGCCGCTGGCAGACGCGATCCTTGTATATCACGCAGGAATGTCTGATATCCATACACAGCAGTCCCTTGCAAATATCGTAGCCGGAAATACAGAGCCATCCGCCCTTCTCCCCATGCAGCAGCCTGCAAGCATGGATGCTGTAGAGGCACAGTCAGAGGACGTACCACGTGATGTGGAATGCTATGTGGATGCAGACGGAAATACCTATGATTTTGCATTCGGCCTGAACTGGTCCGGCGTGATCAAGGATGAACGTGTGGAAACATACAGCGCCGAGCCGCTCACAACACCGGAAACCATTACTTATGCGGCAGCAGAATAAGCTGCCGGCGGTAACTTACTATGAAGGTACTAATATAGTTACAAATTATAAAAAAATACAGGAGGTATCACATGAAAAAAAGAATGAGTAAATTAATGGCACTGGGTCTTGCATTGACCATGGTAAGCAGCACAGCTGTTTATGCAGAGGGCGATGCAGCAGCCGGCGGGGAGAAGTGGTCCCAGGAGGAAACAAAGGACGGCTGGATAAAGGTTACGAATGAAGGCGGAGAAACCCTTGGTTACACCAAGGAATCCGGCGTTGCGATCATTGAGCAGGATGGATATGCATTTAAGGATTTGGACAAGGATGGCGAATTGGATGTATATGAGGACTGGAGAGAGGATGATAAGACACGTGCCCAGGACCTTGCTTCCAAAATGAGCGGGGAAGAGATCGCCCCTCTTTTAACCCATGGAGGATGGATGTCCTTTGGTAAGGACGTTGGAAATGATGAAGAATATCTTGCTGCAGGCGGACGTGCCGGAGTGACCCGTTCTGCAGGAAATGAAGGCAACACAGAGATGGCTGTGACCTGGAATAATGAACTGCAGAAATACGCAGAAGCAAACGGCGGATACGGCGTTCCGGTCACCATCAGCATTGACCCTAACTATATTTCCAATATCATTGATAAAAACGGTCTGGGTGCAACCATGGATACGGATATGGCAAAACAAGCGGCAGAGGAACACTCAAAAGCATACCGTGCAGTAGGCGTGACCATGCTGCTAGGGCCGCAGGTGGATGTGGCAAGCGAAAGCTCATGGGACCGTACATCAGGTACCTACTCAGAGGATCCGGCTTTAAACAGGGATATGGCAAAGTCCTACATCTCCGGTTTACAGTCCACCTATGATGAGGAAGGCAACGACCTTGGCTGGGGAGAAGATTCTGTAGTAGCCATCGTTAAGCACTATGCAGGTGCCGGCGCTTCCGAAGGCGGACGAAATGACCACAATGATTCCGGTAAATATACCGTATTCCCGGGGAACAATTTTGCCGCTCATTTGATCCCGTTCTTTGACGGTGCATTTAACCTTGATTCCGTAACAGAAAAAGCAGGCGGTGTCATGCCGAATTATGGAATCAGTTATTCTGAAGATGGTTCACTTGGAGAGCTTGTCGGAGGCGGTTACAGTGAATTTAAGATGGACCTTCTCCGTGACAATGATTATGACGGATTTATCCTTACTGACTGGCAGATCACAGAGGATGCAGACGGCGCTATGGGTTCCCGTGCATTTGGCGTGGAGGATATGACCCAGGGAGAACGTTTTGCCGCCCTGTTTGAAAATGGTGTGGACCAGATCGGCGGCACCAGCAATACAGAGGCTGCTATAGAAGGCTATGAGATCATGGTTGAAGATCTGGGCGAAGAAGCAGCACTGGAAAATATGAGAGAACATGCAACACGGTTCTTTGTGACACAGATGGAAACAGGACTTTATGAAAATCCGTATCTGGATACCGAGGAATCTATGGCTGCTGCATGGACAGACGAAGCAAAAGCCACTGGTACAGAGCTTCAGAAAGCATCTGTTGTCATGCTGAAAAACTCCGATAATACCATTCATGAATATGATGCTTCCGCAGAAAAGCCAACCCTTTATGTGCCATACAGCTACAAAGCAAGCGGTGCGGCCTGGATGGGATTCACCTATACCTGTGAGCCGGCTATTGATATTGAAAAAGCAAGCGAATATTATAACGTGGTGACCGACACCCTGAATGAGCCAAGCGGCAAGGATGATGACGGCAATGCGATTTATATGCCGGAGGATATTGTGAGAGCTTCCGCAGAAGAGGTTGCAGCATGTGATTATGCAATTGTAGGAATGAAAGCACCTTATACAGACGGGACCGTAGACGAGGACGGCAATTATCTGCCTGCTTCCATGCAGTATGAAGCATACACCGCAGACACTGCTCCGGAAGAAGCGATCGCAAATGGCACAGAGGTTGTGGAGATCAGTGACGGATACTATGGAGTGACCACACAGGAAGTGGAAGAGGACCGTTCCTATAAGGGAAATACAGCAGAACAGGCCAATACATACAATGATTATGAAACACTTAAGTATGTAAAAGACGCCGTATCCGAAGACTGCCGTGTCATTGTAATGATGGGCTCCACTTCTTCAGCAGCTATGGTCTGGACAGAAGTGGAACCGCTGGCAGATGCGATCCTTCTGTACGACAATGATATGAGCTCCGACATGTACGGCGCAGATGTAATGCTGCCGATCATCACAGGACAGACAGAGCCTTCCGGTCTTTTGATCAAACAGCAGCCGGCAAGCATGGAGGCTGTAGAGGCACAGTTGGAAGATGTACCCCGTGATGTGGAATGCTATGTGGATGCAGACGGAAATACTTATGATTTCGCATTCGGCCTGAACTGGTCCGGCGTGATCAAGGATGAACGTGTAGAGAAATACAGTGTGGAGCCTCTGACAACACCGGAGACGATCACCTACACTGCAGCAGCAGAATAAAATCAGAGATAAAGTCATACAGGGAGGCCGGTGCCTGGCACCGGTCTCCTCTCTGGCTTACAGGAGGTAATGAGTATGATCGATCTATTAGTCAAACTGCTTTCCCCTATTCTGCTTCCTATGGGAGTCAGTATAGCGGATCTGACATCATATCTTACAATGTGTAAGAATTATGTTTATGCACTTTTAATTTTAATCGTAGTTTTTGCCGTGGTTATGATCGGTGCACATTGGTGGGTAAAAAAAGGAACGCGCCATGTTGTCCGCATCAGTGCGGTGGTGGCATTTGTGCTTTCCGTTGTTCTGGTAGCGAATCTTGTCTGCTTCGGACCAATGTACAATAACATCTCGGGTATTTTAAACGCTTCCACAGTGGAGCTGAATGGAGACACACAGCAGCAGAGCAAGGATATCATCAAACAGACAGGAGAAGAAGGACTTGTGCTTTTGAAAAATGAGGACCTTCTGCCGCTGTCATCAGAGGTAAAGAAATTAAATGTATTTGGATGGGATTCCACCAATCCGTTATTCGGCGGGACAGGCTCCGGCTCTTCTGACGGCTCTTCCGCTGTCGGCATCCTTCAGTCCCTTAAGGATGCAGGTTATGAGACCAATGAAGACCTGACTAAAATGTACACGGATTATTGTAAGGAACGTCCTGTCATTAACATGACCACACAGGACTGGACCCTGCCGGAGCCTACGGCAGAATATTACACAGACGAACTGATGAAAAACGCGTCTGACTTTTCTGATACAGCAATGATCGTAATCGGGAGAAGCGGCGGAGAGGGCTCCGACCTTCCGAGAGATATGAATGCAGTGATCAAGGGAACCTACAATCTGCAGGATGATGTAGCAGTAGATAAAAAAGGAAAGACAAATTATAACTACACCTACACAGCAGGAACCTATACCAACAACGGAGACTACGACGATTTTGAAGAAGGAGAACACTACCTGGAGCTTTCCAGAACAGAAGAGGAAATGGTGGAAAAGGTGTGCTCCTCCTTTGAAAATGTGGTTGTAGTGATCAATTCCTGTAATGCCATGGAATTGGGCTGGGTAGACGAATATGATTCTATCGGTGCCGTAATCCTGGCCCCGGCCACAGGAGAAACAGGAATGGCTGCCCTTGGAGAGATCATCAACGGCACAGTCAATCCTTCCGGAAAAACAGCAGATACTTTTGTTAAGGATCTGACAGCTACACCTTCTTACAACAATGTTGGAAACTTTTCTTATACAAATGTTGACGACCTGAAAAAGGATATTGCCAGGTCAGATGCGGCATATGAGGGAAATCTTGCATTTGTAAACTATGTGGAAGGAATCTATGTAGGATACAAGTTTTATGAGACAGCAGCCCAGGAAGGGCTTATCACATATGAGGATGAAGTACAGTATCCATTTGGATACGGACTGTCCTATACAAGCTTTGAGCAGGAAATGAAGAGCTTTGATGTGACGGATGATGCAGTGACCTTTGATGTGGAAGTGAAAAACACAGGAGATACCCCGGGAAAAGATGTGGTAGAGGTTTACTTTACACCTCCTTATACAAACGGTGGGATTGAAAAGGCATCTGTAAATCTTATTGAATTTGGCAAAACAGACACACTGGAGCCGGGAAAGAGCGAAACCTTAAGCTTCACTATTCCTTTAGAAGAGCTGGCATCCTATGACAGTGAATGCATAAAAACAGAAAACGGCGGTTATATCCTGGAAGAAGGAGAATACACCATTTCCCTTCGTTCTGATTCTCACAATGTTTTGGGCGAGGAAACCTTCCAGATAGAGAAAGATATAGATTACAGCACAACGGCACGTTCCACAGACGGTGTTGCTGCGGTCAATCAGTTTGAAGATTATGCAAAGGGTGAAGCAGTTTACCTGTCCAGGGAAAACGGCTTTGCAAACTATGAGGAAGCAGTTTCTGCACCGGCGGAAGCGCTGTATGAAATGGATGAGGAGACCATGGAGCTGATGGATGCTTCGTCCAACCATGGATATAAAGGCTCTAAATATGACAATGCGGAGGATGTGATGCCTACAATGGGAGCAGACAACGGACTGACCCTGGCAGATATGACGGGAAAACCTTATGATGACGAAAACTGGGATAGGCTCCTGGATCAGATGTCATTTGAGGATATGTCAAATCTCATCAATGTAGGCGGATGGCAGACAGTAGAAGTGAAATCTGTAGGAAAAGTAGCCACTTCAGACTGTGACGGACCTGCAGGTGTCAGCAACTTTGTAACAGGTGTTTATGGAACTGCGTATCCTTCCGAGGTATTGATGGCACAGACCTGGAATAAGGACCTTATGTACATGATCGGTGCGTCAATGGGACAGGAGTATGCGGAAGCAAATAACTATGGCTGGTATGGTCCTGCCATGAACCTGCACAGAAATGCGTTTGCAGGACGTAACTTTGAGTATTATTCAGAGGACAGCATACTTTCCGGATACTGTGCGGCTTACGAAGTAAACGGTGCGGCTACACAGGGTGTATATGCCTTTATCAAGCATTTTGCCCTGAATGACCAGGAGATCAACAGATGCTCCTTCCTCTTAACCTTTGCAACAGAGCAGACCATCCGTGAGACTTACCTGAAGCCATTTGAGATGAGCATAAAGAAATTTAACGGAACTGCACAGGGCGTGATGTCCTCCTATAACTTTATCGGTACAGTCCCGGCATGCAGCAACCCGGATCTTCTGAACACAGTCCTCAGGGATGAATGGGGCTTTGTGGGAACGGTGATCACAGATTATAACGGCTCTTACGGATATCAATCCACGGATGCTGTGATCCGAAACGGCGGCGATCTGATGCTTGGCTATGGACAGGCAGAGACGAACCAGCTGGATGAGAACAGTGCAACCCTTGTACAGTACATGCGCCGTGCCTGCAAAAATATCCTGTATACCATCGGAAACAGCGGATATTACGCAGATCCTACGGCTGTAACTACAGGGGATACCAGTAAGATGGAAAAACTGTTCTATACCATTGACGGTATTGTGGCAGGAGTGGCAGTGCTGGTAGAAGCTTTAGTGCTGGTTCTTTACTTCATGAAGAAAAAGAAAGAAAAGAATGCGATCAAAGTAGAGGTTGTCAAGAAAGAATAGAAAAAGCATACGTCCCCGGAGTATACCGGGGGCGTTTTGTGAAAAAAGGTGAAAAAATGATAAAGGATAAAGAACTTATTCAAAAAAAGATCCTCAAAGACATGACTTTGGAGGAAAAGTGCTATTTATTGTCCGGAAAGGATTTTTGGCAGACCAGAAGCATAAAACAGCTCAAGATCCCTAATATGACCATGGCAGACGGTCCTCACGGCGTCCGCAAGCAGGAAGGCAAAGGCGATCAGCTTGGGCTGAACAAAAGTGTTCCGGCCACCTGTTTTCCCACAGCCGCCACCATTGCCAATTCCTGGAATACACAGTTGGGAGAGGAGATCGGAAAATGTCTGGGAGAGGAGGCAGCCTGCCAGAATGTCAATGTGCTCCTTGGACCTGGCATGAATATCAAACGTTCCCCTCTCTGCGGGCGGAATTTTGAATATTTTTCCGAGGACCCGTATCTATCGGGAAAAATGGCAGCAGCTTACATAAGGGGAATCCAGTCTTACGGCGTTGCCGCCTGCCCCAAGCACTTTGCGGTAAACTCCCAGGAGCTTCGGCGTATGGCTTCGGACTCCGTTCTGGATGAAAGAACCCTCCGTGAGATCTATCTTACTGCATTTGAGATTGCCGTGAAAGAAGCAGGCCCGCAGTCCATCATGACCTCCTACAACCGGGTAAACGGGACTTATGCCAGCGAGAACAGCCACCTCCTTTTGGATATTTTAAAAGAGGAGTGGGGATTTGACGGCTGCGTGATCACAGACTGGGGTGGCTCCAACGACCATGTGGCAGGGGTGCTGGCAGGAAATCATCTGGAAATGCCCACCACCGGCGGGGATTCTGACCTGGAGCTTCTGGAAGCGGTAAAATCAGGGAAGGTTCCGGAAAAATGGCTGGATAAGATGGTGGATGAGCTTCTGAAAGTGATCATCAGCACCACAGATGCCGTAGAAAAGAAAAAAGGCTCTGACTTTGTTGTTGACCTCCACCACGAGACTGCCCGCAGGGCTATGGAAGAATCCATTGTTCTTCTGAAAAACGAAGATAACATACTGCCTCTTGCCGGGCAGACAAAAGTAGCGCTTATCGGGGATTTTGCGGACACTCCCAGATATCAGGGCTCAGGTTCCTCCATTGTGAATCCCACAAAGCTGGATTCCATGAAAGAGGAGATAAGCCATTGGGAATTAGATTGTGTGGGTTTTGCAAAAGGATATCTCCGGGTGGGCGGTCCCAATGAAAAATTGGAACAAGAAGCGTGTCAGATTGCGGGCATGGCTGATGTGGTCCTGCTCTGCATAGGTCTGGACGAAATGTCGGAGGCAGAAGGCCTGGACAGAGAGCACATGAGGATTCCGGCTAATCAGATCGCACTTCTGGAAAAGCTGCAAAAAGTAAATGACAAGATCGTGGTGGTTTTTTCCGGCGGAAGTGCGGTGGAAATGCCCTGGCTGACCAAGTGTAAGGCCCTTGTGCATGGTTATTTATGCGGACAAGCAGGCCCCGAGGCAGTCATGAAGGTGTTGACCGGAGAAGTGAATCCGTCCGGCAAGCTTGCGGAAACGTATCCGCTGAGATATGAGGATGTGCCAAGCCGTCCCTATTATCCGGGAAAAGAGAGGACCGTAGAGTACAGAGAAAGTCTGTATGTGGGCTATCGGTATTTTGAAACAGCAGATGTTCCGGTTTTATTTCCTTTTGGTTTTGGACTTTCTTATACTTCCTTTGCGTACAGCAATCTGTCCGTAACGGAAAAGGAGGCTTCGTTTACCATCACCAATACAGGCAGCAGGGATGGAGCGGAAGCGGCCCAATTGTATGTACATGCAAAGTGCACCGGGGTATTCCGGCCGGAGGAAGAACTCAAGGGATTTGCGAAGGTGTTTTTAAAAGCAGGAGAGAGCAGGCGTGTGAGCATTCCGTTGGATGATAAGGCATTCCGCTACTTTAATGTAAAAACAAACCGTTTTGAAGTGGAGGACGGTGATTATGAGATCAGGATTGGTGCTTCTGCACGGGACATCCGGCTTCGCGGCATTTTACATATAGAAGGGACAGCGGCACCGCTGCCCTATGGACCGCTCAAAATGCAGTGCTACTATCAGGCTGATTTAAAGAAAGTTTCAGATGAGGAGTTCCGGGCATTGCTGGGACATGAAATCCCGGACGGGAAATGGGATGGAAACCTGGATTTTAATGATGCGATCTGCCAGATGTATTATGCCAAAAGCAGGCTTGCCAGACTGGTATACAAGGTTTTCAACATACTTCTGAAGCGCGCGGAGAAAAAAGGAATACCAAATCTGAACCTGTTGTTTATTTATAATATGCCTTTCCGGGGGATTGCGAAGATGACCGGCGGCATGGTCACCATGGAGATGGCGGAGGGGATCGTCACAGCTGTAAACGGTCATCTGCTTAAGGGCCTGGGGCGTGTGATCGGTGGTTTCCTGAGAGGGACGAAAAAGAGAAAGCTTGCAAAGCACATGGAATAAAGTGGAGTAAAGGAGAATAAAAAATGGTGAATATTTGGAAAAGTTTTGAAGTTAAGTATCCGGTTGCAGCGAGATGGGTGCGGGAAGGCGGGTTATTTGTGATAGTCAGTAACCTGATCACTGTATTTAAATATATTCTTCTGCAGTTTTTGCCCAAGGCCTTTGCTTCTTTGCCTGTAGTGGATTTTGGATGGCCCGGAATCTCCGTGACTCTTTTTGGAGAAAGCTTCAAGTGGAATATTATCGGCTATGATGCCGCTCACGGCGGGCTTCCCTATTTTTGCGCATATATGATCGCAATGATAGTTGGAGAATGTATTAATTTTCCGCTTCAGAGAAATGTGGTATTCCGGAGCAAAGGGAAAATATCAAAGCAGATTGCATGGTATCTGTTTGCTTTCTGCGTGATCACCTGTATTGTCAATTCCATTAATTGTGTATGGGTTGCAGTGGCCGGCATGTTTGTGCCTGACTTTATTTACAATATAGGCACTACAGTGCTCAATGGGGGAGTATCCATGGTGATATTCTTCTTCGTAAACAAAATCATTTTTCCGGTGAAAAATTAGGGGATGGAGACCTGCTCAAAGTTTCTATTTTATACGCAATTAGATCTATAAAAGAAAAAATAGCTCTGGGGTGCAAATCCCAGAGCCTCTTTGTCTGCAGCCTATGGTCCGGCCGTTAGCTTTCAAACATGCTTTAGGCCGAATCTATAATGAACAGTTAAACTTTTTTATATAACGAATTATAAATCTCCAATTTTGCCTTTATCCTCGTAATACTTTACATTGTTTCTTATTGCATGCAATGCCGTACTTCAAAATCGTGTTCATCCCGTCTTCTAAGAGCTGTTCCTCATAGTGACGTTCTTCAATCTGCCTTAGTGCATCTCTGCAGCCTATATTAAGATCCTCACCGTCAGGATATTTTACCTCGATTACAATTCCAATATTCTCATCTTCAATTTCTATGAGTATGTCACTGAAACCATCTCCGGATTCTCTGTTAGAGGTTACATCCCAGTTTTCCTTATATGCCAAAAGACCCAGCAAAATTCCATGATAGAAATTTTCCTTTCGCTGTTTTTTTACAAAAGTGTCTCGTATACTGATTGTCTTTCGAAGATAAGCATTTAATTGAAGCTCAATTTTTTCCACATCTCCGTTTTTAAAGCCTTCGCAGAAGTCGTTGAGAGTTTGTCCATCTTGTAATGCGTTTTCCTGAAATACTGTATATATCTGCCGGGTGAAAATTTTCCGGATTTCAAGATTTGGCAGCCGGAGCTTATAAATATCCCCTTCAGGTATTCCATAGGAGGTCAAATATCCTGTTGTAAAGAGAATGCTCCATAAATTTTCAACGGACTTGTCGTAATCCTTGTAGGTCAATTCCTGATGTATCTCTTTTTCTATCATTTCTCCGGCAATAAGCTTTTCTATTTCACGCTTGGTCGATGATTTATTCGCCATCTGGATAAACTGTCGTACCACTGCATTATCACTGGTATTGGACCAGTAGTCCTCTGGTTTTGCAACATTGTTTGCACGGAGCGTATCACAATAGCAGATCACATCCCATGGACAATATACATCAATACTGCCAAACCTGTATCCATCATACCATTCTTTGATGAGTTCATAGTTCTTTTCTAAATTGTAATAAGATAATAGCTCTTGCACTTCCTTGTCGGTAAAGCCAAAATATTCTTCAAACCGGACATCTGTGATAGAAAGAACTTTAGGATTGTTCAATCCTGTAAATATGCTCTCCTTTGAAATCCTCAGGCATCCTGTCAAGACTGCAAAGTACAGGCTGTCATTACTTTTAAGCCCTTGATTGAAAAGGTTCCTCATCAACATTACCATTGAGTCATAATAGTGATATCTATGAGCTTTATCTAATGGCACATCGTATTCATCGATCAATATGATAACCTTATGATCGTATTCTTTTTGCAGAAGACTGGATAAGGTGAGAAGGCTGTTTACCAAATCTGAATCTGACATGATGAAGCTTTGGTTTTCAATCCGGATCAGCTGTTTGTATAAACTTTTTTCCACATCTGTAAGCCGGCGGCTTTCCAGCAGAAATTGAAAGCGGAGAGCTTCTCTGCCTATAGCAGCACACATCATAGCCCGCGCTGTTTCAAAGCTGTCACCGCTGACTCCCTTCAGACTGATAGAAATGACAGGAAATTGTCCCATATATTCTTCACATATTTTAGTCTCTTTGGAAATTTCTAAATCATCGAAAAGAGCCTTATTGCATCCTATCTCAAAAAAGGCTTTCAGCATACTCATATTTAAGGATTTACCGAATCTGCGGGGCCTTGTAAAGAGGTTCACTTCTCCCCAATTATTGATCAATTCTGTGATGAGATTTGTTTTATCAATATAGTAAAATCCTTCCGTTCGAATCTTCTGGAAATTTTCTATACCAATGGGAAGTTTCTTGGTACCCGTCATAATCAACCTCATTTCTATGGTAAATATTTTAATATTAGAATACATTAATAGACATGTTTTAATTTGTTTTATTTATTGTCATATCGCTGGTCTGATAAATTGATACTAAAGTAAAATAGCTGCCTATTATCAATCATAATTATTGACAAGGTAGCTATTTCTTTCATATCCAAATAATAATTTCTATTCTCGGAACTAATCCGTATCTATATACTAGATGACTTTAATGACGAATACAACCCCTAATTTTATTATATCATATATATCCAAATAATATAACTCTTTTAATTATCAGTACATATGATACAATAAAATTAAAATTAAATGAGAAAGGAGGATTTATCTGTGTTTATACAAAAGCGTTACGAGTGGTCCTTCGAAGTATCCGGCAGGAATGCCCTTTACAGCCGCAGCGACTGTGGCTCTTCTGTTGTGTCATATCCCGCTCCCACCAGATCGGCTTTAATGAGTATGATGCATTGTCTCTGTTTTTGTGAGGATGCTTATTTTTGGCCGGAGAGGGTAGAGATATGCCGGCCCATTGTGTTTGGTAAGTATAACCAAAATTATAATGGTCCGCTGCGAAAATCCAATGGTCCATTCCAGATTATGATGACAGTGCTGGAAAATGTGGATTATAAGGTTTACGGAGTGGTGAAGGGGTATGGACCGCCAACAGGAAACTGCAATCCCATGCATCAATTAAGGGATATGTTTGGGCGGAGACTGAGAAAGGGCTTGTTTTACCGAATGCCTAGCCTTGGGATCAGTGAGTTTACGGCAGATTATTTTGGGCCTTTGCGGGAGGATACTTTTGTGGATGAAAGTATCAATATTACCATTCCCTCCATGCTGGATACCATGTTTGACCGCCCGACGAATGGCAGGCTGGCTCCGAAGTATGTCCAGAATGTGCAAATTGAGAAGGGAGTGCTACGTTATGCTGAATGAGTTGTACCACCTCTCAAAGGTAATGGAGAAACAGGGTGCAATGCCGCAGGAACTCCTCAGTCATCGAGATATACATAAAGTGGGAAAAGCTGACTGCCTTTATTTACGGCTAAAAGCAGACGGGATGCCTTATACCTACAGGATGATAGGCAAAACTGATACAGGGAAACTGTGGGTACATAGGAAGGGGAATCATTCAAGATTTCCATGTTTTAGGGTGAAAGAGCCTTTATTAGCAGTTCATGTTTCTGAAGGTTTTAGTGAGGATGCTTGGAAAAAAGCAAGTTTGGAACAAAAGCGGCAAATGTTGTCAGATTTAGATTATGATGCAGTTAACCTGGAAAGCAGAAATATTTTTATTAAGCCGTGGAATCTGGAGCAGATGCAGGTGGTGATGGCGTGCAAGGACAGGAAACTGGAAGCGCTGCAGCGGTTGATCCAGCGCTTTCCCCGAGAATATAATGAAGAATTTTATGCTGCTCTGCGCGCTTTTCTGAAGGAGAAAATCCAGGGATTAAATGAAGAGGAATTAAATTTCTGGAAAGGGATCCTGGTAGGTTCTTTTGACAGCAAAAGCAGAAAATTCCTATCGGATAGTATATGCTATTTTGATATTTATGAATTGTCTCAGGTATCCTGTCCTGTTGCAAGTGAACAAACGGAAAGAGCTTTGATCCGCTGCCTGCTCACAAAAAAGCAGTCAGAGGGAGGGCAAAAAAAACTGAAAATCAGTGCTTTATCGGGAGAGGCGGTGGAAGTCATTGATGATAAATATCCCAATCCTAATTTCCCTGTGATCGGTCCGGCGTATTTATATTCCAATAATGCAGATATCCCTTGCCTGGAGCGTTATGGAGCACAGGGAATACATGTGTATCCTGCAGGCAGGGAACAGGTGGACAGGATGTGCAATGCCCTCAGCTTTTTGACCCATGAATCCCGCAATAAGATTACATGGACAAGCTTTCCAGCGCCTTATGGAAAGAATCCTATGCTCCTGCTGGTTTGGCTGGAGGATGATGTAAAGAATGATCTGAAACTTGCCGAAGCTGTAGGAGGGCTGGGAGGGACAAAAATATACGAGGAGCTTTGCTCAGGGGTGTTGGATCTGTTAAGGAGCAAGGTTAGGATATCTCCTGATTCTCCTGTTCATTTACAATTTTTTGAAGTTTTGGATAAGGGAAGAAAACAGATTTGTCTCAGTGAAACCCTGTCGGTTACCCAGCTTTATCATGGATTTAGTGAGTGGTTAAATGCAGCGCAGGATCATGTACCTGTGTACTATCGAGTTAATTTAAAAAAAACAAAAGGAAAAGAGGCAGGGTATTATAAATTATTTGCTCCCGGGTTGGGAGCAGTGCAAAAGCTGATGCGTACAAAATACAGGACAAAAAGGGGGAATGGAGTGGGAATTTTCCATGATATGCATTCTTCAAGTCTGACATTGCAGCAGATTTACCACTTATTGATACCTGATATTTTCAAAACCCATCAGGAGGAGAAGTTTCTGAAAGAGTGCTTGGATAAACTTTTGTATCAGGCAGGAGATTTACTGATGGACGCAGGAGGATTTCAGACAACCAAGGCAGTACAGCCTTTTTCCCAAGAGACGATGCAGATGGTATGTACAGCCTCATCCCTTGTGGGAATATTGTTATACAAATTAGGATATGAAAGGAAAGCGATTATGGACAGCAGCATGTTTTTATTAG
Organism: Eubacteriales bacterium; assembly: GCA_030524175.1. Taxonomy (GTDB): domain Bacteria; phylum Bacillota; class Clostridia; order Lachnospirales; family Lachnospiraceae; genus Blautia_A. The sequence goes on from JAUNHC010000002.1 coordinate 75,018, forward strand.
GTAGATTATTAGGACTGGCAGATAAACTGCACCAAAATTACTGTATTGTTGTGAGGAACAATGAAACGCCGGAGAAGTGGACAAAACCTATTCCTATGCAGCTTATAGGAAATGCCATGATTCAGACGGCTGTGCAAAATCCTTTAAGAGCATTTGAGTGTTTATTTGAAAGAATGACTCTGTACCTGGCATGGGCAGCCACAAATAAAAATATTGGAGATAATCATCAGTATTTACGTCTCATCAAAGAAATTTGTATAAATCTTCACGATAACGGGAGTGATAGTCTCCCTCAACAAACAACAGTCATAGACAGGGCCGAACTATATATGGGATATGGGACACAGATGCCGGAATGACATCATCTGAATTAAATGATAAGAATACGTAAAAAACCAACAGGAAGTTTTCGGACTTCCTGTAAAGAAGGGAGAATTTAATTATGAATAAACAATTACACAGAGGAACCGGGCTTTTGTGGATTGAGGCGATCAATTCAAATCCTAACGGAAATCCAGACCAGGACAGTGAACCCAGAACCAGAACTGATGGTCTGGGCATGATATCACCGGTTTCACTAAAACATAAAGTAAGAGAATTAGTTGGTGATAAAGAGGGATCCATATGGCAGGAAATCAGTGGGGACTTAGGTATTTCTGCAGAGGAGTCATGGCGGTATGATATCTTGGAACAGAAGGAAACTAAGCGTATAGAAGTAAGAAAGCTTTCAAATCAGGAATTTCTGGATAAATATTGGGATGCAAGAGTATTCGGAAGTACCTTTCTGGAAAAAAACGAAAAAGACAGTACTTATATTCATACAGGAGTCGTACAATTTGGTTTGGGAATTTCTCTGTCTCCTATAGAAGTAGACCGTCTCACAACTACAAAAATCCTTCCCGCAGAAGACGGAAAGGGAAAAGGTATGGGACCGTTGAGTTATAGAGTTGTTCGCTATGGTTTATATACAATGCCTTTCTTTGTTAATGCAGTCATGGCAAGAAGGACACAGTGTACAGCTCTGGACATTGAATTGCTGCTTCGGGTTCTGCCCCATGCTTATGAGGCAACTGCCTCGTATATGCGGCCCCAGGTTAATATCCGGCATGCGTATTATGTGGAACATGGAAAAGCAAGAGGCTGTTTCAACGACTTAGAGATTATTGAGACACTTACACCAACCCCTCTTGCTTTGGATATTCCGGCAAAAAGTATAAAAGATTATGATGTGGAGTCTGTTTATGAAAAAATTACTGCTTTAAACGAAAAGATGCAGGGAAAAGCAGGACCGGTAACAGATTTAATGGAGATGATGTAATGACCCTTTTAGCACATAGCCGTCAATCGGGAAGGGAAGAACAAGAATACCCTGTACATGTGAGAGGAACGTGGGATTATATCTTAAAAGTGCTGGAAGAAATGAAACATTATATGTCAGTAGCTTTATATGACAGAGTATGGCGGAGATTGTTTCTGGCTGCTGTTTTCCATGATATAGGAAAATTGTGTGAAGATGATCAGAGGGTTTTAAAACAATCGGGTACAAAGAAGAAACTGCCCGTACCCCATCAATATGCAGGGGCATACCTGCTTCATCATACGTATAAGGATGTGTTTGCTGCGGCATTGGTGTATGGGCATCATCGGCCAGGATTGCCGGATCTCAATGAAGAAATAGCCAGTGATGTTTCTTTTTGCCCTGAGAATGGTGGTGATTTTTCAAAAAAATTGGAATTAGAGAAAAGAATACACAAGGAACTGCCTTACTATCTTGAATCGCATAATGAGGCAGTTCCTGATCTAAGGGCAGATTTACAGGTGTGCGAAAAGCCTACACCCTTGGAAGAGCGTATCTCTCTGTCAATGTTGGTAGACGGTGACTGGAGTAATACGGCGGGAGAGGTTTATTGTAAAGTACCGGTACGATGGAGTGAACGGTTAGAACAAATAGATTTAAAAAAGAAAATCCCTCATGACAAAAACAGCAGCACGGATATGGAATCCCTCCATAAAATGTTTGTTCATGATTTTTATGAGTTTTGCAGAGAAAAATCAAATATTCATAATTGCTGCCAATATTATGAGGATTTGCAGTGGGAATATAATATTCTGGCTCCCTTTCTCCATTTGCTTCGCTGTGCAAAAGAACATAATCTGCGGCATATTGTCATGGTATTTCCCCAGGAAGAGATGCTGCATTTTGTGGACAGCATATTAAAAGAAACGATTGTACTTCCTGGTGAAAATAAAGATGAAGTGGTCGCTGCGATCTATCGTCAGATAGAATATTCTTCCTATGAACTGAGGAAGCTGGCAATTTCCTGGGAGGCCCCTATTATTTTAACAACAGCAGACAATTTTTTTGAAACATTGTCTTCCAATCTCCCATCTAAGCTTCGCAAACTTCATCATCTGCCAGGCAGTGCTGTTTTCATAGGCGGATATTCCGGAATGTTTACACATGCTTTTCTTCCTCTTGTGTGGAAATGGATAAGGGAATTAACATATGAATGGGGCTGCTATACATTGCTGGCATCAGATGCTGCCGTTAAGTTCTATGAATTTGAGGACTATTTGGAGAATTTCAACCTTGATTCTACAGATGATTGGCCGATAAAACTGGTACCGGATGAGGAGAGAATGCATTGGCCCATACAGCAGAACTGCAGCTTGCATATCGCAAAGAAAGACCTCCCGGAATTTCGGTTTGATAAAGTGGAAGCATTTCTCGATTTCATGCTGCAAAAGCCAGGACCGCGGATTATTGTGGTTGATAATCCTCTGACATCTGCAACAATAGCCTATAAACTCAGGCAGAGACAAGAAGAAGTGTATCATTTGTCAGAAGCATTTACAGTTAATGATAAGTGTGAAATTTTGAAGGGCCTTGAAGAAAAATTCAAGATACAAGGGGAAAATAATGAGTGGACCTTGGTGACAACAAATTTCACCGGATTAGATTTGAGGATGTCTTTTCGGAGCGGCTTTTTCAGAGTGTCTTCCTGCGAGGCCTTGATTCAATGTGTTAAGTGTATAAACAGAAATGATAAGTACAGCGCTGGTGATTTGTGGATATTTGCTCTGGACGACCCGGATACTCCAAGAAATAAGAAATTGGATATACATTCTGAAATTTTGTATGAACTGATTAGTGATGGAATTGAACAAAAGGAATTTAGAGACTGCTCCTTGTCGGAATTGGCTACCTATGCTTTCACAGAGTACGGAAAGCGGCAATTAGGCGGAATAAACGATTTGCTGATATCGGAGGATTGCGGCGAATTTAAAACTATTGCACAGAGATTTTCTTTTATGTATAACAGGAAGGAATCTATAGGCGTTACCGATAAGAAGTTGATTAATCAAGTCACATATGGCAGGAAAGTAATAAATAATGAAATTCAGAAAAAATGTGTTCCGTTAGATAAGGAGTTAATAGAATATCTGCAATTAAAAGAAGTGAGTGGCTGTCCAGGTATTTATTATCTGTCAGAAGAAAAGTATGATGCTGATTTGCTGGGATGTTATAAAAGTTTGATGAAATAACTCCAGGTGCTTAGGTGCGAACCCCAAGTACACACAAATCCTCCGGGAGATTCGCACCGGATAGAAGGGGGTGGTTGACGATGAAGAGGTAAGAATAAGGGGGAGAATAGGTGGCAGGGAGTGAAAATTGTTGATTGTTCATAAAAAACGGTAGTGGTAATTGGGGAGTTTTGCTGATGTAACTTGCGCGTGCGAGAGTATGGAAACTAATTTGAATGCAATAACTTATTTGACAAGTGGGATGTAACTTGCGCGTGCGAGAGTATGGAAACTTTGCCAAGCCTTATACGCATATTTTTTCTCCTCGATGTAACTTGCGCGTGCGAGAGTATGGAAACATCCTCTATTTTATTAAAATACAATGGAGGAATAAGATGTAACTTGCGCGTGCGAGAGTATGGAAACTTGAGCTTGGCATCCTCATTAAAAAGAGCATCCCCGATGTAACTTGCGCGTGCGAGAGTATGGAAACCAATCAGTGCTGGCATATTAACCTCCTATTATAGATGTAACTTGCGCGTGCGAGAGTATGGAAACATAATGGAAAAAAGAATAAAGAAGTTAGCTGAAGATGTAACTTGCGCGTGCGAGAGTATGGAAACCCATTTACCCTTACAGAAAAAGAGTAGAGGAGGTGATGTAACTTGCGCGTGCGAGAGTATGGAAACTCCTCTACCTCAATTGTGAATATCTCTAAAATTTTGATGTAACTCGCGCGTGCGAGAGTATGGAAACTTTTTTGAGGACTCTCTCCGTGCTTGCCGGAAACTGATGTAACTCGCGCGTGCGAGAGTATGGAAACTCCCCTGACAGTGTACCAAGTATTGCCTCCATGGATGTAACTCGCGCGTGCGAGAGTATGGAAACCGAGTACATCATCCACATAACTCGGTAACTGGGCCGATGTAACTCGCGCGTGCGAGAGTATGGAAACCTGTCCCCACTTTTATTGACCACATCTCTGCTTTGATGTAACTCGCGTGTGCGAGAGTATGGAAACTTTGTATAGCGTAGTAAGTCTTTATGACCCCGCTGGATGTAACTCGCGTGTGCGAGAGTATGGAAAACCCTCAATGATCTTGATGTCGGAGATCTTAAGACCGATGTAACTCGCGTGTGCGAGAGTATGGAAATCTTGAAAAATTTTACAAGACCGGGATAGGGCAGAGATGTAACTCGCGTGTGCGAGAGCATGGAAACCCATGGTACAAGGGGTGAGATAATATACAGCCGTAAATATAACTCGCGCGTACGAGAGCATGAAAACTTACGTTGTAAGATTATATAAGCGTTTCTTTTACGATATAGCTCGCGCGTGCGAACGATAAAATCTTGCAGGTTTAAGACATTGTATTATCACATAAGTCGCCCTAGATAATTACAATTGTACTTTTATGAAATTATAGATAAAATCATTATCAAAAGGTATAATCAATTAAACAAAAGAGGAGGGGCTGGTAAATATGTTTATGGATAATGTAGAGCAGATTGTAGGTCAGATGAGTGAAAAGGCTGTACAAAAATGTCTTTGTGAGCTTGCGCGGAGGCTTACCGAAAAGGAGCAAGAAGATTTTTTGCAATTACTTTTAGAATATTCAGATGCGTACGGGAAGCAAGAGAACAACAGTGCAATAAAAACTCGGAAGCGTAAAATGTCTCAGGATTTCGTTGATCACAATATAAAATTATTAAATGATTGGTTGGAAAATATTGAAAATGGAGAACTGCAGTTAAAAGCAGATGGCTATGAGTCCTATTCAGAAGACTACTGGAACCCAGACTGGATATGGGAGTATTCTGATCCCGATAATATTGGTGGTAAGTTAACTGCAATGTTAGAATTTGCTAAGAAATGTGTATATGATTACAGATATGAGGAAGCACTTTTACTGTATGATACTATCTTAGATATATGTGTCGGGGTTGAGAATGACTGTGACTATTTCGAAATGGATTTAGAAGGATTGATTAAGGAAGAGATTCTCTGTATTGACCTGAAAGAGCTTGCTTTGCTTGTATTGTATACAGATTATCAAGTACAGTTGCCTAACAAACGAGCCAAGGATATATATACATATTTTAGATATGGATATTTTAAAAATATTCACGTTGAAGATATGTTTAGAATGGGCAGGGAACAACTGAAGGGTGAAAGTCAGTTTTGGAATGATTGGATTGAAGTTTTGTCAGAGCATAATGGTGATATGGAGGCGCGTCTTTTGAAAGAAGCAGTGCTTTTTTATAAAGGTACAGAAGCGCTTGTGGATATTGCAGAAAAAAGCTATGTCAAACATCCATCTTTATACCTATCTGCTATTCAGGAGCTTGAGAAAAACCATGATTATGAAAGAATAGAGTCTGTAGCAGATGCGGCACTTGACCATATAGGGGATACGCTTAGAGTCAGGGGAAAAGTGGCATTGCAGGCAGGGCTTGCTGCATATTATAGAGGAGATTTGGAAAAAGCTTGGGAATATTGGTATCAAACGTATTTTTCTGACTCTACAGTGCAGAATTATTTGAGACTTTTTGGATGGAGAAATTGTGCTCTTACCTATGGGATAAAGGCAAAGGGACTTTTGAAAACCAGGCAAGAGTGCGACAAATATATCCAGAAAAACGAAGAAATGCAAGAAAATATAATAGATAGAGAAACTTGTATATATTTAAAATTTTTCGCAGGAAAATTTGATGAGATTAAAAAAAGTTGTAATAACACACCAAATTCACTCGGATGGTCCAGTAGTTTTATAAAAAAAGGAGTTAAGCTTTTTTTACTTTATTTTTATCAGGGATTGGATTTGGGAAAAAGTACTTTGGGTATAGCAGAAGAATTTAATAATGAGTTTGGCTTTGCTAATAATGTAAAAGGCTTTAATAAACTGGAAGTGATTGAGAATACAAAGAGTAGCAATAACTTCTGGAAGGCATTTCAGGACTGGCGTATATATTTCCCAATTGAGGAAGCTGAAAAAAAGAAATATCTTTTATGGCTTGAGGATTTAGTGGATAAGCGGGTGAAAGCAATTGTAGGCGGAAAGTTTAATAATCATTATGGCAGTGTTGCACAACTGGCTTCTGCAATGGGAGAAGTAAAGGAATCTTTGGGAGAAAAAGGGGCAAAGCAGGAAATTCTACTGCATTATAAAAAGACATTTCCAAGGCATTCATCTTTTCATGAAGCGCTTAGAATGCAGGGTGGAATATTCTGAGGATGAGTTTGGGATCATTAAAAAAACATGTGGAGTAGAATTTATAATTACGGGATGGAGATATAAGTAGATATTATTGTATTAGTAAATCAGAGTATGAGGTGTTGGGACTTAGAATTTTTGGTGCGAATCGTATATAAACATAAAAATGCCGGGAGATTCGCACCTTGGATATAGGGGTATTTTTAGATTTTAGCACAAAGTTACTTGATAAATATAAAATATTTTAGTAAAATTAGGTAAATATATACTATGGTTAATAGTATATTTTGCATTTTGTTGTGCTGTTTTGCAGTCACTCTACGCGAGTAGAGTGTGGATTGAAATTGCCAATACCTGGCAATCGTGGCCACGATATGTCGTCACTCTACGCGAGTAGAGTGTGGATTGAAATTCCCTCTGATATAAGTGAGTATACAATCCTCACAAGTCACTCTACGCGAGTAGAGTGTGGATTGAAATTGTGCTGTTGATGAGATGAAGGTTGGGTTTATCTAATCGCTCTATGCTAGTGGAGTGTGGATTGAAACATAATATCTCCATAAAATGCTTCTGACTGGAATGCGTTACTCTACGCTGTACTAGTGGTACTGACCGGATTAACTCAAGGATGCAAAATTTTTTGCCGAATATATCCGCCGTGTGGGTGAAAGGAAGCTGTAATGGGAATATATCTTAATCCGGGTTCCAGGAAATTTGAGATAAGTCTTAAATCAGAAATATATGTGGATAAAACGTCATTGATCGCATATACAAATTCTGTGGTCGGTACAGATCAGAGATATGTGTGTGTCAGCCGCCCAAGAAGATTCGGTAAGTCTATGGCTGTAGGGATGCTCGCTGCCTATTATGGGTGTGAGGAAGAGACTGGACATATGTTCAAAAGTCTGGATATTTCAACGTCAACGTCTTATCAGGAATATTTGAACCAATTTGAAGTAATTCAGTTGGATATTCAGGAATTCTTGAGTGAAAGTTCAGATATAGATGAAATGTTGGACTCAATTAAGAAAAATCTGTTATGGGAACTCACAGACAAATTTTCTGAGGTAAGGTATTATGATAAAGATAATTTAGTCAGATCAATGCGTGATATATATTTGGCTAAAAAGAGACCTTTTTGCATTTTGATAGATGAGTGGGACTGTGTTTTCCGGGAACTCAAAGAAGACAAGCATGGGCAGAAAAAATATCTTGATTTTCTTCGCAATTGGCTGAAGGACAAGCCTTATGTAGCCTTGGCATATATGACTGGTATACTGCCAATAAAGAAGTATGGTTCTCATTCTGCGTTGAATATGTTCGATGAATTTTCAATGATCGATCCGGGGATGCTGGCAGGTAGTGTGGGGTTCACGGAAAATGAAGTAAAAGAGCTTTGTACAAAATATAATATGGATTTTTATGAAATGAAGGCATGGTATGATGGTTATTCTTTTGATACTGCACCTTCTGTTTACAGTCCAAAATCTGTTGTGTCTGCAATTCTGCGAAGAAAATTTGGTACTTACTGGAATCAGACAGAAACTTATGAAGCTTTAAAAATTTACATCCAAATGAATTATAATGGGCTCAAGGATTCAATTATTGGAATGCTGGCAGGTGAGGCCGTTGAGATAAATACAGAAAGATTTTCTAACGATATGATGACCTTCTCATCAAAGGATGATGTCTTAACTTTGTTAGTACATTTAGGATACTTAGGATATGATGACAGAAAGAAATCAGCATTTATACCTAATCGGGAGGTAAGTCTTGAATATATAAATGCAATGGAGAGTTTACATTGGGACGGAGTAGTGAATGCTTTAAAGGATTCAGAGATATTGCTGGAAGCATTATGGAATGCTGACGAAGAGGCTGTAGCTTCAGGAGTTGAAAAAGTACATCTAAGTACGTCTATTTTGCAGTATAATGATGAAAATGCGCTGAGTTATACAATAGGATTGGCATTTTATGCTGCTAGGCAATACTATACCGTTATCCGTGAAATGCCGGCAGGAAAAGGGTTTGCTGATATATGCCTTTTGCCTAGGCCGCATTATTCTCATAAACCGGCTGTAATAATCGAACTGAAATGGAATCAGACAGCAGAGGGAGCAATACAGCAGATTCGGGATAAAGGTTATGTAAAAGTGTTAGAATCATATAAAGGAAATATTTTACTTGCTGGAATTTCCTACGATAAAAAGCAGAAAAAGCATGAGTGCAAAATAGAAAAAATCCAGCTTTAACCATGTGTTATAGAGCAGTCGTGCAAGGTCGGGAGACGCTGAAATATTTCAGATCTTGTACGGCGGCAAATATTTTCAATTAATTTAGTATGGATTTAATCCGGTATAGTCGGATTATTTTACCAATCAATCTTACATCGGCAGTTCTGCCAACGATTTTCCAAAATACAATTATATTAAGATGAAGAAGCCAAAGGGGAGGCCTGTGCCTTGCTTTATTGCTTGTGATCACCAAAGAGGGCGAATATATACAGGAACGGGAGGTTTTTATGAATTTATTTGATTTTACGTACTGTGGGAATTATAACCGGCAGATACAGAATCTGTCCAGGATGGCCCCGGAGAGATGGAGTTTTGGTGATGAGGAGGATTATGGTATTTTAAAGGGATACCTGGAGCATACCTTTAAGCGCCTTTATGAGGAAGGGAAGGTGATGGAGAGGAATGAGTACGCAATTTTTAATACAGGACTATTTAATCATTATTTTCAGCCGGTTTATGCTTATTTTGTTCCGAATCTGGTACCGGACAGGCAGTCGTGGTTTCTTGATGGATTTTATACAGAATATTATCTTTTGAAGGCTGGGATCACTGAACTGCCGGAAAAGGCGGAGTATGTCAACAATCCGTCAGACCTTGTATTTGACGCAAAGTTACCGATTGTGCCTCAGTATGAGCATATATTCGGGGAGGAGGAGAATGCCCAGAGACTGCCTGAGAATGTGCGCAGCAGCAGTATGAAGGTGCAGCTTTTTGACGGGGCGCTGAGACAGACCAGGAGGATGCTGGAAGCGGATTATAAGACAGCGATTCCTCAATATTATAACCATTCTATTCAACTATTGATCCCAATCTGTCTTCAAAGCCCGGGCAAACCGGATTTGGCGCTTGCATGTATGAAAACTCCTGATGGAAGTAAGTATTTGGGGCGCACCTGCCTCACTTTGAAAATGGCATATCACAATGCCAGATTGATCGCAAGGCTGGACAGCTGCTGGCTGAGACCCGGGACACTGTGACAGTAATGTGTGATTACCATCCGGGGCCCGGGCTTGCCTGATATACAAAAGTCTGCTATACTACCTGCGAAAGCAGGGATGATTATGAGAAATCAGTTATTGGATGCTGTGAAGGCTGTCAGCGCTTATTTTGTAGTTTTGCTTCATATTCGCTTTCCGGGCAGGACTGGTGAGGTCATCAATGTCCTGGCCCGGTTTGCAGTGCCTTTCTTTTTTATGGTATCAGGTTATTTTTGTTATAATGTTCACGGTAAGTCCTTAAGCAGACTGCCGGGGAAGATCAAGCATGTTTTGTTCCTGACGGTTCTGTCCTACCCATTCTATATTTTGTGGCAGTGCGTGCAGCGTTCTATTGAGGGCAAGGATTTGTCCGCCTGGCTGGGAAAGCTGACGGAAGGGGAGCATATCAAGGAATTTTTTCTTTATAATAACAGTTCGCCTGTGAAATGGCATTTATGGTTTTTGCCCGCGCTTCTTTATTGTTATCTTTTATTTGCTGTGGCGGAGAAACTTAGGATACATAAAATTGCATATGTTTTGATTCCTGTATTGCTTGCAGGGCATTTCTGGATGGAGGAGGCCTGTGCTTTTACAGGTAATTCCTATGAGACTATGGAATTCAGGAATTATCTTTATACGGGATTTCCTTTTTTTATGACAGGACATTTGATTCACCGGTATGAAGGTGTTTTGAGGGAAAAGCTGTCCGGCGTATATCTGACGGCGGGGATTTTGTGTGGGGCCCTCCTTAGTGTTGCTGAATATTTCAGGTTTGGAATCTTGGAACTGTTTGTGGGTTCGGTGATATTGTCTGTGAGCGTTTTTCTTGGGGCTGTTCTGCAAGGCAGCAGAGAGGCGGGCAGGCTTACTGAGTTCTTTGGGGAAATCGGGGGCAAGTATGCATTTTTTATATACTTGTTTCACTTGGCAGTGGCAGATGTTGTGAAGGATTTGGCCGTGTTTTTTGGGGTGAATGGGAGTGCGGCCTATGGCTGGCTGCGGCCGGTTCTTGTATGTGTGTTAACCACATTTCTGGCTATGGGGATTTCCGCTTTACGGCCTGTTCATTTACGGAAAAATGTGGTATGATAACAAATGTTGACAAATACTGCAGTTTCTTTGCAGCTTAAAAAACATAGTTTGCTGCCGGAGCGGGGATGAGGCTCCTGGCAGGAAGAACCATAGATGGAGGAAATGTTATGTTAGAACTGAGAAACATCTGCTTCCAGGTACCTGATGAGAAGTCCAGAAATGCAGAAGAAAAGGGAATCCTTAAGGATGTAAGTCTGACCCTTGAGGATAATAAATTTGTAGTCATCACAGGACCTAACGGCGGAGGGAAGTCTACCCTGGCCAAGGTGATCGCTGGTATTGAAAAGCCTACCTCAGGCCAGATTTTGTGGGACGGGCAGGATATCACTGAGATGGGGATTTCGGAAAGGGCGAAGCTTGGAATCAGCTATGCATTCCAGCAGCCGGTGCGCTTCAAGGGCGTGACCGTGTTTGATCTGATCCGTCTGGCAGCCGGGAAAGAACTTTCCATTGCAGGTGCCTGCGAATATCTTTCCAAGGTTGGGCTTTGTGCCAAGGACTATATTAACAGGGAAGTGAACAGCAGTCTTTCCGGAGGGGAGATCAAGCGTATTGAGATTGCTACGATCATGGCGAGAAGGACAAGAGTTTCTGTATTTGATGAGCCCGAGGCAGGAATTGATCTGTGGAGTTTCCAGAACCTGATCCAGGTATTTGAGGAGATGCATAACCAGCTTCATGGCTCTATTTTGATCATTTCCCATCAGGAACGTATTCTTCAGATTGCCGATGAAATTCTTCTGATCGCTGACGGACAGTTGGTGAAGAAGGGAACACGGGAAGAGATTCTGCCGCAGCTTCTTGGTACGTCCGACGCCGCAGAATTTGCCTGCAAGAAGATGGGATCGGGAAGATAAGGAGGATGGACATGGACGCAATACAGAAAGAGTTACTGGAGGCAGTTGCCGGGCTGCATGAAATCCCGGTAGGAGCATATAATATCCGGGCTGACGGGAAAAGTGTGGAGAGGAACAGCACCAGCAATATAGAAATCGTTTCCAAGGAAGATAAGAGCGGAATTGACATTCATATCAAACCCGGCACGAAAAAAGAGAGTGTCCATATTCCTGTTGTTCTCAGCCAGTCAGGTCTTGAGGAAGTGGTATATAATGATTTTTATGTGGGTGAAGATGCAGATGTTACCATCATAGCCGGCTGCGGGATCCACAACGGAGGGGATGCCTCCAGCCGTCATGACGGTATCCATCGTTTTTATCTCAGTAAGAATGCACATGTGAAATATGTGGAGAAGCATTATGGAACCGGTGACGGCAAGGGCGAGCGTATTATGAATCCTATGACAGAGATTTATCTTGATGAGGATAGTTTCATGGAGATGGATACCGTCCAGATCCGCGGTGTGGATTCTACTAACAGGGGCAATAAGGCTTATCTGAAATCCGGGGCGAAGCTGGTGGTGATGGAGCGCCTTATGACCCATGGGAAACAGCGTGCAGAGAGTCATTTTGATGTACAGATGGACGGAGAGGACTGTTCTGCAAATGTGGTTTCCCGTTCTGTGGCAAGGGATGATTCCTATCAGCTTTTTGATTCCAATATCTGCGGCAACAACAGGTGCAGCGGACATACAGAATGTGATGCCATCATTATGGATAATGCAAAGATCAGTGCTGTTCCGGAGCTTTCTGCAAACCATGTGGACGCAGCCTTGATCCATGAGGCTGCTATAGGGAAAATTGCCGGTGAGCAGATCATAAAGCTTATGACTCTCGGCCTTACAGAAGCTGAAGCGGAAGAGCAGATCATCAGCGGATTCCTGAAATAGTGAGGAACAGCAGGAGTCCAGAGAAATACGTCCTGTGACGAAGGATATGAGAGGATTAAAAATAGGAGTGGACATGAGTAAAGACAACCAGAATAAGGGAACGAAGGATAACGGGGAGAAAAAGCAGAATGGGAAATCAGTTCCCTCCGGGGAATACGCTGATCTTAAAGAAAAGCATGAGTCTGACCTGACAAAGAAGGAAAAGCGGCTTTTGGAGAAAGAGAAGCTTAAAGGTATGGGGCTGGGTAAGAAGCTGGAATATATCTGGATGTATTATAAGCCTGTGATCTTTGGGATAATCGGGTTTATTGCATTGATTTTTCTGGCAGTGGATCTCTACCAGAATGCTCAGAAAGAGACAGTGCTATCTGTCTCTGTGGTAAATGCAGGTAATATAGACGCAGAGGCTTTGTCCTTGGAAGTGAAGGAGACTATTGGAGCAGAGGGAAAGAATGATGTGGCGGAGGTAGTGTGTAATCTTCTTACCAGTGCGGAGGGGGATTCTTTTGATTATTACACCCAGATGGCTTTTGTGACCCAGATGCAGGCCCGGACCATGGATGTGATGGTCATGCCGGAAACTCTTTATAATGCGCTGAATGCTGAAGGTTATTTCGCCGATTTAAAGGAACTGTTGGGAGATGAGGTGTATCAGTCCTTTGGGGACAATATTGACCAGGGACATGTGAGCCTGACAGGAAGTCCTCTCACAGAGAAATTTGATCTGTCTTACGAACCTGCTTGTGTGGCTGTATTGGTTAATTCTAAGAATACAGATAATGCGGCAAAATGGATTGCTTCACTTGCAGAATAGAATATGGCTTGTAGTAAGGTACTTTAAGGATTGTAAAAGGATGCCGGCAGAGAATAGAAGCTGCGGCATCCTTTTTGATATGCTGACACAAAAGGAAGCTTGCGGGGGCGTCAGGACACAACCATTTGTTCCCGTTTTTCCAGGTGTTTGTCTATGATCAGAATAAAGATGATGCTGGAGATGACAGCACTTATGATATCTGCCAGCGGTTCTGCGTAGAAGGCGGCTTTTGCAGAAAAAAACAGAGGGAGCAGGATTGTACCTGCCACATACATGGATTTTCGCAAAACAGAAAGAGACAATGCTGTTTTTGTCCTTTCCAGGGCAGTGAGGCCGTCCACGAAGACATACTGAAAGCTTAAAGGAATGATCATCATGGTGAAGACTTTGATTCCCCATACTGAGAACTCCTGGTATTCCTTGGCAGAGGTAAACAGACCTACAAAAAACTGAGGAGCAAATCTGGAAACCAGAAACATAAGCACTGTAAAGGCAAGCATAAGTTTCAGGATAGTCCTCTCGGCAGCTTTTACCCGCTGGGTCTGTTTTGCCCCGTAGTTGTAGCTGATGATTGCCTGGGTCCCCCCGCTGATGCCGATCATAGGGGAGGTTATCATGAGCATGTAACTCTGGACAATAGTTGCACAGGTGATGAGCATATCGCCCTGGGAAGGTCCGCCGTATTTCTGGAGTACTGTATTCATTACAATGAGCAGGATACTGTCTGTGGCCAGGATCAGGAAGGGAGAAAGGCCGAGGAACAGGATACGCCCCATAACCTTTACATCATATTGGCCGAAAGTGATCCGCACAGGCACCTTTTTGCCGAACAGAAACCACAGGGCAAAGGTACAGGAAGCAAGCTGGGAAATCACCGTGGCCACGGCAGCCCCGGCTACCCCCATATGTAAAACGAAGATAAAAAGCGGGTCCAGCAGTATATTTGAGACAGCACCGATCAAAACAGTAGCCATCCCTGCAAAGGGAAAGCCCTGGCAATTGATAAAATAATTCAGTCCGGCAGCCATGAGGGCGAAGAAAGTCCCTGCTGTGTAGATGGTCATATAAGTATCAGCATAGGAAAAGGTAGTTTCACTTGCTCCGAACCACATAAGCAGATGGGCCTTTGACACCAAGAAAACAACTGTGAGCAGCAGGGAAAAGCCGCATAACAGCAGGAAGGAATTTGACAGGATCTGCTGTGCCCTCTTGAAATTCTTTTCTCCAAGGCGGATACCCACGAGAATAGAACCCCCAAGTCCCACTAAAGTACCGAAGGAAGACAGCAGAGTGACAATGGGGCCGCAAACTCCCACACCGGCCAGAGCCAGTGCCCCGGTTCCGGGGATATGTCCGATATACATACGGTCAATAATGCTGTAGAGCACATTGACAAATTGGGCGATCATGGCCGGGATTGCCAGCCGGAAAACAAGAGAAGTAATAGAGTCCTTCCCAAGGTCAGCAGCAGTTTTCATTTTCTTTTTCCCCTCTATAAAAAATATTTGTATTATGACAAAAAAATTGCTGTATAAACACCGCTACCAACTATATCAGATTTTCAGACAGGATTCAACTGAAATTAGAGTGGATTTCCCAATGGATTTTTCAAAGCTTTTTCAGCATGAAAAAGAGGCAGAAAGGGGATCAGGCAGGTTTCCCCGTGGGAAAACCTGCCTGGTTTAGCATGACAAAATTTATTTAAAAGAAACTTATTGTTTAGCTCATGGCAGAACCGTCCACAGATAAAATAACACCTGTGATATAGGAGGCCAGGTCACTTGCAAGAAAGAGAAATGCATTTGCAATATCCTCAGGTTCACCGATCCGTTTCAGCGGAATCTGGTTGATCAGTGGCTGGATGACATCCTTAGGAACTGCACGCATCATATCTGTATTGATAATACCGGGAGCCACTGCATTGACCCGGATATTGTCTTTGCCCAGTTCCCGGGCAAGGGATTTGGTTAGTCCGTTCACCGCAAACTTAGAGGTGGGATAACCTGCGCCAAGTGCCTGTCCGTAAATGCTTACCATGGAACTGGTACTCAAGATCACACCGCCGCCCTGGTCCCTCATGACCTTTGCCGCCGCCTGGGAACAGAAGAAAACAGCGTTTACATTAAGGTTCATGATTTTTTCAAATTCCTCTGGTTTGTAATCGTATAAAGTATGGCTTGCGGAGATACCGGCGTTGTTTACCAGGATATCAAGACGTCCAAGGGTTTCCTTTACATATGTGATGGCTTCCTGGATGGATGCAGGATTACTTAAATCAGGTGCAAGCCCTTCTATATAGGAATCAGGAAACTTTTCTTTTAATCGTGCGGCTGCTTTTGCGGCACTTTCTTCTCTGGAACCACATACGATGACTTTTGCCCCGTTTTCAAGGAATTTCTCTGCAACAGAATATCCGATACCTCTGGTAGCGCCTGTGATAAAAGCAACTTTATCTTTTAATAATGTCATTATATTCACCTTCCTTTTTGTAATATATGATCATACAAACTGTTACTTGTTTTGATACAGTTATAATACCATGGAAAAATATGTTTGTCAAGAATTTGGATAAAAATAGTAAAATTAATCCGGCTTAAATGCAGCTAAGTCAGTTTCTGCTCTAATTTCCGGTTGAAGACAGGAAAATTTGTGTGGTATAATAAAACGGATTACCGGAAGGCCTTCACGGATCGAAAGTGGGAGGCCTTATACTATAGCGTGTCTGAAATTCATTCCGACACGCTCTAAGGACGAAAGCATAAGATTTCAGCTCAAGGTGAAAGGAGCAGAAAATGTCACAGACCACGAAGAAAGCCTTAGCGGCTTCGCTTAAGAAGCTGGCCAGGAATAAGCCTGTTGAGAAAATAACAATTGTAGATATCACAGAGGACTGCGAGGTAAACAGACAGACCTTTTACTACCATTTCCAGGATATTTATGATCTGGTGGAATGGATATTTAAAAGCGAGAGCACCAAGGCGATTGAAGGGAATAAAACCTATGAGACCTGGCAGAACGGTTTTCTGCGAGTGTTCGGTTATGTGAAGGAAAACAAGGAGTTTGTCACAAGCGTGTACCATTCTGCCTGCAGGGAGCATCTTGTGTACTATCTGTACCGGGAGACCTTTGAGCTTCTCCTAAATGTGGTGAATGAGAAGGCCGGGGGGATGTCGGTGCGGGAGGAGGATAAAGAATTTATTGCGGATTTTTATAAATATGCCTTTGTAGGCACCTTGCTGGATTGGGTGCGCACCGGGATGAAGGAAGAGCCGGAGGCCATTGTAAGGCGGGTCGGCGTTTTGATCGAAGGAGATTTCAGCAAAGCGTTGGAAAAGTTCAGCAGTCACAGTCCATTTTAGATAGGGACAGTGTTTTAGACAGATTGGCCTGTTTGTCAAAAAAATTTACAATGAAGCAGCTATGTCATGTTTTTTGACACGGCTGTTTTTTTGTCTATGGAAAACCTTTCAGACAAAGAATATGATAAGACCATAAAACAAAACGCCGGCATCACATAGACAAATAAAATCAGGAGGTATCTGTTATGTATTATTCTAATGGAAATTATGAAGCATTTGCACGTCCTTTAAAACCAAAGGATGTGGATAAAAAATCAGCATATCTGGTGGGCAGTGGTCTGGCATCCCTGGCAGCCGCATGTTTCCTTGTCCGTGACGGACAGATGAAGGGAGAGCACATTCATATATTAGAGGAACTGAAACTTCCGGGCGGTGCCTGTGACGGAATCAATGACCCGGCAAAAGGATTCATTATCCGGGGCGGACGTGAGATGGAAAACCATTTTGAATGTCTGTGGGATTTATTCCGTTCCATACCATCCATAGAGACAGAAGGCGTTTCTGTTCTGGATGAATATTACTGGCTGAATAAACGGGATCCCAACTATTCTCTCATGCGTGCATCTGTAAACCGCGGTGAGGATGCCCATACAGACGGTAAGTTTGCTTTATCTGACAAGGCTTCCATGGAGATCGTCAAGCTGTTCATGACAAAAGATGAGGATTTGTATGATAAAACACTGGATGATGTTTTTGACGAGGAATTCTACTCTTCCAACTTCTGGCTTTACTGGCAGACCATGTTTGCTTTTGAAAAATGGCACAGTGCCCTGGAGATGAAGCTGTACATCCAGAGATTTATCCACCATATCGGTGGACTCCCGGATTTCTCAGCTCTTAAGTTTACGAAATATAATCAGTATGAATCTTTGATCCTTCCTATGGTTAAATATCTGGAAGCCCATAATGTGCAGTTCCAGTATGACACCCGGGTCACCAATGTAATCTTTGAGAAACGGGGAAATAAGAAAACAGCGGCTCAGATCGTGTGCATTCATGAGGGCAAGAAGGAAACGATAGACCTGGTTGAGGATGATCTTGTTTTCGTCACCAACGGAAGCTGTACGGAAAATTCCACACTGGGGGATAATGATCATGTCCCGGAGATGAAGACAGAACCTGGAGAAGGGGGCTGCTGGGAACTGTGGAAAAACATTGCAGCTCAGGATCCATCTTTCGGCCGTCCTGAGAAATTCTGTTCAAACATAAAAGCCACAAACTGGGAATCAGCAACAGTCACCACCCTGGATGACAGGATTCCGCCGTATGTACAGAAAATGTGCAAACGTGACCCATTTTCCGGCAAGGTAGTGACAGGCGGTATCATCACAGTGAAGGATTCCAATTGGCTCATGAGTTATACCTTTAACCGTCAGCCTCATTTTAAAGAGCAGCCCAAGGATCAGCTGGTAGGCTGGATTTACGGCCTGTATACCGATGTTCCGGGAAACTTTGTGAAAAAGCCGATGAGAGAATGTACAGGTATGGAAATCTGTGAAGAGTGGCTGTACCATATGGGGGTTCCGGAAGAAGAAATTCCTGATATGGCCAAGAACTCCGCACGTACCATTCCATGTATGATGCCGTATATCACTGCATTTTTCATGCCAAGGACAGCAGGAGACCGCCCGAAGGTAGTGCCGGAAGGCTGTACCAACTTTGCTTTTATCGGTCAGTTTGCCGATACGGTGCGGGATACTGTATTTACAACAGAATATTCTGTGAGAACGGCCATGGAGGCTGTGTATACACTCCTGGATATTGACAGAGGAGTTCCTGAGGTGTTTAATTCCTGCTACGATGTCCGTGTACTGTTAGATTCCACCTCCAAGATGATGGACGGAAAGAAACTTTCTGATATCAAACTTCCGTTCATCGCTGAATTGGTGGGCAAAAAGGCCCTGAAAAAGGTATCAGGCACCATTGTGGAAGAGCTGTTGGAAAGGTATCATCTGATTTAACCTGGTATATTTAAAAATTTAAAATATGATTTTCATTGAAAATAAAAAGAAGATGCAAGGGGCAGTCCTGAGGAGTTGGCAGGGCTGCCCTTTTTATATACTAGTAAAGCACTCCATTTTGTTCTGACCAGAAGGTTATGACTTTCCTAGTATATAAAAACCCTCCGGGAGATGCTCACAATGTGCAGAGGAAGGCTGCTTCGCAGCTGCACATTGGCGCACAGAGTGGACAAGTCCCTCATGAGTGAGGGATTCAGGGAGTTGTAGTGGACTTGTCTGCTTTGTTTTTTTGAAAAGCACAGAGTAAAGATTTGAATATCAAAAAACTGGCTCAATATATGTTAAATATTAATAAATTTGATGGAATATATTTGTATAATTCAATGATTTTTATAAATAATGCATAAATTTATTGCGTTTTCCATTAAGATGTTGTAAAATCTAGACATTGAAACATAGGATGTTGGATGTTGAACATATGATTATGAACGCCGGAGGCGAAGACATGTTAAAGGCAAGTATTTTAGATACTTATCCCAAAGCAGATGCAAGTCTGGTCCATGAGCTGCTTTCCCGGGAGGTAAGGAAAAGTCCCTGTAAAATCATCGCATTGGATGATGACCCTACAGGAGTACAGACAGTTCATGATATATCTGTATATACAGACTGGTCGGAGGATAGTATCAGGCAGGGATTTTCAGAGAAGGAGAAATTGTTTTTTATTCTCACCAATTCCAGAAGCTTTACGAAAGAGCAAACAAGAGAGGTTCATGGAGAGATAGGAGAGAACCTTGAGACTGTGGCTGACGGACGGCCATATCTTCTCATCAGCAGGAGTGATTCCACTTTGAGAGGACATTATCCTCTTGAGACAGAGGTGTTGAGAGAAACCATTGAGAGATATCATGCCTGGAATTTTGACGGTGAAATATTGTGTCCCTTTTTTGCAGAGGGAGGCCGTTATACTGTGGGGGATATCCATTATGTAAAATACGGGGACGATTTAATCCCCGCTGCCGAAACTGAGTTTGCCAGAGATAAGACCTTCGGATACCACTGCTCCAGCCTGCCGGATTATGTGGAGGAGAAGAGCAGAGGTAATTACAGGGCAGAAGAGGTGATCAGTATTTCTCTGGAAGATATCCGTGCCATGAATTTTGAGAAGATTGAAAATCAGTTGACGGAAGCCCGGGGATTCAGGAAAATAGTGGTCAATGCCATAGACAACACGGATGTTGAGATATTTGCCGTGGCTCTTTACCGGGCAATAAGCAGAGGAAGGCACTTTCTGTTCCGCACGGCAGCAGCCTTTGTAAAGGCTGTGGCGGATATCAGTGACCGGCCCCTTCTCACCAGGGATGAGATGATCACGGAACAGTCAGGCCGGGGCGGAGTGATCATCATAGGCTCCCACACAGAGAAGACAACACGGCAGCTGGAGGATTTGAGGAAAATAGAGGAGATCAGATTCCTGGAAATGAATTCAGATTTAGTTCTGGAGGGACAGGCCCTTGCCGAAGAGGCAGCCCGAATTGTGGGAGAGATTGAAAAGTTTATTCAGCTGGGGGAGACTGTGGCAGTATATACAAGACGGACACTTCTCACTGTAGAGAATGATTCTAAGGAAGAAGCACTCCTGCGTTCTGTGAAAATATCCCAGGCAGTGCAGTCTGTGGTAGGGAATCTTAAGGTTAAGCCGGCATTTGTGCTGGCAAAAGGAGGCATTACCTCCAGCGACATAGGCGTAAAAGCGCTTAAGGTTAAAAAAGCGAGGGTTCTTGGACAGATCCAGCCTGGAATACCTGTTTGGAAGACAGACAGTAAAAGTAAATTCCCGGATATTCCTTATGTGATATTTCCGGGAAATGTGGGGAAGGATGACAGTCTTTATCAGGCAGCAGCCGTTCTTTTGGGCAAATCCTGAACAGAAAATAAAAAGGAGTGGTTAGAAACATGAGGGTAGGTTTGGCATATACCAGTACAACACCGGAATTAATCCAACTGGTAGAAAGTGAAGTGAAAAAGCAGCTTGGCAGTGATGTGGAGATTATAAGCCGTGAGGACCCCGGGATTTTGGAGGAAGTCCGGGAGCTTGGGTATGTATCATCAATCCCGGGAGCAAGACTGGTGAAGATGTATATGGATCTGGTGCTTGAGGGAGTGGACGCAATATTGAATATTTGCTCCTCTGTGGGAGAGGTGGCTGATGCGGCCCAGGATACAGCCAGGTATTTAGGGGTACCCATTGTACGTATTGATGAGGAAATGTGCCGGGAGGCAGTGCGCCATGGGAAACGGATCGCAGTGATGGCTACGCTTCGCACCACATTGGAACCCACGAAAAATACTATTCACCGGGTTGCCCGTGAGATGGGAAAAAAGGTGGAAACCATTGACGTTCTGGTGGACGGCGCCTTTGGCCTTGACCAGGAAAGCTTTAAACGAAAAATGGCAGAATATGCAGAGACGGCAGCGGAGAAGGCAGATCTGATTCTGTTTGCCCAGGGGTCCATGGCATATTGCGAGTTATATATTGCTGATCTTTGTCACAAAGAAGTGTTGTCAAGCCCGCGGTTTGGTGCGGCGGCATTGAAAAAAGCTCTTGTTGAGAAAGGAGTTAAAATATGCTGATCGATACGAAAAAAAGTACATATGCAAAAGTAACACCTATTCCTGTCCGGGATATAGACTGGGATGCTGGCTTCTGGAAAGAAAGATTTGATACCTGTGCTGAAGTGACAGTACCTCACATCCGTGGGATGTTTGAGGACGATTCCCCTATTTTCCATGTGGTGGAAAACTTCAGAGTGGCGGCAGGTCTTCACGAAGGAACCCATGAAGGAACTCCTTTTGGGGACGGTGATTTCTACAAATGGATGGAGGCCGCCATGTATGTTACGGCGAAAAAAGGGGACAAGAAACTGGAGGAGGATCTGGATGCGTATATAGAGCTGATCGCAAGTGTACAGCAGGAGGACGGATATATTTCCACGAAACAGATCATCTCAGACAAACAGGGCGGAAATTCCAGATTAGGAGATATCAATGATTTTGAAGTGTACAATTTCGGACATCTGTTCACAGCAGCCTGTGTGTATAAAAGGATTACAGGAAAAGATAATTTCCTGAAGGTTGCATTGAAAGCTGCCGGTTATTTAGAGACACTGTATGAAAAATATATAAAAGAAGGCGTGGCACAGACGGAGGTGTGTCCCTCTCATTATATGGGAATCGTGGAGCTTTACAGGACAACCGGAGATACCCGGTATCTGAGGCTTGCAGAAATGGCGCTTGAAGTAAGAGACTTAGTTCCTGACGGTACTGATGATAACCAGGATAGTCTTCCCCTGCGGGAACACAGAAAAATTGTAGGCCACGGGGTCCGTTCCACTTATCTCTACGCAGGCGTGGCAGATGTGTACGCAGAAAATGGAGATGAATCACTGAAAACAGTTTTGGATGCTGTGTGGGAGAATTGTGTTGACAAGAAGCTGTACATTAACGGGGGCTGCGGTGCACTTTATACAGGCACTTCACCTTATGGGCTGTTTAATCATTTAAACGGAGTTACTGTCTATAACGTACATCAGGCCTTTGGATATGAATACCAGCTTCCAAATATCACTGCCTATAATGAAACTTGTGCGACCCTTGGAAATATCATGTGGAATTACCGTATGTTTGCCATTAATCCTCAGGTGAAATATTTCGATATCATTGAGCGTTCAATGCTGAATCTCACTATTGCTTCCGTCAGCTTATCCGGGAAAAAATATTTTTACCAGAATTCCCTGCGCAGGGTGAAAAAGCTGGATTACGAACTGATGTGGCCTTTGGAACGCAGAGAAAGCCTTACCTGCTTCTGCTGTCCTCCTAATATGGCCAGGTTTATCGCTGAGTCAAGTGAGTACATCTATATGAAAGGAAAGGACTGCATTTATACGGGAATGTACGGTGCCAACACAGCTCATATCCTGTTGGATAACGGGGCTGAATTTACCATAGAGCAGAAAACGGATTATCCATGGGACGGTACCATTTCCTTTTCGTTCAAAGAAATAAAAAATCCCGGCACCTTTACACTGAAGCTGAGAATTCCACAGTGGGCTGTGTCAGGAAGCATTAAGAAAAACGGAGTGGAGATTGCTGCCCTGGGGAAAGGCCAGTCAGGAACTTATTATGATGTACTGGTTGACGACCTGTTGAAGGATGAGGTTCAGCTTACCCTTGATATGCCGGTACGGTTCACAACAGCCCATTCCTATGTTGAGGAAAATATCAACCAGGTTGCAGTGGAAAGGGGGCCTGTACTGTTTTGTGCAGAGACACCTGATGCAGAGGTTGATTCACTGGGAAATCTTATGCTGCCTGCAAATGCACAATTTAAAGAGATTCCTTTTGATATTGAAGGGAAAAACCTTCTGGCTTTAGAGACCGAAGCAGTGGTGCCTGTGAGAAAAGAAGATTATGATCCAAATGCTCTTTACCAGACGCTTGACTATGACGGCTTCAGGAGAGTGCCTGTACGTCTGATCCCATACTTTGCCTGGGATAACAGAGGCTATGGAGAAATGATCGTATGGATGCCTGTGTACTGGGGGAAGTGACAGGGGCTGACCTGTATGAGCAATCAGGCCGGCCTGAGAATACAGACGGCCATTGTGATAGAGCGTAAGCTAAAAACAATAAATAACACAAAGGAGAGAAGAAAATGAAGAAGGTATTATCAGTATGTTTAGCAGCAGGAATGGCGGTATCAATGCTTGGAGGGACTGCCGTAACAGTCATGGCGGAGGATGCAAAGGTTTTAACTCTTGCACAGCACAACAGCAAGGAATCAACTAACGGACAGGCCACACAGGTGTTTGTAGACTATGTGAATGAAAACAGTGACACCATCCAGATCGAGCCTTATTACAACGGGGAGCTTGGGGGTATCCAGGAAGCGGTGGAAGGTGTGGTTATGGGAACCATTGATATCACGCACTCGAGCTTTGCACAGTTGTCCAGCCTTTATCAGGATATGGAAATTTTCTCTATCCCTTATCTTGTAAAGAACGGTGAGGACAACAAAAAACTTATGGATGTGGACAATAACCCGGTGCTCAGCGAGATTCTGGATGCATTCCAGGATGCCAGCGGACTGACCTGCTTTGGCACAACTGCCTCCTATGAAGCACGTCAGCTCACCTGTAATTTTGAAGTGAAAACACCGGAAGATTTAAAGGGACATAAGGTGCGTTCCATCACCAACGATGTTTATACTCTGGCTGTAGAAGGCCTGGGCGGAACTCCCGTACCCATTGACTGGACAGAAACTCCTACCGCTCTTTCCACAGGTACGGTGGAAGGACAGGAGAATCCTTATTCCACACTGGTTTCTTATCAGCTTTGGGACTGCCAGAAGTACGTGATGGAGACAAATCATATTTATGACTCTGCAGTAGGTGTGATCAACACATCTCTCTGGGACAGTCTTTCTGATGATGACAAACAGGTTCTGAAGGACGCCCAGAAGGCAATGGCAGACTGGACCTACACATCCCAGATGGAAAATCAGGAAGAGTACCGTCAGACCTGTGAGGATAACGGCATGACAATTATCACAGAAGAGGATGGGCTTGATATTGATGCATTCAAGGCAAGAACAGATGAGCTTAAGAGTGAGAAATATGCAAAATATCAGGAATACTTTGACCGCCTTGATGAGTATCTGGGTTACTAAAGATATTATAGATATCAGGATTTAATCTTGATTAGACTGAAGTGAACGAAACCTTTGCCTTGACCTTTGGAACAATCGGAAACGGGCAAAGGTTTTGTACTTTAAATCAGATAAAACAGGGAAAGGAGAAGCCGGGGCATGCAGTCTCCGGCAGAAGGTAAGGCTATGGAAAAGAACTTTCTGCGTCCCATAATGGATAAAATAGAAAAAATTATTTTCCCGATTCAGTCAATTTGTGTTTATTGTTCCGTGCTCATGGTGTTTGTCACGGTCATGGCAAGAGAAGTGCTTCACATAAGCATTGTGTGGGGATATGAGGTGGCCTGCTTCTTTGTCATTGTGCTCCTCTTTATAGGAATGCCGGTAAATCTCCACCATAATACAAACCTGAAGGTGACGGCACTCTATGATATGATGCCGGCATCTGTACAGAAAATATTTAGTGTACTTCATTTTTTGATCATTCTTTTTGTTCTTATATTAATGGCAATTGGATTTAAGGAGTATATGAGTAAACTTGGTAAGGTTGTTATGGCAGCATCCAAATTTCCAAACTGGCTTTACTATGGTTCCATCGGCATAGGGATTGCCCTGTCTCTTGTGGAAATGCTCACGGAGATTCTTGACCTTTTGGTAAAAAAGGACAAGAAGGATCAGATACAGCAGAAAGGAGAGAATGAATTATGAATGGTGTGACAGTTATTGTTTTATTTTTGATACTGCTGGCAACAGGATTGCCGGTAGCCTATGTAATGTATGCCACAGCCGGAATTTATTTCCTTTCCGTTGGTCTTAATGTGAGCGTCATGATCCAGAAGATGGGATCATCTATGAACTCTATTACCATGGTGGCTATTCCTATGTTTATTTTTGCCGGTACACTTATGAATAACGTGAACCTGACAGACTCCCTTTTTCATTCCATCCTTGTGACTCCGGTGGGCAGGATGAAGGGCGGGCTGGCACAGGTAAACGTAGTGGCAAGTCTTGTTTTTGCAGGAATGTCAGGTGCGGCGCTGGCTGATGTAGGCGGCCTTGGGAAAATTGAGATAAAGGCAATGACCAATGCAGGATATTCTCTGGAAGATGCTACAGGTATCACTCTGGCATCCTCTGCAATAGGACCTATCTTTCCTCCAAGTGTACCTCTCATGCTTTATTCCTTGTACGCGGAGCAGTCAGGAATTACCATGCTGATGGCAGGTGTGATCCCGGCGCTTATACTCACTGTTTCCATGATGGCTATTGTAGGTGTACGTGCGAGAAAATATAATTGGCCTACCTACCATGAGAAGGGTGGATTTAAACAGCTTCTAAAAGTATTTTTAAAAGGAATCCCGGCTTTCTGTGTGCCTCTTATTCTTTTGGGCGGGATGTACAGCGGTTCCTTTGCACCTTCTGAGCTGGCCAGCCTGGCGGCTGTATGTGCGGTGATCGTGGGGGGACTTTTCTATAAAGGAGTTTCCATAAAGGCATTGGTAAATACAGCAAAGGAAAGTGTGGGAAATATAGCTTCCATGATGTTTATCTGCGGTGCGGCCAGTCTGTTTGCCCAGGTTATCAGCCGATCCGGCATTCCGGCGCTGGTACAGAACAGTGTTTTAAGCATAACGGATAATTCGGTACTCCTTCTTCTGGTGATCAATGTGGCATTTTTGATCATCGGTATGTTTATGGATTCCAATATTGCCATAATGATTTTTACGCCTATTCTTCTTCCGGCTTTGATCTCATTAGGGGTAAGTCCTGTACATTTCGGCGTTGTCATCTGCCTGAATGTGGTAATCGGAATATTCACACCTCCTTTTGGCAGCGCACTGTTTTTAGGACAGGCCATCACCGGAGTTTCATTTTCCAAGATGGTGAAAGCCATGATGCCCTATTATGTGCCGCTGATCCTCGTATTACTGCTGGTGACACTTGTTCCCCAGCTTAGTACCTGGCTTCCCAATATGCTTTACGGAGTGTGATCTGATTAATTAAGAGAGGCGGCGCAGAGAAATGCAGACAAAAGTAAAACTGAAATGTAAACCGAATGTACTGGAAATTTATAACTATATCATGTATCATAGTTTTAGCGGTATGGCCGGAGCAGTACGCCTTGGCATCAGTCTGCTGTTCATTGCAGCTGCCTGGTATACAGCCGGTGAGGTTGAGAGTATTTTAACATGTCTTCTTATTCTGACAGGACTTTTAAATCCTGTGGTCACACCTGTATTTTTATATTTCCGTGCCGGAAGGATGGAGAAACAGCAAGGGGAGATCGAATATGAAATCCAGGAGGACAAGGTGGTGGTCAGCCAGAACGGCACATGCCGCAGACTGGCCTATGAGGCATTGCCTCTGATCGTATGGGGAAAGAAGGCTTTGATGCTGTATGTTGACGGTTCTCATGCCTTGCTGATCCCAAGAAGACAGATGGAGGGCCGGGAAGATGAAATCCTGGAGGTATTACATAAGCTTCCTGACCAGAGCAAGGTGAGGCTGGGCCGGGGCATATAAGAGCACAAAACGTACCGCCAGGCAAAGATAGGAGTAAAGAGTGATAAGGTTATGGAAGAGAAAAAAACGTTGCTGAATACAACCCTGCAGAGCAGATCTGTGGTGGATACTGTGATTGATGTAATAATTTCATCCATTGTCAGAGGTGAGCTTAAGCCTGGAGATAAGCTTCCTACAGAGATGGAGCTTTCCAGGGATTTAGGAGTTGCCCGTAATTCTATCCGGGAGGCTGTGAAGATACTGGAGGCTTACGGTGTACTTCACATTAAAAGGGCTGACGGTACTTTTGTATGCGATACCTACAATCAGAAGATGCTGGATCCTATGCTTTACGGAATTATCCTGCAGAAGGATACCTGGCAGGATTTTATCAAGCTCCGCACAGTGATGGATATCGGAACTTTATATGTGGTTCTCAGGCAGGAGGACACGGAAGCTGAGATTAATAGGCTGAAAGGCATTGTGGGAAAGATGGAAGCTGCATTTGCCAGGGACAGCTTTTCAGTGGATGAGATCATGGCTTATGATGAGGAGTTCCACAGTGTGATAGCGGAGGCTGCCGGGAATATCCAGCTGGTGAATATCACAGATTATATTACAAGGATTACCATTCCTTCCAGAAAAAAGACAGTGGAGAAAATTGTGAATTTGAAAGAGGCTGATAATTTTATCAGTCTTCATAATCAACTTATCCGCGTCATCGAAGAAAAGCAGTTTGACCAGATAGAGAAAGCGGTGCTGGACCACTATGTATATTGGAAGGAAAAATGACAATTGCTTACAGATACATTTGACAGGGGGATTTTATGAGAAAAGTAATTATATCCGTGGCGCCGATAGCAGGCCCGGACCCGCTGATTCCTGAAGTGCTGGCGGATGATGTGGGAAAATGCGTGGAGTACGGCGCGTCCATGTGCCATCTTCACTGTAAGACAAGAGAAGGGAAGTTAACCCCACATATCACTAATCTCACAGAAGCCTTTGACAAAATCCTGGAGAAAACAGACGTGGTGGTCCAGGCTTCCACAGGGGGGATTTCAGAGATGGATATTGTACAGCGGTGTAATCCGCTGGAGTATGGCAGAACAGAAAGTGCATCCTTAAACGGCGGTTCCACGAATCTGGGGGAGGCTGTGTACAGGAATTCTTTTGAAGATATCCGTTATTGTGCCCGGGCATGTTACGAAAAAGGCATTATCCCGGAGACAGAAGTGTTTGATATTGGTATGATCCATAATGTGGAATTGGTAAAAAAAGAAATTCCCATGAGAACGCCTGTTATCTATAATCTGGTGTTCGGGCATAAGGGGGGCATGCAGCCTTCTGTAGAAGCCTTGATGGCTTTTCGTTCCTTCGTTCCGCCGGATGCCATGTGGGGTGTCACTCACTTTGGCAGGGACAATTGGACGTTTCTGGCTGCAGCCATAGCGGCAGGGGCATCTATTGTCAGGATCGGATTCGAGGACAGCCGTTATCTGGGAGAGGGCCGTGAAGCCGCGTATAATTATCAGGAGGTGGCATACCTGTCTGACCTTATCCGTAAGATGGGGCTGGACACAGCCACTCCCGCAGAGACACGGGAGATTATGGGAATACAGACTCACAGACAGTTTTAAAGGATGAAAAAGGGAGCAGACGGGAAAGAGCCGTCTGCTCCCTTTTCAATCCTCCATGGGAAATATTCCGGAAGTTGCGACAAAAAGCCGGTTTTGTCTATAGCAAAGCGTTCAGAAACCATGTAAGATAAAGATATATATCATCAGGGAAAGGAGGGTATAAACAGTGGATACATTCCGTACCATTGAAGTAAAGAGAAGTATATTTGACAACAATGACAGACAGGCTGGAGAACTTCGGCAGAGACTGAAAAAAGAGAAGGTATTTCTGCTGAACTTAATGTCATCGCCCGGGGCCGGGAAGACTACAACCTTGACGCGGACGATTGAGGCACTTTCAAATGAATTAAAGATCGGGGTGATGGAAGCAGACATTGATTCTGATGTAGACGCCAGATCCATAGAAAAAACAGGGGTAAAGGTTATACAGCTTCACACAGGAGGTATGTGCCATCTGGATGCGGACATGACAAGACAGGGGCTTGAGGCAATGGGAACAGAAAATATAGATCTGGCTGTTCTGGAGAATGTAGGCAATCTTGTCTGTCCTGCAGAATTTGACACAGGAGCCGTGAAAAATGTGATGATCCTGTCAGTGCCGGAGGGGGATGACAAACCGCTGAAATATCCGCTGATGTTCTCTGTATGCGATGTGGTGCTGATAAACAAGGTGGATGTCCTTCCTTATTTTGATTTTGACCTGGAAAAATGCAAAGAATATATAAACAAGAGAAATCCCCGGGCATTGGTGTTTGCAATCAGTGCCAAAACAGGGGAAGGCGTGGAAGAGTGGGCGGACTGGCTTCGCAGGGAAGTGGCACAGTGGCAGAAGGACTGAGAAAGGATGGGGTGTTTTATGGCAAAATTAAGGCCTAAGATTGTAAAATTGGCAAAGATGACAGGCGGTGTGGCGGGAGCCATGAATAAAATTGACGAGAAGGCACCGGAATACTATGCCCTCAATGCAGTAGTGTCAGACGATATGGCAGATGTGGCTTTGGTAATGGGCCTTCGTAAGCCCCGCACCTTTGAGTATATTGTGGAAAAATGCGGCAAAAGCAGGGAGGAAACAAAGCGTCTACTGGACAGGCTTGCCTACACAGGCGTGGTTAAGGTCTGGACAGATAAAAAAGATAAGAAAGACAGATATTTTGTGAATATTTTTGCCCCCGGTATGCTGGAGATGATGGTAAACAACAGAGAACAGCTTGCAGCCCACCCGGAAATAGGCAAAGCCTTTGAAGAGTATACAAGAAAACGTCTGGCACCAATGGCGGCTTTATTCCCTGAAGGTATGGCCATGATGCGGGTGACTCCTGTGGAATCAGCGCTTAAGGATATCCCGGGGGTACAGCCGTGGGAAAGGCTTTCGTATTATCTCAATAAATATGATACTTTCAGTGTGTCAGACTGTTCCTGCCGGCAGTCAAGAAGAGTGCTCAATGAGGGATGCGGGCATCTGGAAAAGGAAATCTGTATTCAGATGGGGACAGGCGCAGAATATTATATACGTACCGGGCGGGGACGCCGGGTAAGCAGAGAAGAAGTAAAGGAAATTCTGAAGTTTGCAGAGGATAACGGATTAATGCATGAGATGCCGGCCACAGACGGACTGGGGGAATCTGCCGCTATCTGTAATTGCTGCGGATGTTCCTGCTTCTCTATGAGGATAGCCACTTTGTTCCGAACCCCGGACGCCATCCGTTCTAATTTTACGGCAGAGGTAAATCCACAGGACTGTGTGGCCTGCGGCCAATGCGTGGAAAATTGTCCCACAAATGCCTTAAAACTTGGCCAGAGACTGTGTGCTAAGAATCCTCTGCCCAGACCAGAAGAACCTACTGCCAGAGATCATGTGTGGGGAAAGAAAAACTGGAATATTGATTATCGTGAAAACCGTCAGGATGTAGCTGAGGAAGGAACTGCTCCATGTAAGACTGCCTGTCCTGCCCACATCAGTGTCCAGGGATATATTAAGCTTGCAGCTCAAGGCAAGTATAAAGAAGCTTTGGAACTGATCAAAAAAGAAAATCCTTTCCCTGCTGTATGCGGACGTATCTGCCCTCATGGCTGTGAGGATGAATGTACAAGAGGAGATATCGATGAGCCTATTGCCATTGATGAGATCAAGAAGTTTATTGCAGACAAGGAGCTTGATGGGGAAATACGCTATATTCCCAGGAAAAGATACCATCTCGGCAATAAGATAGCTGTCATCGGCGGCGGTCCTGCAGGTCTTTCCTGTGCTTATTACCTGGCTGTTGATGATTACAAAGTAACAGTTTTTGAAAAGGAAGAAAAACCGGGCGGCATGTTAGCCCTTGGAATTCCTTCCTTCCGTCTGGAGAAGGATGTGCTGAATGCAGAGATTGATGTCCTGAAGGAAATGGGTGTGGAGTTCCGCACTGGTGTGGAAGTTGGAAAAGACGTTACACTTGACCAGCTTCGCAGCCAGGGGTACGAGGCTTTTTATATTGCCGTGGGTGCCCAGGACGGCAGGAGGCTGAATGTGGAAGGTGAAGATGCCCGGGGAGTCATATCCGGCGTGGAATTTCTGCGGGAAGTAAACCTTGGTCATGGACCCGGGTTATCCGGGAATACCGTGGTGATCGGCGGAGGCAATGTAGCTGTCGATGTGGCCCGTACGGCCACGAGACAGGGCGCAGAGAATGTGAAAATGTACTGTCTGGAGAGCCGGGCCGAAATGCCGGCCCTCCCGGAAGAACTTGAGGAGGCTGAGGCTGATAAGGTCCAATTCTGCAACGGATGGGGGCCGAAGAGAATCATTACGGAAGAGGGCAGAGTAACAGGCGTGGAATTTATGCGGTGTATTTCTGTTTTTGATGAGAAGCATAATTTTGCACCTAAGTATGATGAAAAGGATACCGTAACGGTACCGGCTGATTTTGTACTGATTTCCATAGGACAGTCAATCCGGTGGGGAAATCTTCTGGAAGGTAGTAAGGTGAAATTGGGAAGAGGAAATACAGCTGTGGCTGACTCTCTTACATACCAGACAGGGGAGCCGGATGTTTTCGTGGGCGGAGACTGTTGTACAGGTCCGAAATTTGCAATCCATGCCATTGCAGCAGGTAAGGAGGGAGCTATTTCTATCCATCGTTATGTGCAGCCGGGGCAGACCTTGACACTTGGACGTGACAGAAGGAAGTATCACGCATTTGATAAAAATAATGTGGCTGTGGATCTGCAGAGTTTTGATAATACGCCGCGGCAGCGTCCTTTACATGCAGAGGAGAAGAAGGGCAGTTTCCGGGATGACCGCATGACATTTACAGAAGAGCAGATGAAAAAGGAAACGGAGAGATGTCTGGGTTGCGGTGCTGTGCAGGTGGATTCTTATATGTGCGTAGGCTGCGGCATGTGTACCACAAAGTGTAAGTTTGATGCGATCCATCTGAAAAGAACAGGACGTTCCAAACCGGACCATTACGAGAAGCTTCCTATAAAAATTGCCGCAAATGCAGTGAAAAGAAGCGGAAAGATTGTAGGCTCTACTGTGAAAAATACCCGCAGAAAGGATTGAGTCTATGCATGAGCTGGGAATTCTTAATGCCATGGTGCATACAATTGAGGATATTGTCCGGGAGGAAGGTGCCGGGGAGGTAGAAAAGATCGTCCTGGAGGTAGGCCAGCTCTCAGGCATCGTTCCGGGATATCTGGAAGAGTGCTGGCCTGCGGCCCGTTATAAAACTTCTATGGAGACCACAGAGCTTGAAATCCGGGTGGTTCCGGGAATGGTAAAATGTCGGGCCTGCGGCAGAATTTTTAATGCTGTGGAGTATGACATGAAATGTCCGGGATGTGCAGGGCAGGACATGGAAATCCTTTCAGGCAATGATCTGATCATCCAGGAAATTCTATGCACATAAAATCAGAGCCGCCCATAAACAGGCGGCTCTGGAATTCTAAAAATATGTTTTACTATCAGCTTTCTTCATAATCATCATACAGGTATTCGTCATCATACAGATATCCATCTTCTGAAGGGGAAAGACTTGCTTCCAAAGAGGCTTCAAGCTGTAATACCAGTTCCTCAGGAACGCCGGCCTGCCGGAGATTATCAAAAATTTTGTCAAAGCTTAAAGCCTCGGCAAAGGCAACTCCGTCTTCATCGGCTGCTGTATCGTAAACCTTGTCAGATTCTGTGATTTCAGGAATAACCATGTCACTGCCTACGATGGAGTCAATCTTTATGGTTCCAAGGACTGCGCCGGCACTTGTGACGGAAAGTGAAATGGTAGAATTGTTTTTCTGTGATGCAAAATCAGCGATAAGGCTGAAGTTAGATAATATGTTGTAGGTTTCTTCATCTGCGATCCCCGGCAGCGGTGTGATCGTATAGGTTACATTGCCGTATCCTTCTTTTGCTGACGCCAGATCATGATTTTCCATTTCAATGGAAATGAGAGGCTGTGAATCGGAATACAGATAATAAGTTCCCGTCATTGTATTATCAGTGATATTACCGCTTCCGGTCAGAGACAACCGGCTGTCTTCTGAGGCAAAATCAAGAAGATATTCATATTTTCCATCTTGCTGAGGCATCTGCCATGTGATGACAGGATCAGTACCTGTACTGTCTGTCACTGAGAACTGACGTCCTACGATAACGTCATCCTCGGATACCCATATCTTGCTTGAAATGTATGAGTTATTTTCAGGGTCATATTCTGAGGTTCTTATGTCTGTGAGTGAATCATCAATCCCATTCAGAAAATTCTGATATAAATTCTGTGCATTAGGGATGGTTTCCTCCCATGCGGTGAGAACTTCTTTTAACTCAGCATCTTCTTTGGCAGTTGTGAGGATATCTTCCGCCAAGGTGTAAAGTTCCTCCGGATTAAGCCGTCCTTCATAGACCGTGCATTCTTGAGTGATATCCTCAAGAGTAAGAACTTCTTCACTGCTTGAGGTGTCAGAAATATGATCGATGATAAGATTTCCGTAACGGTTAACAAGGGTGTCAACGATTGATACCTGAGGCATATAGTCACCCATATTCATAATGAATTCCATGTACTGCTCAAGCTGTGCCGTGGAAATCTCGTCATATACAGGTGACGGATTACCGTCCTCATCATAAGTGTGCACATCCATATCAGCCTTAACATAACCATCGAAAAGCTCTGGTATTTTAATATGGTTAAGCTGCTCATAGAAATCCAGGTATGACTGTAAATTACAGATTTGTGTGTCATTTAATACCAAATTCATGTCCACACCTTCAACGCCGCCCTGGAAAAGCACCTTGGTCTTCAATTCCAGTTTATTCAGCCATGAAAAATCAGCAGCAGTCAAAAGACTCAGCATAGAACGTCCTGCATCCTCCAGCTGGACAGAAAAATTTGCTTGTGCCCCTGTGCTGATAGCTTTATATTCTTCTACTAAGTTTTCATAACTTTTCGGCAGGTTCTCTATTGCTTTTGAAAAAGCTTTTTTCTCTTCTTCCTGATAGGAACCTGCTCCGAATACCACAGCAGAGCCGGCGCTAAGTGTGAGGGCAGCGGCTGTAAAAACTGCTGCTGATTTCTTGAAATACGATTTTAATTTCTTGTGCATTGTCATTCCTCCTTTTTTGAGCATCAATAAATAATATATACATTCATAATTTTTAGAATATACTGAAAGTATATCATAAAATCCATCATTATTCTACAAAAAATAATGTAATATTACAAAATCCCCCTGAAAGTGTCATTGTAATACAAAACACTTAAAACAATTAAAGGGCAAAAGGACGCGTAAACCAGCTACGCGCCCTTTTTCATGAGAAGTTATTTTTAAATTCTTTTCAGATATCTTTTTTCTATAAAATTCAGGATGCCGTAAAGTATAGTAGCGATGATACACAGGATTACAATGGACATCAGCACCCAGGTAAGTTTAAAGAGATATGCGTGCATTATGAAACTTAACAAGCTCCCTGGCATAAGGTATAAAGAGTCAGTTAGAGGTAACGCCCATGATCAGTGAAGAAAAGAATCCACACACAATGCCTTCTTCCGAACAGGAAAAACAGATAATGAAGAAAGTTGCTGAAGTTCTTGCCTTGGAGGGCTTGATTTCTCCCGGGGAAAAGGCCACACTGTTCCTGCATATCAGGGAGTCTGCGGGGTTATGAGTCTGCGGGCGGTGATCTATGCACGGTGCAGTACAGAGGAAGAGAGTCAGAAGGATGCCCTGGTGAAGCAGGCAGCAGAGGCAAGAGAGTGCGTGGAAAAAAAGGGCTGGATACTTGTGGATTCCTATAT
Source organism: Eubacteriales bacterium (assembly GCA_030524175.1). GTDB lineage: Bacteria > Bacillota > Clostridia > Lachnospirales > Lachnospiraceae > Blautia_A. Next base: position 110,156 of record JAUNHC010000002.1, read on the forward strand.
TGAAAGTAAATCAGGGACCAGTACGAAGGGAAGGTGTGAGTATAACCGTCTTTATGATGACTTATGCAAGAATAAATTTGATATTATTGTCATTAAGTCCCAGGACAGACTTATGCGAAACACTAAGGACTGGTATCTGTTTGTGGATCGGCTCACTGTATTTTCAAAACGTCTTTATATTTATATTGAGCAGAAGTTTTACACGGCAGATGACTCTCTGCTCACAGGAATCAAGGCAATCCTGGCAGAGGATTACAGCCGTGAGCTAAGTAAGAAGATAAATAACGCCCATTATAACAGACAGAAAAACGGCGGAACGGTGCTTTTGACCAATAATACTTACGGATACAGGAAAATGCCGGACAAAAGTGTGGTCATCGAGGAAGGGGAGGCCTGTATAAAGCGCCGTATGTATGAATTGTGTGCAGCAGGATATGGCAGCAGGACCATTGCCAACATTCTTAAAGCAGAAGGTATATTAAACCGGAGAGGGAATCCTTTCAGCGACGGAGATATCCGCAGAATGATACGGAATCCTTTGAACAAAGGAACTGCAGTGATGCGTCGTGCACATTATGACTTTGATTCCCGGAAGCATGTGAAAGTACCGGAGGAAGAGCAGTTTGTATATGAAAATAAAGTTCCGGCTATTGTGTCGGCTGAATTATGGCAGCTTGCAAACGATGCCATTTCCCGAAGGGCTGTAAATTGTAAAAACAGGAAAATCCAAAAATATGGGAAAAACCCGGGGAAGACAAAATTCAGCGGAAAAATAGTGTGCGGTATCTGCGGCGGTGTTTTTTACAGGACTACAAGGCGCACTGGTAAGGACGGTGCCAGGGTATACGAATGGAAATGCAGCACCTATCTTCAAGGAGGAAAAAGAACAACACCCCAATCTTCAGATTCCTTAAACCAAGCAGAAAGCAGTATCAGGTCAGGCTGCTCAAATATACATTTAAAGGAAGATAAGCTTAATGAAATTTTATGGGAACAAGGCGCACAAAAAAATGGAATTGACTGGTGTGAAATTACTTGTAAGGTATTGAAACTATTGAAAAAAATAATGGACGAAAATAGTCATGAAACAGAGCTGGACCGAAGCATCCGGCAGCGGGAACAGGTTAAGGCGCAGATAAATACTTTGTTAGCCAAGCTTTTGGACGGGGTGATTTCTGATGAAGTATACAGGGCAAAACAAAGAGAATTGGAGAATAGTCTGGATATCATTCAGGAGAAAATCAAGAGCCTGAAGAAAAAAAATCAACAAAACAATCTGCAGGAAATAAGGATTACTGAAATTGAAAAATATTTAAAGGAAGAAGGGGGGCTGCAGAAGGCAGCATTAGCCTGGATGCTGGATGGCACAGAGAAAATTTTGGTTTATCCTGACCATTTGGATATGATCTTCAGTACAAGGGATAAGGTCCAGGAAGGAGGGATAGAGAGCAGAGAATTCAAACATAGAACCAGGGTGGAATTGGGGAATACATTTGATTATCTGGGTCAGAAACGGGAAGAGAGAGAAGCAGTGGCGGAATTGATAAAAGAAAATCCCCAGATAACGGTTAAGCAGATAGCACAAACCCTTAATATAACCTTGTCGGGAGCTAACTACAGAATCAAGGTGCTGAAAAAAGAAGGCAGGATAAGGTTTCAGCGGGTGAACGGAAAGGGACAGTGGGAAACTTTGGATACTTGCTGATTGGTTATCATTTGTAACAGTGCAGGACTGACGGAATGGTTATTGTTTTTTTTCTACGGTAAAGAATTGGATTTTTCTTACATCTTGATAGCAGATGCTGGAAATGTTATACTAAGTCAATGCAGAAGAAGTGTTTTAAACTTGAATGTGAGACACAGTAATTACCGGGAGATTAACAATGAAAGAGTACGTTGTAATAACAAAGGCACCAAAAATGGATTTCCGCAGGGATTATGTATCGCTGCCGAAAAACTACGGTACACAGCAGTATTACCAGCGGCAGGATATAAAAGCAATATATAAAATGGTGTATGATAATCTTGATCAGCTAAATGAAAAAAACAATTTTGTATCCAAGCTCAGAACATATGAGAAGATACTGGTGAAGCCGAATCTTGTATCAGTATACCATAACAGCGGCATGGAGGAATCGGATTACCCTGAATCCACGGACCCTCGTGTTTTTGAAGCCGTGATTTCTTATATAAAGCAGTATCATGACAAGATCGTGATCGTAGAGTCTTCCGGCAAGCCTATGCCTACAAGGACCAGTTTTAAGGTTGCAGGCTATGACAGGATTGCCAGGCATCACAATGTAGGGCTGGTGGCATTGGAAACCTGTCCTGTGGTCCGTTATATGCTTCCCAAGGCAGAAGTTATGAAAGAAGTCTATATTCCGCAGATATTTAAAGAGGCTGTGGAAGGCCGTGCCTTTTACATATCTGTTCCGAAGCTGAAAACAAATCTTTATACGCAGGTTACCCTGGGTTTCAAAAATGCCATGGGTGCCATTCCTTATGCAATGCGTGAGAGAAACCACAATTACTATATAAATAAAAAGCTGGCAGATTTATTGTATCTGATCAAACCGGATCTGATTTTTATTGACGGACTCATTGGCGGGGAGGGAAATACCCCTGCGCCTGTGGACCCTGTGGATTCTCATGTGGTGATCTCCGGAACAAATGCCGTTGCAGTGGACAGCGTTGGCACCCGTATCATGGGCCTTGACCCAGAGCAGGTTCCTCTGATGAATGAGGCGGTAAAGAGAGGATTTGATGCAGAAGAGACAGAAATAGTAGGGGAGATGCCCCGGTATCATTTCCGCCGTGCCAACCCATCTTTAATGGATGAAGAGTTTAAAAATACCTTTCCCAACATTCTGGTGCTGGCAGGGCACAATCTGCCTCATGCACCTAAGGTAGAAGATCCGTATCAGGTAACCCCGGAGATGGCAAGAGAGTTAGAGATGGCCTGTGACGGGGGATGTCTGGCAGCTTTGCGGTCAGGCTTTGATTATGTGATTTACGCCCCGAAGAAAGACTATACAGTTCCTCTTGTGATCATAATAGGGGGCGGTGTTAAATGCGGGAAAGAGCGCTACTGGTTTGACAGGAAGGGAAAACCTTATACAGAGTCTGAAATACGGAATATGGAACTGCCCCTGATGACAGTGGGAAACTGTGCCAAAATCCTTGACAGTGCGGCGAAATATAAAACTCCGGGCTGCTGCAGTCCCTCTGTCTGTATGCTGGCGGCAACGGCTGCCATGAAGATCCCTTTTCCTCTATTGTCGGTTAAGAATAAAGCTGTGGTTCATTTTGGAATCCATGTACTGTCTATGGCCCTTCACCGTGCAGCATTAAGCCTGATGGGAAAATGGGTGGACTGCCCCTCTCTGCACCAGGACAAAATATATCCCATTCCTAAGCTTCCGGCAGAAAAGAACCGGGAGGATTATATTGAGTGGCCTCTTCCCAAAATGGATTTTCATACCCGGAGAAAAATGGCGGGAGATCAGCTGAGAATTTTAAAATTGTAGGCAATATATGTAAAAACAACACGAAAAAACCAGACCCTCATCCCATAAGGATCGTAAGGTCTGGTTTTTACATGGTTTAAATGTACTATCTTCCGTAGTGCTGCTTAAATTCTCTCCGGATAATATCAGCCTCCATAGGCCGTTCAAAATAGAACCCCTGAATCAGTCTCACGCCCATTTCAGAAAGAATATCAAGCGTATTTTGGGTTTCTACACCCTCCACACACAATTCAAGTCCGATATTCTGGGACAGATCAAAGAGGCATTGTATGATTATCTGGTTATATTTATTATCCGGCAGGTTCTGTACAAAGGTTTTATCAATCTTTATCTGGCTGATGGGAAGACGGCGGAGATAATTAAAGCTGGTGTATCCTGTTCCGAAATCATCCAGTGCAATTCCGGCTCCAAGTTCCATCAGTTCCCGGCAGAGAAGAGTGGCTGACTCAAAATTATTGATCAGGGAGGTCTCTGTCAGTTCACAAATGAGATTCCGGGCAGACAGATTGTGCTTTTTTAAGAGCTGCTTGATATACTCCATGATACCTGCGTCAGACATCTGCTGTGCAGAGAAATTCACGTGTACACCTGCAATGGCTCCGGTGCGGTTCCAGAGGCTGCATTCCTCAATGGCTTTTGACAGTACCCAGCGTCCTACAGGAATAATAAGGTCGGAAACCTCAAGGGTTTCAATAAGCTCCTGCTGGGTTACATCAGGAAGGCCGGGATTCTGATATCGCAGCAGTGCTTCAGCGGAACACCAGGAAGCACCGTTGGACATTAAATGTACAATGGGCTGGTAAACAACACGGAAATGACGGAAATGGTTTTCTATGTCTGCCCGCAGTTCATTTTCAAGCTGATATCGCTTGGACAGATCATTCCCATTGTCATTGATAAAAAACATCACCTTCTCACTGGAGTATTTGGACATTTTATATAATACAGTGTCTGCGTTTTTCAGCAGCTCATCCGGTGTTGCACCATGGTCCGGATAAATGACGATTCCTATTGTAACGTCAATGTATATGCTGTGCCCGTCAATGATCCTGGCTTTGGACAGTGTGATCTGAAGGGGAGTCAGGGATTCAAGGATTGAGGCCTTGTCGGAATCTTCCATATGTACCAGGAATTCATCTCCTTCAAGGCGGTAGATCCCCAGGTTTCTGGGCAGATAGATCTGCAGCATACTGGCAAATTCTTTAAGCACCAGATTTCCGAAATTATGTCCGAAAATTTCGTTATAGAGCTTAAAGTTGTGTATATCAATGGCAATGATACATCCGGAAGCATCGGGACGGCTCATATACTCACCCATTTCCTGTTCATAACAGTATCGGTTTCTCATTCCTGTGAGCATATCTGTATACAGCATGTGATTAATGCGTTCCTCTGCCTTTTTTGTGTCAGTAATATCCATAAGAGAGCCGGCGATCATTACCGGGCGTCCCTGGCTGTCATGGAGTCCCTTGCCATGGCAGGAGATCCACATAATATTCCCCTGTTTTGTATATACTCTGTATTCCGCTGTATGATACTCTGTTTTCCCGGTGAGAAACGGAGTAAAGGAATCCAGGAATATATGCCGGTCCTCAGGATGGATGAAGGAGAGGATACGGTCCATGGCATTGCCGAAGGTAGCTGTCTCAAGAGGCAGGACATCCAGCGCTTTTGGTGAAAAAGTACATATATTATTAACAAGGTCAAGGTGATAAATATAATCCGTGGAACCCTCCAGGATCAATTGGTTGATATTTTGGGTTTCTTCCAGCTTGGTAATGATGCTGTCCAGATGATGCTGGTATTCGTGCATCAACTCATAGCTTAAATGTACGATTCCTAAAATAACAGACTTATCAGGTATTTTTGCCATAATGAAAAGAGCGGGGATATATTCCTCCGAAATCTTAACAACAGCCTGTACATCTGTTCTGTAAAGTTTTTCCTGTGACAGACGGTTAATATCCTCCAGTACGCTGTACCTGCTTGTCTCTGCCAGAAAATCGAGAAATTCTTTTACGGAAAAGGCCTGACGATCCTCCAAATGCCCTGGGCAGATATTGTCAAAAAGTGCAGAGGACAGATAAACCATCTGTTTTTCCGTATCAAGAATAAAACTATTTTCCAAAAGTGCTTCGGGTATCTGTCTCAGCCCGTAAGTCTCAATGATTGCCGGCCAGTCAAATAGGTTCTGAGTTTTCATATTAGGTCCCCTCATAGCTTTTCTTTATATTCTACCATCTTTTTCAAAATATGTCATTCTTTTAACGGCGTGACTGTGAAATTTTATTTCGTAAATGAATCCAAACAACTATGTATCTCGTTATATAGAGTGTAAAGCAGAAAAAGCAGGGCAGCCAATGTGTCAGAATGCAGGCACAGATAAATGTCTGGCTTCCATATATAATGAGATATCCTAATCCTTCTCTGGCACCGATAAATTCACCGATGATAACGCCCACCAGGCAGAGCCCGATGTTTACCTTCATGATACTGAGTATCAGAGGAATTGAGGATGGCAGGACAATTTTTAAAAGTTCGTCTTTTTTGCCGCCCCCCAGGGTGTCTATGAGTTTCAGTTTTTCAGGATCCACATCCTGAAATCCGGTGTACAGATTGATGATAGAACCGAAGATAGCCACAGACATGCCGGCAACTACAATTGTCCGCTCATTGGCTCCCAGCCAGACGATCAACAGGGGTGCCAAGGCGGACTTCGGAAGGCTGTTTAACACTACCAGATAAGGCTCTGCGATCCGTGAGAGTCTTGGGGAGGCCCACAGAAGAACGGCGGTGCCTATTCCCAGGACGACTACGAAGAGAAAACTGAGCAGCGTCTCTGTTAGTGTAATTCCTATATGTGTGAACAGTGACTGGTCCATGCACATATTCCAGAAAGTGACAGCTATCTGTGAGGGACTGCTGAAAATAAAGGAGTCGATCCAGCCTAATCTTGACGATAACTCCCATAGTCCCAGAAAGCAGAGAAAAACAAGGATCCTCGCGACAGAGACAAATTGTTTCTCATGCTTTTTTTGAAGTAGGTATTGTTTTTGCGCATATGATGGTTCAGACATTTTTGTTCAGCTCCTTCCAGATGAGGTTGAAATAGGATTTGAAGTCAGGGGCATTTCTGGATGAGAGAGGTGTCCGGTCTTCAATATCCAGCTGAATAGGTATGATTTTTTGTACGGTGGCCGGTCTTGCAGAAAGCACAATGACACGGCTGGCCATACTGATGGCCTCTGAGATATCATGAGTGACAAGGATTGCCGGTTTATGCGCCTTTTGAAGGATTTTTCCGATGTCATCGCTCACATTGAGCCGTGTCTGGTAGTCCAGTGCGGAAAAAGGTTCATCAAGAAGGAGCAGATCAGGCTTTAAAGCCAGTGTACGGATCAGGGCAGCCCTTTGGCGCATTCCTCCCGACAGTTCAGAAGGACGGGCGTCACGGAATTTGTCCAATCCATAGGTGGTCAGCATCTCTTCGATAAATGCCAGTTTTTCAGGTGTGATTTCTTTACGGATCTCCAGGCCCAGCAGGACATTTTTGTAAATACTGCGCCATTCCAGAAGATGATCTTTCTGGAGCATATATCCAATGCGGGCATTGCCTGCGGCCACTGGTTTTCCATCCATGAGAATAGTACCTTGCTCTGCTTTCAGTAACCCGCAGATTAAATTCAGCAGTGTTGATTTGCCGCATCCGGACGGACCGACGATAGCCAGAAATTCGCCGGGCATCAAATCAAACGATATATGAGAAAGGGCAGAGGTTTCCCCGGAAATACTGTGGTAAGAGAGACAAACGTCCCTGACTTCCAAAAGTGGTTTCATTTATTTACCTCCATTTTCGTATATTTTATCATATGCTTTTGGGGGCGGTTGTGATATACTAGGTGTGGATAGCAGGAACTTGGAAAGGGAAGCGTATGCATAAGAAAAAGAGAGATGGCAGATAAAAGAAAAGCATTATTGAATTTTGTTTTTTTGATCACTGTATTTTCCCTTACGATGTATTTCGTATTCCGGGGAGAAGATATCAATGAAATCCTGGCAGTAGTGCGTCAGGCTGACGGGAGATATCTCCTTTTGGGGATTGTGTGTGTTGTATTGTTTATTATAGGGGAATCAGTGATTATTTTCTATATGATGAGATCGTTGGGAGCTAAAGTGCGCATGGGACACTGTGCCCTGTACTCCTTTGTAGGATTTTTCTTCAGCTGTATTACTCCTTCTGCTACAGGCGGACAGCCGATGCAGATATATTATATGAAGAAAGACAAATTACCTATACCGGTGTCCACCTTGGTTTTGATGATCGTTACTATAACTTATAAGGCAGTTCTTGTTTTTATAGGTGTGTTGATCTGCATTTTCGGGCGTGGATTTTTAAATGAACATCTTGGAGAATATATGTGGGTGTTCTATCTTGGACTTGCCCTGAATATTTTCTGTGTTGCATTGATGCTGGTTCTGGTATTTGCTCCCGGGCTTGCAAAATGGATCATGGTAAAAGGTCTTAAGATCATAGAGCATTTTCACATAGTCAAGGCGAAGAAAAGCAGACTTGAAAAGCTGGAGCGTTCTATGGACCAGTATCATGAGACAGCCGCCTTCTGGGCAAGCCATAAAAGAATTATTTTAAATGTGTTCGTGATCACGCTTGTGCAGCGTATTATTTTGTTTACGGTTACTTATTGGGTGTATCGTGCAATGGGATTCCATACTTATGGGATTTTCACGGTTACAGTTCTGCAGTCGGTGATTTCAATTGCAGTGGATATGCTGCCTTTGCCGGGAGGAATGGGAATCAGTGAGAGCCTTTATATGGTAATGTTTGTGCCGGTATTCGGAAGCGTTCTTCTGCCGTCTATGCTGCTGAGCAGAGGTATCGCATATTATGGCCAGATGCTCATCAGCGCAGTGATGACTTGTGTGGCACATCTGGTAATAGGGAGAAAAGTACCGAAAGAGAAAGAGGGGAAAGTTTCATGTTAGGTTTTTATGATTATACAGTGGTATTGACATATATCAGCCTTGGAATTTCTATTTTTGGGATGACCAGGGCTTTTAACGGCGATTTTAAGGTGGCCATATTCTGTCTGGCAATTTCCGGCCTGTGTGACATGTTTGACGGAAAAATAGCCAGGACGAAAAAGGACAGAACAGATGATGAGAAGAAATTCGGAATACAGATAGATTCCCTGTGTGATGTGGTCTGTTTTGGAATATTTCCTATTATAATCTGCTTCTGCCTGGGAATGAGAGGCAGTGTAAGCGTTGCTATTTTGATCTTGTACGGAATTGCTTCTGTCATCCGTCTGGGTTATTTCAATGTGACAGAAGAGAAGCGGCAGAATGACACAGAAGAGGCAAGAAAGTATTACCAGGGGCTTCCTATAACATCTATGACGATCATCCTGCCCTTTATTTATTTAATGAGGCGCAACTGCGGGATCCATTTTCTGTTCGCCTTAAATGTGGCAGTGGTCATTGTGGGAATTCTGTTTATCAGTGACATTAAGGTTAAGAAACCTCAGAATCCTGTTGTGATCCTTCTTGTGGCACTTGTGGCCTTAGCACTTGCGAAGATGTTTCATCTGGTGTAAAATAAATGTATCTGCAACAGGAAGTTAATTCATGTTTCACACGTTACATATTGAAGAATGCAGGTAACTGTTCATGGTTCTGAACAGTTACGAATGCAGAATAACCGATAGGCGGGGTACTGATGAAATACATTGATAGAAAAGGTAATATTACAATAGAAGAGAACAGTCAGGACAAATTGCTGAGACATTTGTATTCTGACTGGGGAGGCAGGATCTGTCTCAAAATCCTGGTAAGACCTTTTATATCCAAAGCAGCAGGGGTATTTTTAAATACCCGGCTCTCTGCCAGGATGGTACCGGGGTTTGTACGGCGGAATCAGATCGATCTGTCAGAATATAAAAGACAGGAATTCCGCTCTTATAATGATTTCTTTACAAGAGAAGTGAAAACAGGTGCAAGGCCTGTCTCTCCGGGGGAGAACATCCTTATCAGCCCATGTGACGGTAAGGCCACTGTCAGCCGGATCGGGAGAGATTCCCGCTTTTATATCAAGGATACAGAATATACGGTGGAACAACTGCTGCGCAACAAGAAGCTTGCATCCCGGTATCTGGGAGGGTATGCTGTGATTCTCAGGCTGACAGTAGATGATTACCACCGTTATTGTTATATTGCAGACGGGGAGAAATCTCCCAATGTGAGGCTTCAGGGGATTTTTCATACAGTAAATCCTGCAGCAAATGACGTGTACCCGGTGTATAAAGAGAATACCAGGGAATATACATTGCTGAAAACAGATAAATTCGGTACAGTGGTCATGATGGAAGTAGGTGCCATGATGGTGGGGAAGATCACCAATCATCATACAGGCACAGCCAAGGTAACAAGGGGCCAGGAGAAGGGGTATTTTGAATTCGGCGGCTCCACTGTGGTACTGCTTATCCAGAATGGTAAGGTGAGGATTGATTATGATCTCCTTGAGAACTCAGAGAATGGATATGAGACAATAGTGAGGATGGGAGAACGGATCGGTGAATGTAAATTATCAAAAAGAACTGGAAAAGATCATCAAGGAAGCACAGAACCACGAAAAGGTTCCGCGGCTGTTTCTTCATAGCTGTTGTGCACCCTGCAGCAGCTATGTGCTGGAGTATCTTTCACAGTATTTTTCCATTACTGTTTTTTATTATAATCCTAATATTTCTCCAAGGACAGAGTATGAGAAACGTGTGCAGGAGATCCGCCGTCTGATCTGCCAAATGCAGTTCAGGCATCCTGTAGAGTTTCTGGAGGGCGAATACAGGCCTGAGGAATTTTTTCAGATGGCAAAGGGACTTGAAGATGTTCCTGAGGGCGGAGAACGATGTTTCCGCTGCTACCGGATGAGAATGGAGGAGGCAGCGCGTCTGGCTTCTGAAGGGGGATATGATTATTTTACCACCACACTTTCCATCAGTCCTTTAAAGAATGCAGGTAAGCTCAATGAGATCGGTGAGGAACTGTCAGGGATTTACAAGGTTGCCCACCTGCCTTCTGACTTTAAGAAAAAGAACGGATATAAGCGTTCCATCGAGCTTTCCAAAGAGTTTGGATTATACCGCCAGGACTATTGCGGATGTGTTTTTTCCAGGCGTGAAGAAAAAAAATAAATTTTTTTAAATTCGATGCAATAAAATGCAATCCTTATGCATTATAGTATCAGAAAGGGAAATCAATAACAGGTGACGATATGATTTTGTTTTGTGTAATTCCGGAAGAACAAAACGAAACCGTACGCTTATCAGCTACGATTAGAGAAGAATGGATTTCCAAAATCGCAGACGGCGACATGCAGGCATTGGAAAAACTGTATTACGCCAGCTACCAGGCGGTCTATGCGTTCTTGCTTTCTATATTGAAGAATCAACAGGATGCAGAAGATATTCTGCAGGATACCTTCATCAATATAAAGAACGGAGCACATTTGTACAAGCCTTGCGGTAAGCCCCTTGCCTGGGTGTTTACCATTGCGAAAAATCTTGCGTATATGAAAATCCGAAAAGAGTCTGCGCATGAGACAACCTCCTTTGACCTGCTTGAGAACACTTTGGATTTTTCCACAGTGGAGCAGTATGAGGACCGGATTGCGCTTCAAGGGGCATTTTCTGTCCTTTCAGATGAAGAGCGCCAGATCATTCTTCTCCATGCAAATACCGGAATGAAGCACCGCGAGATCGCCAGCCTTTTAAAAATTCCTCTTTCTACAGTTTTATCCAAGTACCGCAGAGGGCTGAAAAAGCTGAAAAACTATATGGAAGGAGTGGCATCAGGTGAATGAGATAGAAAAGAGAATCCATCGGGGCATGAACCAACTGGCACCTGATGTATTCCAGAATATTGTGGCGGATAACAGTCCGAAACTGAGATCAGAGGCCTGGCTTATGGATGACCATAAGAGCAGTCAGAACTTCTGGATGCGGGCCGCACGAACGGCAGCAGTGCTTGCAGCTTGCTGTGTGCTGATTCTGGGACTTGCGATGTATCAATTATCCTTAAAAGTGGATTCCATTGTTGAGATCGATGTGAATCCAAGCCTGGAACTGCAGGTAAACCACAGTGACCGGGTTGTCCGTTTAAACGCGTTAAACGCAGATGGGGTAAAGATTTTAGACGACGTTGAGGAAAATTTGAAACGCGCAAAGCTGGATGAAGCTATTCATGTGTTGGTAAATACCATGGTGAAGGACGGCTTCCTCAATGAGGAGAAGAATTCAGTCCTGGTATCTGTCAGTCATGGAGATGCAGCAAAGTCCGCGCAACTGCAGCAGATGGTTGCGGATAACGTGAAGGAAGCTCTGGATCAGGACAAGATTACAGGGGTTGTGTACAAACAGTCTTACAACGCAGACTCAACAATCTCCCAGATGGCAGAAAAATACGGAATTTCTCCGGGAAAAGCAGCCTTTATCAAACGGCTGATCATCCTGAGACCTGATTTCTCTATTGAGGATCTGGCGAAGCTTAGCATTTCCGAGATCACTGAGCTTCTGGAGAGAGAACGTGTGGATGTTTCCGATTACATAGCCAAGAGTAATGGGAAACAGGAGCCGGAGGGCAGGGAAGAGCCTGAAGGAACAGACACGGACGATGTGAAGTTTGCAGCAAAGCTGGATGGAGACAGCCGCGGAAATAAACATTGGATAAAAACAAATTCCCCTTGTCTTGAAAGTGAAGGCGGGGAGAGTTCCATAGATGAGTCTGTACTGGAGGATCAGCCGGCAGATGGGGTCATCGAAAACGATGAAAAGGCGGATAGTACCCAGCAGATCATCGGTCCCACAGGGAATGGAATTCAAGTTGGACAGCCGGAGAATCAGGGAACCGGCGGAGGCAGCCAGAATGCGGGCGGAACTGATAACCAGCCGGGAAATAACCAGGGCAGTCCGGACATTGAAGAAAATCCGGGTACGGATACTCCGGTGGAGGAAGAACCAGGAGATTCCGGTGAAATGGGATCAGGCAGCGGAACAGAGGATCCGTCACAGTGGGAAGATGTGGCAGGGATACCAATGAACCTGTGCACGCAGATCGGCGTGATGACTGAGCAGGTGGACAGCCTTCTGGCCCAGATAGCAAATATGGGGCTGTTGGAAGAAGAAGGCATCCGGAACCAGGCATACGAGAAGAACTCCGCACAGCTTGTAAAGGTGAGGAACCATTATGAGCTGGTTAAGGAACAGGCATGTGAAATGCATGCTGCAGGAGAACTGAATGAGCATCAATATCAGAAGACCGTGAGAATCTTTAAGCAGGCTGACAAGAAGCTTGTGAAGGCAGAGCGGGAACTGAAACTTTATGCTCCGGTAAGTGAGAACTTAGGAGAAGTCTGCCCCGATGGTAAATAACGGGAATGAACTTAAAGACAACTGAAAATGGATGATAAGGGGATATTGCCGAAGCAATGTCCCCTTATCATTTTTTCTCCAGGGTATTTGCATTTCCCTGAAAATGTGATACACTAACACACGAAATCGTTAAAATACTTGATCCGTGTGCAAAGGGCTGACGCACCTGCTTTTTACACACGAATCAATAATTGCCGAAAATAAAAGAGAAGTGAGGAATTAGTTATGGCACAACTTTGGGGAGGCCGTTTCACAAAGGAAACAGACAAGCTGGTATATAATTTTAATGCGTCTATTTCTTTTGACCAGAAATTTTATGAGCAGGATATCCGGGGAAGCAAAGCCCATGTGACTATGCTGGCGAAACAGGGGATTCTGACAAAAGAGGAAAAAGAAGAGATCATTAAGGGACTGGACAGTATTTTGAAGGATGTCCAGGAGGGAAAACTGGAGATCACTTCAGAATATGAGGATATCCACAGCTTTGTTGAAGCCAATCTCATCGCCCGTATCGGTGATGCCGGCAAAAAGCTCCACACAGGCCGCAGCCGTAATGACCAGGTGGCTCTTGATATGAAATTATATGTGAGAGATGAAATTGATGAGATCGACCAGGAAGTAAAGAAGCTTCTGGAAGCCCTCCAGAAGATAATGGAGGAGAATGTACACACTTATATGCCCGGCTTTACCCATCTGCAGAAGGCACAGCCTGTCACACTGGCACATCACGTGGGGGCGTATTTTGAAATGTTCCGCAGGGATAGAAGCAGGCTTTATGATATCCGTGTCAGAATGAACACCTGTCCTTTGGGTGCAGGTGCCCTGGCGGGAACTACATATCCTTTGGACAGAAGCTGTACTGCAGATCTTTTGGGATTTGATGAACCCACAAGGAACAGTATGGACTCGGTGTCTGACAGAGATTATGTTATAGAGCTTCTGTCAGCCCTCTCTACCATTATGATGCATCTCAGCCGTTTTTCAGAGGAGATCATTTTGTGGAATTCCAATGAATACCGTTTCGTGGAAATTGATGATGCCTACAGCACCGGAAGCAGCATTATGCCTCAGAAAAAGAATCCTGACATCGCTGAGCTTGTGAGAGGAAAAACCGGACGTGTATACGGAGCACTGATGTCAATCCTTACTACCATGAAGGGCATCCCTCTTGCGTATAATAAAGATATGCAGGAAGATAAGGAGCTGACCTTTGATGCCATAGATACGGTGAAGGGCTGTCTGGCTCTGTTTACGGGGATGGTTTCCACCATGCAGTTCTGTAAGGATAATATGGAGTCCAGTGCGAAGAATGGCTTTACAAACGCTACGGATGCAGCAGATTATCTGGTGAACCACGGTGTGCCTTTCCGGGATGCTCATGGTATTGTAGGGCGTCTGGTCCTTACCTGCATAGAAAAAGGAATTTCTTTGGATGAGCTGCCTTTGGAAGAGTATCAGGCGATCAGTCCTGTGTTTGAGAAAGATATTTATGAGGCTGTGAGTATGCGTACCTGTGTGGAGAAACGTATGACCTTAGGCGCGCCGGGACCGGAAGCTATGGAGCAGGTTATTGCCATGAACCGCGAGTATCTGGAAAAAATATAAAAAAATGCTTGCATTTTTTGGAAAAGTGTTATAGTATTTACAAGAAAGACAGATGTGTGCCTATGGAAGACATGCGGAAGTAGAAAAGTGAGGAGATATTTATTATGAGCGAAAAATTAAGAGTCGGTATTTTAGGTGCTACAGGAATGGTAGGACAGAGATTCATCTCCCTTCTGGAGAATCATCCATGGTTTGAGGTTGTAACTCTGGCAGCCAGCGAGAGAAGTGCAGGCAAGACCTATGAAGAAGCAGTCGGACCAAGATGGAAAATGGATACTCCCATGCCGGAAGCTGTGAAAAATATTACAGTTATGAATGTCAATGAGGTAGAAAAGGTTGCTGCAACTGTGGACTTTGTATTTTCTGCTGTAGATATGTCTAAGGAGGAGATCAAGGCCATTGAGGAAGCTTACGCCAAGACAGAGACTCCGGTAGTTTCCAATAACAGTGCACACAGATGGACGCCTGACGTACCCATGGTAGTGCCGGAAATCAATCCTGAACACTTTGATGTTATTGAATTCCAGAAAAAACGTCTTGGTACTACACGCGGATTCATTGCAGTAAAACCTAATTGTTCTATCCAGAGCTATGCACCTGTTCTGACAGCGTGGAAAGAATTTGAGCCGTATGAAGTAGTTGCCACTACATATCAGGCAATTTCCGGAGCAGGAAAAACCTTTAAGGAATGGCCGGAGATGGAGCACAACATCATTCCATATATTGGCGGAGAAGAAGAGAAGAGCGAGAAAGAGCCTCTGAGACTTTGGGGGAAAATCGTAGACGGTGCTATCGTACCTGCTGCAGAGCCGGTTATTACCTGCCAGTGCGTACGTGTTCCGGTATTAAACGGACATACAGCAGCCGTATTTGTGAAGTTCCGCAAGAATCCTACAAAAGAGCAGCTGATCCAGGCTCTGAATGATTTCAAGGGAGCACCCCAGGAGCTTGATCTTCCAAGCGCACCAAAGCAGTTTATCCAGTATCTTGAAGAAGACAACCGTCCTCAGGTTACAGAAGATGTAAATTACGAAAACGGTATGGGCGTGTCTGTGGGACGTCTCCGTGAAGACACAGTATATGATTATAAATTTATCGGTCTTTCCCACAATACCGTAAGAGGTGCAGCCGGCGGAGCCGTTCTCTGCGCAGAAACATTAAAAGCAAAAGGATACATCCAAGCGAAATAAAGAAAATTCCGGGCCGTAGAGCCCGGAATTTTCGCTGCTGATTGGCTGAAAGCCAAGCAGATACCAACTGTCTTCCGGGCCGTAGAGCCCGGAATTTTCTTTTATATCAGGAGCCGCAGCCGGAACCAAGTGCCGTCGGCCTGGAAATCCAAAAGGGCATTGTACTTTGAGGCAAAGCCGCATATGCTCTGGACTCCGTATCCATGGCCTTTTTCATTAGTGACAGGACGGTTGTCCTGAAAACGGATGGTGCCGTGATAGGTGTTTTTGATTTCCAGAAAAAACTGGGCTTGTTTCATTTCACCGCTGATGACAATCTTACGTTTATCCTCATCTGGTATTTCCATACATGCATGAATGGCATTTTCCAAACCATTGGAAATAAGCACACAGAATTCTATGATGTCAAAGGAAGGTTTTTCCGGCATGACCAGGGAAAGCTTAATGGAAATCCCCTGTTTTTCAGCCATATGTTTGTAATAGTTCAGAAGAGAATTTACAGATGAGGAATTTTGGCAGGCCACAGGGAAATAGTTTTCTGTATTGTCAGAATCGGACTGTGAAGCTGATACTTTATTCTTGATCTGCTCCAGAATATGGGAAACTTCCTCTTTGTCATCAGAGAGAACAGCATTTTCCATCAACTGGCAATAATGGCGGATGTCATGGCGTATGATCCGCATATCCATATTTACATCCTGTAGCTGGTCACAGTGCTGACGGATTGCAGATACCTGAGTCTGGAGAAGGGAGCGCTCCCGCTCCATCTGGTGCTGCCTTTTAAGAAGGGCAAAAAGCCAGAGCAGTATGACATAAATTAAAAAACTTTCCAGAGTAATGGCATAATAGACAACACCGTAATTGTTTGGCAGGCCTGTATAGAAAACGAGAGCGATCAAGGATAGAGGAATCATGGATAGGGCATACCAGCCTCTTTCTATCCATTCCATTGCCTCCAGGAGTCTTGGTCTGTGGTAACGGTAATTTAAATAAACAAAGATTATAAAAAAATCAAGGCGGACGAATGACTGGAAGTAGTAAGAACCAACCTCAAAAGGTCTGGAAAGGGTACTGCACAGGAAGATCAGCATATAGGAGACAGAAATACTGAATAAAAGCCGCCCATGCTCCATTTTGCCAAGAACAAAAATCAGCAGGATCAAAACCCCGTGACAAAGGGGAGTAAACCTATACACATCAATTCTCTCAGTTCCGATATTCAGACTGCACCATATATTGTAAGGTACCAACACTAAAATGGCGGCTGCGCAGGAAAAAAAGACGGTTTTTTTAGAAAACCGCCATTTTCTGACAAATAGAGTTAAGTATATGAGGACATTAATATTTTCAATAGTTGGAACGAATAATTTGGCAATCTCTTCAAATGTCATGAGGTTTCATATCCTTTTCATAGCTCCGGTGCCTGGTTGGACAGAAAATCAAGGTATTCTTTTCGTATCTCCTTGACTCTTTTTTTAGAGATAGGTATGATGGAAGAATCCTGCATGATGATCTCTGCGGGCTGCAGTCGGGAAGCATAATTCATATTGATGATATATGACTGATGAGGCCTGGTAAAACGGTAATCTTCCAGAAGGGAACCCATCTCTGCCTCAAAAGACTGACGTATATTTCTGGTCTTTAATATCTCTCCTGTATTCAGGTGCAGATATAGAATACGGTTTTTGCACTCAACATAGGTGATGGAGGAAAAGCGGACCTGGCGTTTCCCCTCGGGCAGAGACACAAGGAGATATCTGGCCAGTATCTTGGTACTGATCTCAGCGGCATCATCCAGTACGGAGAAAACGTCTTCTTCCTTTATGGGCTTGAGGAGATACTGCATTGCCTTTACCCCAAAAGCTTCCAAAGAATACTCCGGGGAGGCAGTGAGAAAAATGATCAGGCCATTTACAAATTTATCACGGAGCTGCCGGGCAAGGCTGATTCCGTCTTTTTCCGGCATCAGGATATCCAGAAAGTAGATATCATATTCTTTATTCTGCTCATGTGCTGCAAGAAGCTCGTCTGCTGAATGGAAGGGTTCAATATGAAAATCATATTCCGTATGTATGGATTGATATTTAAACAAGTACTGATGTATCAGAGCAAGATCTTGTGGCTGATCATCACAGATTGCAATGCGTAGCATGGTATACCGACCTTTCTTTTACTTTTTCATACTGTTCGGACATCGGCGAGATTTCTGTACATCGCAAAGGGCGTTACTGGTCACAGAGCGAACAGTAACCTTTTTCATATCATGGAAGTGGACTTGTCCACTTTATATTATATTGTAGCAGATTTCAGGAAGGATTTGAAGAAGTATTATGAGAAAATATGGTATAATTTGACGGAAGTTTAATTAAGGAAATCCCTGTATATTTTTAAGGATGGTGAATATGAGGAAAAAACAATTATGTACGGTCATTACTTTTGCCACAACTACTGATGCCATGGGAATGGAGGCAACGGCTGCGAAATCAGGTTTTGCCGGAAGACTGATCCCTGTGCCGGGAGAATTGTCGGCAGGCTGCGGAATGGCATGGAAAAGCGTGAACCAGACAAATGAAGAGGCGATAGGATTTTTACAGGAACATCAGCTTTCTTTTGACGGTGTGTATCAAGTATTACTGTGAGTATTTACAACGTGTTAATTAAATAACCATAACGACAAAACAATAACATAGTGTGGGATGAAGTACATTGAATAAGGGGACGCAATAGAGAGTTAATTACAGCTATAATCTGTACATATCATGAGATTTCTGAAAATAATTCTGCTAAATGAAAAAAATGGTTCGATTTTACATTTTCAGAATATTATGTATTGTGAAGAGATGCACAAAGTGATATAATATTAACATGAGTTTAAAGGAGGTGTTTTATGAATTACGAAGATGTACAAAAACTATCAAACGCGGCAAAAGGGAAGATCACTTTGCTGAACAACCATTTCGGTAAATATTTTATTCGCGCTATTATGGCCGGATTTTTTATCGATATGGCAATGATCTACTGTAATGTTGTGGGCAATGTATTTTCCAGCACCATGCCCGAATGGGGAAAGATGTTGGGGGCAATAGGCTTCTCCATTGCAGTGCTGTTGATTTGTCTCGTAGGCGGAGAGCTGTTCACCGGAAACAATCTGGTCATGGCCTTCGGTGCGTATGACAAAAAGGTAACCTGGGGTGATGCAGGTAAAGTATGGGGCGTCAGCTACATAGGAAATTTCGTAGGATGTCTTATATTTGCTTTGATTTTTGTATGGGCAGGAGCATCAGGGACCTCAGATTATTTTGCAGGATTTATTAACAATAAGTTGTCGATTCCTCTGGGAGAGATGTTCTTCCGTGCTGTTCTGTGTAACTTTTTTGTTTGCGCAGGTGTGCTTTGCGGTATTAAACTGAAGAGTGAATCAGCAAAATTCCTGATGATCGTAATGTGTATTTCGGGATTCGTGATCAGTGGTTTTGAGCATTGTGTGGCAAACATGGGTATTTTTGTAACTGCTTACTGCCTGGTACCAGGTTTATCCATCGGCGCTATGTTAAAGAGTATGCTGGTCGTAACCTTGGGTAACTTTGTGGGCGGTGCGATATTGTTGGCATTGCCGCTGAGAAAGATGAGTGCAGACGAGTAATGGCAAAAGCTTTATACATAGCAGAGAAGCCAAGTGTGGCTCAAGAATTTGCAAAAGCCTTAAAAATTAACGGACAAAGAAGAGATGGCTATCTTGAATCGGAAGATTCCGTGGTGACCTGGTGCGTAGGGCATTTGGTCACCATGAGCTATCCCGAGAAATATGATATCAAGTATAAAAGGTGGAGTTTAGATACCCTGCCTTTTTTGCCGCGTGAATTTAAATATGAGGTAATACCAGGTGTAAAGAAACAGTTTGATATTGTGAAGGGACTTCTTAACCGCCCTGATGTGGATACCATATATGTGTGCACAGACTCCGGGCGGGAGGGTGAATATATATACCGTCTTGTCGCCCAGATGGCCCAGGTGAGGGGCAAAAATCAGAAGCGTGTGTGGATCGACTCCCAGACGGAAGAAGAAATCCTGCGTGGGATCAGGGAAGCAAAGGATCTGTCTTCTTATGATAATCTGTCTGCTTCTGCATATCTGCGTGCAAAAGAAGACTATCTGATGGGAATTAACTTTTCCCGGGTACTTACACTGCGTTACGGGAACAGCATTTCCAATTACCTTAATTCCAAATATCAGGCTATCTCCGTGGGTCGCGTGATGACATGCGTACTCGGGATGGTAGTGAGAAGAGAGCGGGAAATCCGTGTGTTTGTAAAGACACCGTTTTACCGTGTGATCAGCAATATTGCCTTAGAAGGGGAAAACTTTGACGGGGAGTGGAGGGCTGTGGAAGGCAGCCGGTATTTTCAGTCTCCTCATTTATATAAAGAGAACGGCTTTAAAAAGAAAGAACATGCAGAGGAATTGATACAGTCACTCACAGAGCAGCCCCAGCAGTGCAGAGTGGAAAAGATAGAGCGAAAAAAGGAAAATAAGAATCCGCCTCTTCTGTTCAACCTGGCAGAGCTTCAGAATGTGTGTTCCAAACTGTTTAAAATAAGCCCGGATGAAACACTGCGTATCGTTCAGGAGCTTTATGAGAAAAAGCTTGTAACTTATCCAAGAACTGACGCCCGTGTGCTTTCCACTGCAGTTTCAAAAGAAATCTACAAGAATATTTCCGGCCTTCGCAATTACGCACAGACAGGAGAAGCGGCAAAAGAAGTGCTGGAAATGGGAAGCTATAAAAATATTTCCAAAACCAGATATGTAAATGACAAGCAGATCACTGACCATTATGCCATCATTCCTACCGGCCAGGGACTAAATGCATTAGCCGGCCTTTCCCTGACATCCCAGAGAGTGTATGAGACAGTCGTGCGCCGTTTTCTGTGCATTTTTTATCCCCCGGCAGTTTACCAGAAGGTGAATCTGGTGACGAAGATTAAAGAGGAATCCTTCTTTTCCACTTTTAAAGTGCTTCAGGAAGAGGGATATCTGAAAATAGCGGCTAACTCCTTTGCCAGAAAAAAGGCATCGGAAGGAGAAAAGGCACCGGAAGGTGATGAGGAAAAGGAAGTTTCCTGTGATACCCAGCTTCTGGCAGCGTTGCAGAGACTGAAAAAGAATGATATACTTCCAGTGGACGGCCTGAGCATAAAGGAGGGAGAAACTTCTCCGCCCAAACGCTACAATTCCGGTTCTATGATCCTTGCCATGGAAAATGCAGGCCAGCTCATTGAAGATGAAGAGCTTCGCGCCCAGATCAAGGGCAGCGGTATCGGCACAAGTGCCACAAGAGCAGAGATTCTTAAAAAGCTGGTGAATATCAAGTATCTTTCCTTGAACAAGAAAACACAGGTGATCACCCCTACACTTCTGGGGGAGATGATTTTTGATGTGGTCAACTGTTCCATACGCCAGCTTCTCAATCCCGAGCTGACAGCCAGCTGGGAAAAGGGGCTTACCTATGTGGCAGAGGGCAGTATCACAGAGCAGGAATATATGGACAAATTAGAGCATTTCGTCCGTGTGCGTACCAATCAGGTGGAAGCCAGTAACTATCAGTATGCCCTGCGTCAGTTCTTCGACGCTGCAGCGCAGAATTATAAGAAGCCGGCTGCTTCTGAACGAGGAGGAAAAACATCATGAAAGAATTTGCCATTGTAAATCTTCTGGATTTGAATGAAACCATTGCCAAAGAGTTGTTCACCGGGAAAACATATCCCTGGGAGGTTCTCCCGGAAATCAAGGATTTTATTGTTAAGCTTGGAAATACACTTGACCCGGATGAATACGATCATCAGGATGGCGATGTCTGGATCGCGAAATCTGCCAAGGTGGCGTCCAGTGCGTCCATTAACGGCCCGGCCATTATCGGAAAGAATGCAGAAGTCCGCCATTGTGCATTTATCCGTGGAAATGCCATTGTAGGGGAAGGCGCAGTTGTGGGGAATTCCACAGAGCTTAAAAATGTAGTGCTTTTTAATAAAGTGCAGGTTCCTCATTACAATTATGTAGGAGATTCTGTTCTTGGCTACAAATCCCATATGGGAGCCGGTTCAATCTGTTCTAACGTGAAATCGGATAAAAAACTGGTGGTCGTAAAGGACGGCAAAGAAGAGATCGAGACAGGCCTTAAGAAGTTCGGTGCAATGCTGGGAGACAATGTGGAAGTTGGCTGCGGCTCCGTGCTTAACCCCGGCACTGTGATCGGAAGAAATACAAATATTTATCCATTGTCTCCGGTTCGCGGCTGCATTCCGGCAGACAGTATCTATAAGAATAAAGATGAAATTATTGACAAACAGTAAATCTTGAAAATCAGGCAGATCCATATCTGCTGACGCATAAAAAATCCCCGTCCCTGTGGAAGACTAAACACAGGACGGGGATTTTTTGCGTACCGGAAAAGCTTTCCGGCAAAACAGAAGGCTATGACCTTTCCGGTAGATAAAAATCCTCTGATCATCAGGAATAGAAAAGCAGCTGCCTCAGAATCACAAGGACAGCAATATGCAGGGGATAAAATGCATAGAAAAAGTATTTGGCTGCTTTTCCCTTAATAAAACCTCGTTTGCCGTTGTACATATTAATGGAGATAAAGGCAAAGCAGGCTTTCCACTCATAATACAGCCAGCAGCTTCCGATGATTGCCTGGGAGGCCTTATAATTGCGGAACCAGTACATGATCAGCAGAAAAATATAACCCCGCCATCCATAATCTGCATCAAGGTAACAGGAAACCAGGAATAATCCTGCCAGGCAAAGGAACTGGACAGGCTGGCTTTCCCAGAAATATTCTATGGCACAAAAAGCAAGATATCCCAAAAACAAGGTGAAAAATACATTCTGCTTTTCAAAGGTCCAGGAATTGGTGAACATGAAGTTCCATGGAATTTCTGAAATGCAGGCAAAAAGAAAGAGATTCAGACCGTATTTTCTGCGGTTTCTTGTGTGGATGAAGCCTTCCACCAGCAGGAAACAGAAGATCGGAAAGGCGGCGCGTCCCACATCCCTGCATATGCGGTACAAGGTGTAGCCCTTTGTTCCGATGGTAAACAACGGAATATTGGCAGGGGCATAACCGCTTAAAAGGACAAGGGCACTATGGTCTATGAGCATGATGATGATCGCGATCATTTTCAGGGCACTGCCGCTGAGGATCCTGAATTTTTCCGGAAAAAATGAAGTAGGTGTTGTGTCAGTCATGTTTATTCTCCTTGAAGTATTTAACCTTACATAAACTGTTGCTGTAAGGGGATGAACGGGAAGCTGATCTGGAAAATTTGTGTCAGAGTATATTCTATCATATTTGTAAGGGGATTGAAATAAGGAGAGGAAAAAAGCATAATTTTATGGAAATAGGTATTGACAAAATGTATATAAGTGTATATATTGAGTATATACAATAAAACTATTAAATGTATATAAAAGGTGAGGCGCCTATGAACATTATTTTGAACAATTCCTGCGGAAAACCTATTTATGAGCAGATTACTTCCCAGATGAAGCAGATGATACTCACCGGAGATTTAAAACCAGGTGATGCACTGCCCAGTATGAGATTCCTGGCGAAAGAACTGCGGATCAGCGTAATTACCACTAAACGTGCTTATGAAGATTTGGAGAGAGACGGATTTATCCATACAGTTGTAGGCAAGGGAAGTTTTGTTGCGGAATCAAATCAGGAGTTTCTGAGGGAAGGTAAATTCAGAGAAATTGAAGATGATCTGGAACGTGCAGTTGAAAAAGCACGTAAGTATGGAATATCCCTGGAGGAACTTCAGGAGAGAATGGAACTGCTCTATCAGGGATAAAACGCACACAATGATATCAGCCTGCTTATGCAGCGGCAAAAAAGGGATTTATAAATTTCCCGGACAGGAGGCAATATGGAGACAGCGATCCGATTGGAAAATGTGACAAAGAGGTATGGAGACTTTGCTCTTGAAAATATTAATCTGGAGATACCAAAGGGATGCATTGTGGGGCTTGTGGGAGAAAACGGTGCAGGCAAGACAACAATGATCAAGGCGATCATGGGACTTATCCATCCCCAGGAAGGGACTGTTTATATAAACGACAAGCCCTTAGATGCCCTGGAAGAAGAGTGGAAAGAGGATTTAGGAGCAGTTCTGGCCGGATTATATTTTTTCACTGAAGGCACAGCCGATATGCTGGGGAACTGTATGAGAGATATTTATAAGAACTGGGATGATACTGTCTATCAGGAATATCTGGAAAAGTTTAAGATTCCTCCGCAGAAAAAAATCAGTGATTATTCCAAGGGAATGAAAGTGAAGCTGAATATAGCAGTGGCCTTTTCCCACCACGCCAAGCTTCTGCTCCTGGATGAGCCCACAAGCGGACTGGATCCGGTCATACGGGATGAAATCCTTGATATTTTGCTGGACTTTATCCAGGACGAAGAAAATACGGTCCTTATGTCTTCCCATATTATATCTGATATGGAGAGAACTGCTGATTACATTGCATTTCTAAGAGACGGAAAACTGCAGTTTATGGAAAGCAGGGAGAAACTGCTGGAGGAATACGGGTTAGTGCGCTGCAGGAAAGAGGAATTGGATATGCTGCCTGAGGCCTATATCAAAGGAGTGAGAAAAAGCGCTTTTGACTGTGAGCTTTTGGTTAAAGGCAAACAGCAGTTTGTCAGAGAATTTCCTCATTTGGTGGTCAATGAAGCAAGGGTGGAGGATATTATAGTTTATTCTGTCCGCGGTGTAAAGGAGGTGCAGAAATGAAAGGTTTGCTCAAATCAGATTTATATATGACAAAAAAGGAAATGATTAATTATTACAAAATGTTTGGTTTTTTCATCATTCTTTCTGTGATCATGAAATCGGCTATTTATGTGATCACCATGCAGCTTGTGATCACTGTTATGCATCTTTTAAATATGATGCTGCTGGATGAGAACGGCAGAGATGCCTACTATTTGCAGATGCCCTTCAGCCGTAAAAAGCTTGTTGCGGAAAAATATGTAAGAGCCGTTGTATTTCTTACACCCTTCTGGGCATGTGCTGCAGTGGCATCCTTATTGATCACCCTTATTTTTCATTTGGATATAGGTGATTTTATCGGCTCATGTCTTTTGGGAGTGGTTTACCTTGTATTTTCCGTGGATGTTATAATACCTATGGCAATCAAAAGAGGGGCGTCAAGAATACGCTTGCTGGCCTCAATCATTATTTTACTGCCATGTACGGGGATTGTACTTATGGCAAGTACTTATGCAAAGTCAGTTTCATGGATAAATTCTGACACTTTAATGAATTACGTTATGGCGGTCCTGGCAATTGCCGCTGTCATACTCCTTCCTGCTTCCTATCAACTGAGCGTGAAATATTACCAGAAGAAAGAGTTTTGACAAGATATGCCTGAGTATGGGGATTTCCCGCCATATATGCCGCCCTTAAATAAGATAGTTAAAAATTTTACAAATTATGACTGGACTAATGACGAATTTTGTGAGAAAATAACGCTAGGATGTTAGGTACAATTATACAACATCATAAGTCAATCTATACTTGAAAGGAGTTTTAAAATGATTTATTCACACGAAGTAGAAACAATGTGTCCAGTGGCACAGGGCGTGGCACACGGAGCAGCTCCGATCCCTGAAGAAGCAAAATGGGTAAAAGCAAAAGAAATCAAAGATATTTCTGGTCTGACTCACGGCGTTGGCTGGTGTGCACCGCAGCAGGGTGCCTGCAAGCTTACTCTGAATGTAAAAGAAGGCGTTATCCAGGAAGCATTAGTTGAGACTTTAGGATGTTCAGGTATGACTCATTCTGCAGCTATGGCATCTGAAATTCTGCCGGGCAGAACTATTTTAGAAGCATTAAACACAGACTTAGTATGTGATGCTATCAACACAGCAATGAGAGAACTCTTCCTTCAGATCGTATACGGAAGAACTCAGAGTGCATTCTCTGAAGACGGACTTCCCATCGGTGCTGGTCTGGAAGACCTTGGAAAAGGACTTCGTTCCCAGGTTGGTACCATGTACGGCACTCTGAAAAAAGGTCCTCGTTATCTGGAAATGGCAGAAGGCTATGTAACTGGAATCGCACTTGACGATGAAGACTGCATCATTGGATACCAGTATGTAAACTTCGGAAAAATGATGGACTTCATCAAAGCCGGCGACGATGCAAACACAGCATTAGAGAAAGCAAAAGGCCAGTACGGACGTGTTGCAGATGCTGCAAAGATCATCGACCCGCGTAAAGCTTGATGTACATATCTGCCATAGAATATTAGAGGAGGACAATTAGAATGGCTTTATTTGAATCATATGAAAGAAGAATTGATAAAATCAACTCCGTTTTAAATAGCTATGGAATCTCTTCCATTGAAGAAGCGGAAAAAATCACAAAAGACGCTGGATTAGACGTTTACAATCAGGTGAAAAATATCCAGCCGATCTGTTTCGAGAATGCATGCTGGGCATACATCGTAGGTGCAGCCATCGCAATCAAAAAAGGCTGCAAGAGAGCAGCTGACGCAGCTGCAGCAATCGGTGAAGGTCTTCAGGCTTTCTGTATCCCGGGGTCTGTTGCTGACCAGCGTAAAGTAGGTCTTGGCCACGGTAACCTTGGAAAAATGTTACTGGAAGAAGATACAGACTGCTTCTGCTTCCTGGCAGGACATGAGTCCTTCGCAGCAGCAGAAGGCGCTATCGGTATCGCTGAGAAAGCAAACAAAGTACGTCAGAAACCTCTGCGTGTTATCCTGAACGGTCTTGGAAAAGACGCCGCTCAGATCATCGCACGTATCAACGGCTTTACTTATGTAGAGACAGACTATGACTACTATACAGGAGAATTAAAAGAAGTTTTCCGCAAAGCATACTCCGACGGAGCACGTGCCAAAGTTAACTGCTACGGCGCTAACGATGTCCGCGAAGGCGTTGCCATCATGTGGAAAGAGGGCGTAGACGTTTCCATCACCGGAAACTCCACCAACCCAACACGTTTCCAGCATCCGGTTGCAGGTACATACAAAAAAGAATGTATCGAAGCCGGCAAGAAATACTTCTCCGTTGCATCCGGCGGCGGTACAGGCCGTACCCTTCATCCGGACAACATGGCAGCAGGCCCTGCTTCCTATGGTATGACTGATACTCTGGGACGTATGCACTCCGATGCACAGTTCGCAGGTTCCTCATCCGTACCGGCTCACGTTGAAATGATGGGTCTTATCGGCGCAGGAAATAACCCCATGGTTGGTATGACTGTTGCTGTTGCTGTTTCGATCGAGGAGAGCGCTAAAGAAGGTAAGTTCTAAGAAATTCCTTATTTTATAAAAGCTTAAGAAGTAGTTAAGAGTAGGCAGGAGTGACTTTTTATGTAGAATAAGAGGCCACTCCTGAATTTTTGTGTATTTACTTGCTGCTGTTTCTATATGTTGTTTGTATGTTGATTGGAATGGCAGAGCTTTAAAGTTTTTTGAAGAAGAGGAATATTCTTTGTTTTCTGTTTAAGGAAAAGTATAGCCGGATTTATGTATGATCAAGAAAAACACAGTTTAGTATTATCGTAAGATGTTTTAGGATAAATGCAGTAGGTGAATCTGATATGAAGAACGAAAGAAAAAAATATTTAAGTTTAGCCTTATATACAATATGTGTCATGCTTTTTTGTGCGGGTTCCTCGCCGATTACAAACGGAATGGGCACAGACAGTTCTGTGTTTTTTACCATAGGAAGAAGTATGCGGGCAGGAAAAATTGCATATGTAGATCTTTTTGACCATAAGGGGTGGTATATTTATTTTTTTAATTTTCTCGGTGCCTGTATCAGTGATAGAACAACGTGGGGGCTTTTTATCATTGAGAGTATATTTATGTGTGTAAATGTCCTCGCTTTTTATAAGATTGCGGATCTATTGTTAGGGAAGGACGTTTCAGATACTTTTAAATTTATCACTGTGTCTTTGCTGTTACTGTTATCCTTGAATTTCCTCACTTATCAGGGAGGGAATTTTGTCGAAACTTACGGGCTTACGTTTCAGTTAACGTCTGTACTTTTAGTGATAAAATACTATAAACAAGAGAAGATTGAGCATTTTCCATTATTTATGTTAATCCATGGGTTTTGTGCAGGAATCATGTTTGGGTTGAGAGCAAATATGGCAGCTATGTGGGGGGCTGTTGCGGCTGTTATTTTGGTGAGGCTCCTCCTATATAAAAAGTACAAAAATATGTTAATAAATATTGTTATGGGAATCCTTGGTGTGTTTGCCGGATTTCTGCCAATAATTATATATTGCTTGAAAACGGGAAGCTTAAGGGAAATGATAGAACAATCCATCCTTTTTAATATGACCTATTCTTCAAGTGGTTCCTTTTTACAGGATATATTGAAGGTATTCATTCACTATAGGAGTTTTTGGATTGCTTTGGGAGGAATTGTCTCAATTTTTATTGTAATAAAAGCAAAGAAATTCACCAGAAGTTTTCGGGTTATGTATATAATGGCTTTTTTGCTTTCTATATTTTCTGTTGCTATTTCAGGAAGAAATTATGGACATTATTACGAATATCTGATTCTGTTTCTGATCCCGGTTGTGTTGGCTATTGTAAAGAAGTGGTGTGTATATTTTCAGAAATATTTAAGGCATAGTCTGGTGATAGTGATGAGCCTTTTTGTCCTTACCTTAATGGTAAATATGCAGACGCCTATAAGAATATTGGGCTTGACTAACGTTCAAAAAAGTTCCAAAGGTGCGGATGCAATGGGTGCGCTTTATCAAAAAGAATATTCCCATAAAAAAACAATGCTTGTAGTGAACAACAAGTCTATGTTCTACAATAAGTTCAACCTGATACCGGAAGAACGGTACTTTTACATACCGGCTATAGATTACCGGATTTTTCCGGATGCAGTGGATGCGCAGGCGGAGTCGATGTTAAGCGGAGATAATGATATTCTGATTATTTCCTATCGAAATTATGCAAAAAGATGGATTCTTCCCTATGGAATAAAGAATAAAGAGATTCTTCGATGTCTTGAACAAAAATATCAGATGGTATATGAACAAAATCATATAGAAATGTATGTGAAAAAGGAGTAGGATATAAAAAGGAAGCAGGATATTAATTAAGGGAGACAGCACATATGGAGAGTTTATATATTGTAGTGCCGGCATACAATGAACAGTTAAATATTGAGACAACAATAAAACAATGGTATCCCATAGTAGAGAAATATAATGGCGGAGGCTTATCCCGCCTTGTTGTGGTGAATGATGGAAGTACGGATAAGACCGGGGATATTCTTGGGCAGCTTGAGAAAACTATGCCGCTTTTGAAACCACTAAAGAAGAAAAACGGTGGACATGGAAGCTCGGTGCTTTATGGCTATCGTTATGCAATACACAAGAGAGCTGATTATATTTTCCAGACAGATGCCGACGGACAGACGAACCCGGATGAATTTGATGCATTCTGGAAGATGAAGGATCAGTATGACGCAGTGATCGGTAAGCGCACGGTGAGAGGCGACGGGCAATCCCGTAAGTTTGTGGAAAATACAGTGTGTCTTTTGCTCCGTATTGTTTTTGGGGTAAAGGTTTCGGATGCAAACGCTCCCTTCCGTCTGATGAAAACAGCACTTGTAAAAAAATACATCAGGAAGCTGCCGGAGAATTATAATCTTCCCAATATTATGATGACTACATATTTTGTATATTATCATGAAAAGGTGTGCTTTCTGGAGATATCTTTTAAACCCCGGCGCGCAGGGAAAAATTCAATCAACGGCAAAAAAATTATGAAGATTGGATGGGAAGCCCTCGGTGATTTCCGGAGGTTAAAAAAGGAACTTTAACATATCAAGGGAGTGTTCCGCTTCCATTTATCGTGTAGTATAAATAATTAAAACGTATTATAAAGTTGTTAGTAACGCACAGTAGCACATTATTCAGAGTTGTTACGCCTTACATGTGATACTACAAAAAGTAGCGCCTTAGTTTACCAGACCGAGGGCGCTAATTTTGCGTTTAATGTAGATCACAGGAATTTCTATCTTTGTTATCGGTCAAACCACTTTGGGCGGTTGTCTTTGAAGGTTGGTGCGGTTTTCTGAATGTATAACAGTAAGGATAATGAAGATGTTGTATAGTTAAAATATTATAGGGAGTGAATCAGGTGATGTGTATCACAGTAATGTACATTGGATTTATGTATAATCACAATAAATGAAATGCTTTAGAAAGTTTTTATATAATTATCCTGAGATTCAGTGTATTTTGCGTAGCTAGATACCATTTCCCTTTTAAAGCATTTCATATTGAGACATTAGGCAGAACAATGAAAAGGAGGTTTGCTATGAAGAAAAGGATTACTATGCTGCTGGCAGTGTGTTTGATGCTTGTGTGGGGATTGTCTGTGGCAGCGGCAGAAAAGGCCCCGGAAAAAGAACCGGAAAAAATGAAGGTTATCTTTGACACAGATAATGGGATATTTGGGGACGATACAAAGGCCTTGTTCATGATGCTGAATTCAGGGAGATTTGATTTATTAGGCATCACTACAGTAATTGGTAATAACTGGGTGGAGGCTAGTACAGCATATACCCTCCGGCATCTTGAACTTGCAGGACGTACAGATATTCCGGTATATATGGGGATGGGTGAGCCATTGATGGGAGACCATACGCCATATCTTGAAAGTGGCATGCTGACCGGTATTGTAGGAGGTAATGTGGGATATATGGCAGGGCCCAGGCCGGATTCTTATTTGAATCTTCCGGAAGAGCCTGTGATTGGTTATCCCAAGACAAAGCCTCAGGAGGGCCATGCAGTAGATTTCATTGCTGAACAAGTAAAAAAATACCCGGGAGAAGTTACTCTTATCTGTACTGGTGCAGGAACGAATATTGCTATGACTGTGAAGCGTTATCCTGAGATAGTTCCTCTGGTAAAACAGGTTGTTTATATGGGCGGGGCTATTGATGTGCCGGGGAATACAACATCTGCTGCAGAGTTTAACTGGTGGGCTGATCCGGAAGCAATTAAAATTTGCCTGAACAGCGATTTTGCACGACAGGTCATTGTTCCGAAAGACATTTGTGCAAAAGCACGTATTACATATGATACGTATGAAAAAATCAAGGCTGCTCCGGAAACCTATGCGACCAAATTGTTTATGGAGATATCCGGACCAAATCATGAAAATAATCCGGAATATAC
Organism: Eubacteriales bacterium; assembly: GCA_030524175.1. GTDB lineage: Bacteria > Bacillota > Clostridia > Lachnospirales > Lachnospiraceae > Blautia_A. Next base: position 141,172 of record JAUNHC010000002.1, read on the forward strand.
AAACACCCTGTGGGATGAGGTAACGGTATTGTATCTTTTAGATTCCTCTTTTGTAACCTCTTCTGAGGAGAGATATCTGGATATTGATACAACAATGGGCATGAATTACGGGCGTTCCATAGGATATAAAACGGAGCCGCGCAGGCCGGATGATTTTGTTATCGATCCGCTGGCAAAGAAGGTTGAAGTTCTTTTAGATATGGATGTGGAACATTTTATGGATCTGTATGTGAAATACTTTACTATGCAGCCCCAGCCTTGATTAGTTTCAGAACAATACATGCTTGAAGACAAAACGAAAAAACTGACAGGATATTATATAAAAGGATAAAGAGGGCTGTTGGGCCGGCTGCGATAATCATGCGGCTGGGCGATAGCTCTTTTGTTTATATGAAGTCAGAATCTCTTTCAATCTTCCGGATGCTTTATGGCGGAAGGGGCCTGTGCTCCCGCATGGACGGTCTTGTTTATCCTGCCGTTTATTGTAGCGGGAGTCTTATGGCTTCCAAGAGGTATGTTATTATGGTATCACGTGTGATGTATTTTGTTTTTTATCCGCAGACATGCCTCGGTATGCATGATCTAGTGTCGGGAAAAGGGCATTTGGATCAACCCTTTGATATCTTTTCCGCACCAGTAGTCAATTAACCAGAAGGCCTTTTCATCGGTGCTTACCACATGTAATGTTTTTAAATGTTCCTTCTCTTTATCGGTGATTTTCCGTTTTGAGTCTGCATAAGACATATTTCGCAGCAGGTCATCTGTGCTTTCCTTTACATCTGCCATATATGTATATAATTTTTCTATATTAAGCTTTCTTGAAAAGTCTGCAATCTGTTGTTTTTCAAGTTCGTTTCCTGTAGTGATAATAGGAGAAGAAGTGTATTCCTGATAGTTTCCTGAGAAGAAAATCTGCTCGTCACCTTTAATAAGCGTATGAGCTACGATATCTTCGATACGGAAAATATGCCATATTGAGTAAGCAATTGTTTTGTTATGGTAGCCGTTGGCATTAATAAAAGGAATTGAATTGTAGTCTTCTCTGCTTAATTCCTCTTTAAAGGAATATAATACATCAGCCAGCGATTGGCGCAAGCCTAAAAGGGTTTGGATACCTTGAGTAAATGTTGCTTCTTTTTTCAACTGCATCTGTATTATTTTATTTGATTCTGACCATTCTTTATTCATTTCTAAGTACCTCCGCTTTTTTATCGGATAACTATTTTGTCAATACATAGATTGGATCAATTGCTGTATCAGAAGAATAACATGTAAGGCTTCTGAGTAATTTGATTTTTATGAAGCTCATGTCTGATTAAGTATATTTAATTCTTCTAGAGTAAAGGTATATTCCTGTACATTATAATAAAACATACTGGCATCCGCGGCAATCACATATTGGTTTATTTTCATTCCTTTTCTTGTGTTATCGTGATATAATCAAGGGGAAAGGCAGTAATATGGTTTTATATAACTGTTACAGGCTGTAAGCATGTATGGAAGAACATCAACTTAAAACTGTTATCAACGAGCAGAGAAGCGGACTGTAAATATCCGCTGGGCCTGGGAGGTATGGTATGAATAAAAAGATAATATTGTCAGCGATTATTCCGTGTTTAATGTTCAGCAATGTGACGGCCATGGCAAAGGGGCCTGTTTACAATGTGGAAGCCCGGGAATCAGAAAAAAATGAAGAGATTGACAACTTCTATTATGATATTAAAGATGAAGAAGTTTTCCTGGACACATATTTTGGGGATGAGGACGTGGTGGAGATAAAGTCATCCTACACCATTGAGGGAGTTAAGTACAGAACGAATCTTTCTGATTTCCATATAGGATTAGGTGATACAACTGTAAAGACTGTTATACTTGATGAGGGTATTACAGAAGTGAAAAATTCCATATTTGCTTTTACAGATGTCCAGAATGTATTTTTTCCAAAAAGTATGTCAATTGTATATGATGATACATTAGGATATCTGCACCCAAAAGAGGATAATGAATATATCAAGATTTATTATGCAGGAACACAGGATGAATGGGAAAAGATATTTACAAAATATAAAAGCAAAAGGGTAAGGGATGCCATTGAAGAAAAAGATATAGGTGAGGTAGGAACTGCTCTTGCAGATAAACTGAACCAATTGATCGGTTCCGGTTACGATAGTTCCGAGTTTGAATATTATTTCGAAGCAAGTCCCGGGGATCTGCTTCAGTGACATTTTACTTGCAGGCAGTAAACAGCCGGATAACGGGAAAGGGCGGTGGAAACATGAAATTGCGCATCAGGAATAAAATCAAATCCCGTCTTGGATACCATAGGTACCGCACATACAAAGACGAAATCCTCAAACCTTATCTGGAGTGTGAAAGGGAGTATAAGAAATGGGTTCGGAATCATCATGTCACAGAACTGGATTTGGAACAGGAATTGTGGGAATATTATGGATAAGCATAAAGTAGTTTATGGAGGCAGTTAAAAAAATGCCGGTAGTTCAGGGGAAAAAGGAAGGATGCCGGAACCTCAGCGGCTCCGGCGTATGAAAAAGAAAAAGTGTATGTGAAAAAGCTTATCGCTTTGTTGAATAACAATATACCTGGAATTTGTGATGGATTTGTGATGAACAGATGAAAGATTTGTAAAAATATGTTTACAAATAATTTATTTTGTTATCGATCACATCCGGATGTATGGGCTGTTAATTTTTCGGAAATAGAATATTAAGTTGTCTTTGCCTGAATAAATATCAAAACAGTGCAGATATTATAATTGAGGTGATAAAATGGACAAAGACAAACAAGAATTTTTAAACAGAAAAAAATCCAATGAAAAATTTAATAGTATAACGCAAAAAGTAAAGCCGGAAAACCAGAACCAGACCCACAATGCCAGATCTGAGGCAGTGGAGCCTAAAATCCGTCAGGTATGAAGATATTTCCGGTCACGGAATCAACTGTTACAGAGGGACGGCATCTGAGAAATCAGATGCTTTTTCTGACCGTGATTTTATACAGAAATTATGGTATAATGAGAACACTTAGCAAAGAATATTCAAAATAATACCAGCCCGTCCTTTGTTGGAAGGAGAACGGGCTGGTATGCCTGGCCTTTGGGGCATGAGGCGTGAGAGGTTTGTGTGTGTTACACACCTGAGTTAGATGAGGTGCTGCACATCCTGTACCCTTCCGTCGAACATGGATTCTACATAATTGCGCATTTCGTTATGGGAGGTCACCTGCCGTGCGCCTTGTATAACGGAATCCTGTTCCTGTTTGGAAAGATGGGAGAAACGGTTAAGGATATCAGAGTGCATAGCTAGCTCCATCGTGAATCCGATGGGAAGTTCACGATTGTCTATCAAATTTTTCATTTTATCACCCCAGAGCTAGTATTTGTTGAAACATAAAAGAATATACAAGGAAAATAAAAAATTCAGCGGGAGAGAGCGGAGGTACTTAAGATGATACGTTTTGCTACAATAGGCACAAATTTTATAACAAAAAATTTTTTGGAAGCAGCGGAGAAATGCAGTGAGTTGTGTCTGTCCGGTGTTTATTCCAGAGGGGAGGACACAGCAATAAGCTTTGCAGAACAATACAGGGTTAATAAATGGTATACAGATTTAAATAAACTTGCAGAGGATAAAGAAATTGATGCTGTGTATATTGCCAGTCCCAACAGTCTTCACTGCGCGCAGGCAGTTTTGATGATGAATCACGGAAAGCATGTTCTGTGTGAAAAACCAATCGCCAGCAATGGTGAGGAGCTTGAACATATGCTGGAAACGGCGAAGAAGAATGGGGTGGTACTTCTGGAAGCCATGCGCCCTGTATTTGACCCGGGGTTTAAGGCTGTGTGCGACAATCTCCCGAAGCTTGGAAAAGTACGCAGAGTGACTTTCCAGTTCTGTCAGTATTCCTCCAGGTATGACAAATATAAAAAAGGGATTGTAGAAAATGCTTTCCGGCCTGAGTTTTCCAACGGAGCGTTAATGGATATCGGAGTTTACTGTGTCCATCCCCTTGTAAAGTTATTCGGAATGCCTGAAAGTGTCCGGGCAGAAGCTGTTTTTCTGGATAATGGAGTGGACGGGGCAGGAACAATCCTGGCAGGTTATCCTGATATGCAGGCTGAGCTTATTTATTCCAAGATTGCAGACGGCAGCCTTCCCAGCCAGATTCAGGGGGAAGAAGGAAATATGCTTATCCGGCAGATCCAGGATACTGTGGACATCAGGATCCAATACCGTAAGGGAGAGGAAGAAATCATCCCTGTGGAGAAAGAATCCAACAATATGTACTACGAGGCAGTGGAGTGGGCACGGCTTATCAACCAAGGTTTGTCAACAGAGGAATACGACTGCTGTTCCCTTATGGAGCTGTCTGTCATGGATGAGGCAAGAAAGCAGCTGGGCATTGTTTTTCCGGCAGACAAAGAAAAAAGATGGGAGATAGAAGTTGGAAAATAAGAATTTTTACAGGTCGTTTTTTGCCATGTACATAGTTTTAGTACTGCAAAATGTCATATCTTTAAGTGTCAATCTGGCAGACAATATCATGCTGGGGGCATACAGCGAGGCATCCTTGTCCGGGGTGGCAGCGGTGAACCAGATTCAGTTTATTTTTCAGCAGCTTCTCACTGCCATCGGTGACGGCCTGGTGATCCTCTGCAGCCAGTATTGGGGAAAGAAGCAGACAGAGCCAATGAAGAAGATATCAGCTGTGGCCATGCGTACAGCTCTTGGTGTGGCTGTTGTGCTTTTTGTTGTGGTGAGTCTGTTTCCTGTTAATGTTGTAGGACTCTTTACCACTGATGGCGCCATAATAGCCCAGGGAGTGGAGTATTTAAATATCATCCGTTTTACATATTTGTTTTTTGCAGTAACAATGACCCTTCTTGCCACAATGCGCAGTGTGGAGACTGTAAATATAGCCTTTTATCTTTCCGTATCTACATTGATCATTAACTGCGGAATTAATTATGTTCTCATATACGGGAATTTCGGGGCGCCCAGGCTGGGAGTGAGAGGTGCTGCAATAGGTACGCTCACTGCAAGGTTCGTGGAATGCGCTGTTGTACTGATCTATATTTGGAAAAAGGATGTACATCTGCATATAACATTAAAGGATTATTTGAAAATTGATAAAGTTCTCTGCAGAGATTATTTCCGTGTGAGCCTGCCTATGGTTTTTGTTCAGGGCTTGTGGGGGGTGAACACGGCAATGCAGACTGCTGTGCTGGGACATATGACAGCCAGCGCCATTGCCGCTAACAGTATGGCATCCACCTTGTTCCTGGTGGTGAAATCAACTGCAGTAGGCGCCGCCTCCACAGCCTCCGTGATCATAGGGAAGGCTATCGGAATGGGTGATATGAACGTGGTGAAAAAGTATGCCCGGCGGCTTCAGAAGATGTTTGTGGGCATCGGAATCGTGTCGGGGATCATTTTGTTTTTTGTGAGGATACCTGTCCTGGGACTGTACGACTTGTCCCCGGAGACAAGAGATATGGCAAATACCTTTTTGATCATCCTCAGCGTTGTCTGTGTGGGAATGTCTTATCAGATGCCTACCAATAACGGTATTATCCGCGGTGGCGGAAATGCCATGTTTGTGGTGAAGATGGATTTGATCAGTATCTGGGGAATCGTTATGCCTTTGTCCTTTATTATGGCTTTTGTGGTAAAGGCATCCCCTGTTGTGGTAGTCTGCTGTCTTAATGCGGATCAGGTATTTAAGTGTATTCCGGCTTTTCTTGAGGCCAATTACGGAAATTGGGTACGGAAACTGACAAGATAGGCAAGAGGAGAAGTGTGATATGGAATTTCTGGAGATTGCAGAGTATCAGGAGATTATAACATTTATTATGGAGATGCTGGGCACGGTTGCCTTTGCTGCATCAGGAGCCATGGTTGGAGTGGGCCGGAAAATGGATATCTTCGGTGTCAGTGTGCTGGGTGTGGTAACCGCGGTGGGCGGAGGAATGATCCGTGATATTATCCTTGGGAATATCCCGCCCAGTGTGTTTCAGCACGCAGTGTATGCAGCGGTGGCTACCGTTACTTCCTGCCTGGTGTTTCTTGTTTTGTACTGGAACAGAGAGTTGCTGGAAGGCCGGTTCCGGGTCACATACGACAGGATAATGCTGGTCATGGACTCCATCGGTCTTGGGATTTTCACCGTGGTTGGTGTGAATACGGGGATTCAGCACGGTTATATCCGCCACACCTTTCTCCTGGTGTTTCTGGGGACTATTACAGGGGTTGGGGGCGGTCTTCTCAGGGATATGATGGCAGGTGTTCCGCCGTATATTTTTGTGCGCCATGTTTATGCCTGCGCATCTATCGTAGGCGCAATTGCCTGTGTATATATGTACCGCTATTTTGGGGCTGTGGAAGCTATGGTAGTGTCTTCGGGAGTGGTGATCCTCATTCGTTATCTTGCGGCTCATTACCATTGGAATCTTCCAAGGCTTCAGCGTGAGGAAGAAGAGAAATGATCCAGTTTCGGCAATAGAAAAACTACAGGCATCCGGTTAGATTTCCGGATGCCTGTAGTTTTTTGCCCTTAAAGGCAATTTATGGTTAGTTATTATGAGTGAGCCTTATTCATTGGGCAGTGTATCCTGAAGGGCGAGATAGCCTTCTTCCCCGGTACGTATTTTTACTACATTTTCAATGTCATAAACAAATACTTTACCGTCGCCGATCTGTCCGGTCTGAAGAACTTTCTTAGCTGTCTCGATCACTGTCTGTACAGGTACAAGACTTACAACAATTTCAATTTTTACCTTTGGAAGAAGATTCATGTCCAGCTCAACGCCTCGATAGTAGGATGGCGCCCCTTTCTGGATACCGCAGCCCAGGACGTTGGTGATGGTGATTCCGGTGACGCCGATGTCATTCATAGCCTGCATAAATTCATCCAGTTTATTCTGACGGGTGACAATCACCACCTTGGTCAGTTTATGGGTACCTTCTTTCGGAAATACGTCTGGGGCTTCTGTGGGAGCAGAAGCGGCTGTTCCGGGCTGTGGCATTGCTTTTGAAGTTCCCATGGGGATTGGGACTTTCACAAGACTGTCCTGGACCACGAAGTCACCGTAAGCGCTTGCAAGCCCATGTTCTTTGCTGTCAAGTCCGGCAATTTCTTCTTCGGAAGATACACGAAGACCAATGGTGTGTTTGATCGCCTGGAAGATGATAGTCATGGTAACTGCAACCCAGGCGATGGTAATGATGGTTCCCATAAACTGAACACCAAGACCATGGACTCCGCCCCCTGTAAAAAGTCCTTTCCAGTCTGTGCCGCTGCCGTCAGAGAAAAGTCCCACTGCCAGAGTGCCGAAAGCACCGCAAAGTCCATGGACACCAACTGCACCCACAGGATCATCGACCTTCAAAATTTTATCTACAAATTCAATGCCGAACACTACGATAAAGCCGGCCAGGATACCGATGATAGCTGCAAAGACAGGGGATACGGTGTCGCATCCTGCAGTGATAGCCACAAGTCCTGCCAGGGAACCATTTAAGGACATGGAAACATCCGGTTTTTTATAACGGACCCAGGTGATAAGCATGACAGTGACAGTGGCTACGGCAGCTGCCAGGTTTGTTGTCACAAAAATCTTTCCTGCACTGACAATAGCATCCCCCTCCATACTGACAGTGGAAGCGCCATTAAAACCAAACCAGCAGAACCACAGAATAAATACACCTAAAGCACCGATCGTCAGGTTATGTCCGGGAATAGCCTTGGACTTTCCGCTTTTGGAATATTTTCCTATACGAGGGCCAAGGATAAGAGCACCTACAAAGGCTGCTACACCGCCCACCATATGTACGGCACAGGAACCGGCGAAATCGTGGAAGCCCATCCCGCTGATGAAACCGCCTCCCCAGATCCAGTGTCCTGATATGGGATAAACAACCAGACTGATCAAAAGGCTGTAAATGCAGTAGGAGGAAAATTTAGTACGCTCTGCCATAGCACCGGATACGATGGTGGCTGAGGTGGCGCAGAAAACTGTCTGGAAGATTAAAAAGGCCCAGAAGGGAACACCATCTGGAAGCATGCCGTTTCCATAATTTGCTTCTGATGCGATTCCACCGATTTTTCCAAAGAATCCAGAGCCTGTACCAAACATGATACCAAAGCCGATCAGCCAGAAGGCAGGCGTTCCGATACAGAAATCCATCAGGTTTTTCATAATAATGTTGCCGGCATTTTTGGCCCGGGTGAACCCTGTCTCCACCATGGCGAAGCCGGCCTGCATAAAGAATACAAGTGCGGCGCCTAAAAGCACCCAGATTGTGTTTACGGAAGAAAATAATTCATTCATAATAAAACTCCCTCTCTTTCCTTTTCATTGTAAAAGGTGCAGAAAATTTCTCTTCCGCGCCTTTACGAATTAAATATATATGATGTACGGGACAGAAGATATTTTCGCCCAGGCATCATAAATATATGTAAAACAGGAGATATCTGCATCGTGTGATTAATGGATGAGGAAATCGATAATGAATTATGAAGTAGAGTTCATAAAAGATATCCCCTGTATTTACCTTATGAAATTTTAAATGGAGAACAAAAGCTTATCGTAAGTGGGGTAAGGAAGCAATGTCTCCGGAAGAAGAGCTTCAGCCTCGTCTGCCGCTTTTCTTAAGGACTCCATGTCAGCAAGGACAGTGGCCTGATATGCCTTTGAAGATTCAAGTATATCGTCATAGGATTGTGCTTTGGAGGTATCTTTTTTTAAGGTTTGGATGGCCTCAGTCATTGCGTCCTGGAGTTCTGTGAGTTTTTTCAGGAGTGCAGCTTCGCTTGCTATGGAGATATCTGCCACAACAGCTTTTTTAAGTCTGGCAGTGTTTGCCACCTGCTCCATATAGGTGATCATGCAGGGAAGCACATCCTTCTGTACCATTTCTGCCATGGTGTTGGATTCAATATTTATTGTCTTGGCGTAGTTTTCCAGCCAAATTTCATAGCGGGAATGAAGCTCTCCTTTTGTAAAAATCTTATGTTCAGTGAGCAATGCCACGTTTTTTTCAGATGTAAACATAGGCAGAGCATCAGGGGTGGTCTTTAAGTTGTAAAGGCCGCGTTTTTCTGCTTCCTCCACCCACTCGTCCGTATAACCGTTTCCATTGAAGATGATCCGTTTATGCTCTGAAATTGTATTTTTCAGCAGCTTATGGACAGCCGTTTCCATGTCTTCAGGGGCCACATTTTCCAGCTGTTGGGAAAATTCCCGCAGCGACTGGGCAACAGCAGTGTTAAGTACAATATTAGGGTTGGCAACAGAGGCTGCGGAACCCAGCATACGGAATTCAAATTTATTTCCGGTAAATGCAAAAGGTGAGGTACGGTTTCTGTCAGTATTGTCCTTGACAAAATGGGGCAGTACCTTTGCACCGATATCCATCTGTATGGCATTTTGGCCGTTGAAATACTTATCATTTTCAATTGCCTTCAAAATTTCTGTCAGTTCATCCCCAAGGAAGATGGACACAATGGCCGGGGGCGCTTCATTGGCGCCGAGACGATGGTCATTTCCCGGGCTTGCCACAGAGATTCTAAGCAGGTCCGCATAATTGTCAACCGCCTTGATGACCGCTGTGAGAAATACAAGGAACTGGGTATTCTCTGCCGGGGTTTTGCCCGGATCCAGAAGATTGCAGCCTCCGTCGGTGATCATGGACCAGTTGTTGTGCTTGCCGCTTCCATTGATCCCTTCAAAAGGTTTTTCATGGAGAAGACAGACCAATCCGTGCTTATCAGCGACCTTTTTCATAATCTCCATAGTGAGCTGGTTGTGGTCAACCGCCACGTTTGTAGTGTCAAATACAGGAGCCAGTTCGTGCTGGGCCGGAGCCACTTCATTATGCTTAGTTTTTGCCGGAATTCCTAATTTCCACAGTTCCTCGTCCAACTCGTGCATGTAAGCAGAAATTCTGGGTTTCAAAGCACCGAAATAATGGTCTTCCATTTCCTGTCCTTTGGGAGCCGGAGCACCGATCAAGGTACGTCCGCAGAAGATTAAATCCTTTCTCTGGTTATACAGTTCTTTATCTACAAGGAAGTATTCCTGCTCAGGTCCTACTGTGGTGGTGACATGCTTTACATCCTTATTTCCAAGGAGATGAAGCATATGTACGGCTTCTCTGTTCAGTGTTTCCATGGATCGGAGAAGAGGTGTTTTTTTGTCAAGAGCTTCTCCGCTGTAAGAACAGAAGGCGGTAGGGATATAAAGGGTTCCGTCCTTGATGAAAGCCGGGGAGGTAGGGTCCCAGGCAGTGTATCCTCTGGCCTCGAAGGTGGCGCGCAGGCCTCCCGACGGAAAGCTGGATGCATCAGGTTCCCCTTTTACAAGTTCCTTGCCGGAAAAATCCATGATCACCTGCCCGTCACCGGTTGGTGAGATGAAGCTGTCATGCTTTTCAGCAGTAACGTTTGTCATGGGCTGGAACCAGTGGGTGTAATGAGTTGCGCCGTTTTCAATGGCCCATTCTTTCATGGCTACAGCCACAGAATTGGCTACGTCCAGCTCTAAATGTGTTTCGTTCTGGATTGTTTTTTTCAGCGCTTTGTACATATCTTTCGGCAATTTACTCCGCATGATCTTGTCGTTAAAAACAAGACTTCCATAAAGTTCAGGAATGTTTTGTGCCATATAGGTACGCTCCTTTCATTCTTTCCATTTCCTTTTTCTATTTGAATATGTGTGAAAGAAAAACAAAAAAAGCGCCTTGGAGATGACTCCAAAGCGCCTTTGCTTATGTGCTGTAGTATACACGAAAAAATAGGAATGTCAATGATTTTTTCAAAAAAAATCATAAAAAAATTTCGCTGGTTTGGGTTGACAATTCTGTGTCTTCTATTATAATCTGGATGTAAGCAAAGGCGCTTCGGATATGTCCGGGGCGCCTCTTTTTTTATGTTTTTTACTTTGAAAAATATAGTTGCAGTAACAGCTCAGACCTGACTGAACTGCTGCTGTTTGCAATAAGAATGGAGGAAATTTAATGGCAGAAATAAAAGAAGAATGCGGGGTATTCGGTATTTATAATCTGGATGGAGGAAATGTGGTGCCGTCCATCTATTACGGCCTCACATCCCTGCAGCACAGGGGACAGGAATCATGCGGTCTGGCAGTTTCCCGTACAGATGGAGAGAGGGGAAATATACAGTTTCATAAAAATCTGGGTCTTGTGAGCGAAGTGCTGCGGGAGGATACTATTCATAGTATGGATGGGGATATCGGTATTGGTCATGTCCGCTATTCCACAACTGGAGCAACGGTAGCTGAGAATGCCCAGCCCCTTGTCCTTTCCTACGTGAAGGGGACGCTGGCATTGGCTCACAATGGAAATCTTATTAACACTGGGCAGCTAAAATGGGAATTGATACAAAACGGAGCTATTTTTCATACCACCACTGACTCAGAGGTGATTGCCTTCCATATAGCAAGAGAACGGGTCCATTCCAAAACAGTGGAGGAGGCCATTGGAAAGACTGTCAGGAAAATCAAGGGGGCCTATGGCCTGGTGATCATGAGTCCCAGAAAGCTCATTGGTGTCCGGGATCCCCTGGGTCTGAAGCCCTTATGCCTGGGAAAAAGGGACAATACATATGTGTTGGCATCAGAAAGCTGTGCTCTCACCTCTGTTGGGGCAGAATTTGTCAGAGATATCGAACCGGGAGAAATCATAACCATTACAAAGGAAGGATTGAAATCAGATAAAACCTTATCAACGGGAAAACATGCCCTATGTGTGTTTGAATATATTTATTTTGCAAGGCTTGACAGCACTATGGACGGAGTAAATATATATGATGCCAGAATCCGCGGGGGAAAATCACTTGCAAAGTCTTACCCTGTAGAGGCTGATCTGGTCACGGGAGTGCCAGAGTCAGGTATCCCGGCGGCAAAAGGTTATTCCGAGGAATCCGGCATTCCTTTCGGCCTTGCTTTTTATAAAAACAGCTATATCGGAAGAACTTTTATAAAACCCACCCAGAAGGAGAGAGAATCCAGTGTCCATCTGAAACTGAATGTTCTGCAGCCGGCAGTAAAAGGAAAACGGATCATACTTGTGGATGATTCTATAGTCCGGGGCACAACAATTGCCAACTTGATTCATATGCTGAAAGAAGCAGGGGCAAAAGAGGTGCATGTGCGCATCAGCTCGCCGCCATTTCTCTATCCCTGCTATTTCGGAACAGATGTCCCTTCCAATGACCAGCTCATTGCCGCCAGCTACAGTTCAGAGGAAATCTGCGCTATGATAGGGGCAGACTCTCTAGGGTATATGAAAATAGACTATCTGGAAGGCATGGCAGGAGGACTGCCCTTGTGCAAAGCCTGTTTTGACGGAAAATATCCCATGGATATCCCAGAAGAAGGTAACCATTCAGTACCTTGCGGGATATGGCCTGCTGAATAGTTACAGAAGAAGTTACAAAATGAGGATGAAAATCATAAAAAATATGAAATCAATCCCATAATATCGCGTTAAAGCGTGTATGCAAAAAAGGAAAAATATAACAAAGCACCTTTAAAGATAATAGGTGTAATTGTATAAAATGATGAATTGTTTAAATTTTATCAAAAAAAGAAACAAAAATCCGGGCCTTGACAAATGGAAAAATGTGGAACATAATGTGAGCATCCAAGGAACAAGTGTTTATCTCATTAAAAATATTGTCTCAGTCAGGCAAAGGCAAAAATTTGAAAGAGTAAGCCGGCACCTCATTGAGCTATTAAGAAAGGATGAGTTTTATGTCTGAAAAAATTAAATTAAACGCAGCCGAGGATGTTAAGGAGTTTGTAACAGCAGCTAGCAAGTGCGATTTTGATATTGATATATGTTACAACAGGATTATGGTTGATGCTAAATCTATCCTTGGAATCCTCAGCATGGATTTGTCAAGAATCCTGACAGTGAATTGTCACGGTGAAAGCAGAGAGTTTGACAGAACTTTGAAGAAGTTTGCTGCAGCTTGATCAAGACAATTTACTACTGAACTGGTAAAAAACAGAGCCTTTTGTGGAATGACGGAATTTCGTGACCTTATGATATCCACAGAAGGGGCTGTTTTTTTGTGTATCTTGGGAAAAGCCAGATTTTTGTTGTGATGGACATACTGGCATGGTATACTATAAATATATTGACAGATATGAACGAGAAATACTTAGTATTGTTCATACAAAAGGCCGGAAGAGAATTCAGGAGGGTTACATATGAATAGAAAATCTATTGCCACGGAAATTAATGTGAATACTTGACAGGCCATAGTCAAGATAAGATATGTACTGTCACAATACTTAGATGAGGAGGATAAACAATATGAAGAAAACTACTGTGAACACTATAGTAAAAATCATACTTTGCTATGTAGTATGCTTTATCTTTTATCTGATTTACTGCTTTACTAGTAAGCAGCCCCTTGATATTTCCTGGAAGGGAGAACTGATCATCCTGGCAGGTACAATTATTCTTTACCTGGCTGAAAGCGCCTGGAAAAAGCGAAAGAACAGAAATACATAGGAATTAAAAAGGGGCAGTGAAACCAATTAAAATTCTTGGTTTCACTGCCTTTATGGTGTCAAAGCGTCAGAATACTCTTTGTATTACCTGCTCCCGGTTTTAACTTCATTTACCCGCAGCAGGATTTGTGCCGCATCCGCGGTGACAGCAGCATGGATTGCATCCACAGCGTGGACAGCAGTGCCGGCACGGCGGAACAGGTGATCCGCAGGGAGGGGTAACTACTGGAAAGGTGGTTGCAGCCGCATAGGCGCTGGGGGTGCCTGCCACACCGTTGACAATGGCTGACACCTTGTAATAATAGGTGGTATCGGGACTTAATCCTGTGTCGCTGAAGGATGGATCGGATGTTGTACCCACGTACTGGTAGGTTCCGTCCGGTGTGGTGCTGCGGTACACTGCATAGGCGGTGGCATTTGGTACTGTATTCCACGTTGTGTTGATCTGTGTCTGGCTTACCGGAGTTGCCAGTACGTTGGTGGGCATGGGAATGTCCGCTTCTGTGGCAGCGGATGCAATATTGCTAAGTGCACCTTCTGTTTCACCTGCTACGGCTGCCACCCGGTAATAATATAAGGTACCTGGTGTCAGGCCTGCATCGGTGAATGACGGCGAACCAGCCAGGCCGGCCAGTGTAAACGGGCCGGAGTCCGTGGTACTGCGGTACACATTGTACCGGGTTGCGCCAGCTACTGGGTCCCAGGTTGTATTGATCTGTGTGGGGCCTGCGGCTGTGGCTGTGAGATTCTGGGGCGCGTCAGGTGCAGCGGCAGTGGTGGCGCTGACAGGTGCCGACAGAGGCCCATCGCCGTCTGTATCATATGCTGACAGTTGATAAAAATAGGTGGTATTAGGGGTTAAGTCCATATCGGTAAACGCTGTTGCAGGGGTGCTGCCAACCTGTGCGTATGTGCCGCTTTCTGCGGTACTGCGGAACACATGATAGCCGGCTGCACCTGCTGCCGCCTCCCACGTGATCTGGATGTTGGATGCATCCACTGCGTTGGCGGTGACATTTATGGGCGTAGTTGTAACAGCTGTAATACTAACATTCATGTTTTGCTGATTATTCATAATAGTCCTCCTTTCGTAAGGACGAGACAAAGTGTCACTGTTCACTTTGTACCAGTAATACGCTTCGTGTTGTACAGTAACGACAAAGTCTCAATACCAGTATATGCCTCCACAAAAAATGTTGACAAACAAAAAAAAATAGTATATAGTAAACCATATTTTTAAGAAAACATACTACCTGACAAAGGCGTCAGAAGCAGACTCCGGAGGAAGCATCATTCCCCGGCACCCCTGCTTTTGACGCCTTTTTCTTGTCAGGGAATTTAAGCGGACTTGTCCACTTTGTTTTGTATATGACCCAATGGAGGAGGAAATCAGAAATGGCAGTGAAATATGTATTTGTCACAGGCGGAGTGGTATCCGGCCTGGGAAAAGGGATTACTGCGGCATCTCTTGGAAGGCTTCTGAAAGCAAGAGGCTGCCGGGTGACCATGCAGAAATTTGACCCTTATATCAATATAGATCCGGGAACTATGAATCCCATTCAGCACGGAGAGGTGTTTGTCACAGAAGACGGAACAGAGACTGATTTGGATTTGGGACATTATGAACGTTTTATTGATGAAAATCTGGACAAAAATTCCAATGTGACAACAGGAAAAATTTACTGGTCTGTTCTCCAGAAGGAGCGGCACGGGGATTTCGGCGGAGGGACTGTGCAGGTGATCCCTCATATCACAAATGAGATCAAGAACAGATTTTACCGCGGAAAGTCGCCGGAGGAAGACAGGATCGCCATCATCGAGGTTGGCGGTACAGTGGGAGATATTGAAAGTCAGCCGTTTCTGGAGTCCATCAGGCAGTTTCAGCATGAGGTGGGACGAGAAAACGCAGTTCTGGTTCATGTGACCTTAATACCGTATCTTAAGGCTTCCGGTGAGATGAAAACCAAACCCACCCAGGCAAGTGTGAAGGAACTTCAGGGGATGGGGATCCAGCCGGATGTGCTGGTGTGCCGAAGCGAGTATCCTGTATCGGAAGAGCTGAAGGAGAAAATTGCATTGTTCTGTAATGTCCCTGTCAGCCATGTACTGCAGAATCTGGATGTAGAATATTTATACGAAGCTCCTCTGGCCATGGAAAGAGAACGGCTGGCAGATGTAGTCCTGGAAAGTCTCAGACTGGAAAACCGTAAGCCTGATTTAAGTGAATGGGAGACTATGGTAAACAATCTGAGGAACCCGGACAAGACGGTCAGGATTGCAGTGGTAGGAAAATACACTCAGCTTCATGATGCTTATTTAAGTGTTGCGGAGGCTTTGAAGCACGGCGGGATTTCCTGTAAGGCCAAGGTGGAGCTGCTCTGGGTAGATTCTGAAGAGCTTGAGGAGAAGACCCTTGACCAGCAGTTATACAGTGCAGATGGGATACTGGTGCCCGGAGGCTTTGGAAACAGGGGCACGGAAGGCATGATCCTGGCTGCCTGGTATGCAAGGACGCATAAAATACCATACCTGGGGATCTGCCTGGGAATGCAGATGGCAATAGTGGAATATGCCCGTCATGTGCTTGGATATGAGGATGCCAACAGCATGGAACTGGAACCAGATACAAAGCATCCGGTCATTGCCCTTATGCCGGACCAGGAGGACATAGAAGATTTAGGCGGTACACTCAGGCTTGGAAGTTACCCCTGTGTGCTGTCTGAGAATTCCATATCTTACACTTTATTCGGCGAGAAAGAGATCAGGGAGAGACACAGACACCGCTATGAAGTAAACAACGAATTCCGGGAAGCACTTCAGGAAAAAGGGATGGCTATTGTAGGTACTTCTCCTGATGGCCATATTGTGGAGATGGTGGAAGTGCCCGGACATCCGTTTTTTGTGGGAACCCAGGGGCACCCTGAATTTAAGTCAAGACCTAACCGGGCACATCCATTGTTCCGCGGGTTTGTCCAGGCAGCAGTGGAAAAGATAAACAGATAGGAAAGGATGAGGAACATGGCAGAGATGAAAAGAGAACAAAAAGGACTTTATTGTCCGGAATTTGAACATGATAACTGCGGTATCGGTGCGGTGGTCAACATCAAAGGAAAGAAGAGCCATGACACAGTGGCAAATGCTCTCAAGATTGTAGAGAATCTGGAGCACCGGGCAGGAAAAGATGCTGAGGGAAAAACAGGCGACGGTGTAGGGATCCTTCTGCAGATATCCCACAAATTTTTCAAAAAAGCCTGTAAGAAGGAAGGAATTGAGCTTGGACAGGAAAGAGAATACGGTATCGGCCAGTTCTTTTTCCCTCAGCATGAGATCAAGCGTGCCCAGGCAAAAAAGATGTTTGAGATCATCCTGAAAAAAGAAGGGCTTCAGCTTTTAGGCTGGCGTACAGTTCCTGTGTTTCCCCAGGTGCTGGGAAATAAGGCAAAGGAGTGTATGCCCTGCAT
Source organism: Eubacteriales bacterium (assembly GCA_030524175.1). Taxonomy (GTDB): domain Bacteria; phylum Bacillota; class Clostridia; order Lachnospirales; family Lachnospiraceae; genus Blautia_A. The sequence continues at coordinate 158,191 of JAUNHC010000002.1, forward strand.
CATGCAGGCATTTATCCGCAAGCCGGACGAAATGGAGAAAGGCCTTGATTTCGACAGGATATTATATATTGTACGGAGGGAATTCGAACAGAGCAATGACAATACTTATGTAGTTTCCATGAGCAGCCGTACCATTGTATATAAAGGAATGTTTCTGGTAGGACAGCTCCGTACCTTTTTTGAGGATTTGCAGAGTCCTGATTATGAGTCAGCCATCGCACTGGTGCATTCACGTTTCAGTACCAACACCAATCCAAGCTGGGAACGGGCTCATCCCAACCGATTTATGGTACATAACGGAGAAATCAATACCATACGGGGAAATGCAGACAAGATGCTTGCAAGAGAAGAAAACATGGAGTCGCCTTATTTAAAAGGTGAGCTTCACAAAGTACTTCCCGTAGTAAACCGCAATGGATCTGACTCCGCAATGCTGGATAATACCCTGGAATTTCTTGTCATGAGCGGTATGGAGCTGCCCTTAGCTGTAATGATAACCATTCCGGAGCCGTGGGCAAACAATGACACCATTTCCCAGGAAAAGCGTGATTTTTACCAGTATTATGCCACTATGATGGAGCCATGGGACGGTCCGGCATCCATTCTGTTCTCAGATGGTGATGTGATGGGGGCAGTCCTTGACAGGAACGGACTTCGGCCGTCCCGGTACTATATCACCTCAGACGGTTATATGATACTTTCCTCAGAAGTGGGCGTCCTTCCTGTTCCGGAGGAGAAAATAATACTAAAGGAACGCCTTCATCCCGGGAAAATGCTTTTGGTGGATACGGTGCAGGGAAAGGTGATGGATGACGATGAACTGAAGGAAAGCTATGCGAAAAAGCAGCCATACGGAGAGTGGCTTGACAGCAATCTTCTTCAGCTTAAAGATATTAAAATCCCAAACAAAAAACCGCAGGAATATGGGGAGGAACAACGTTCCAGACTGCAGAAAGCATTTGGCTACACTTATGAGCAGTACCGTACTTCTATCCGGAATATGGCATTAAACGGCAGTGAAAGTATAGGTGCCATGGGGGTGGATACGCCGCTGGCAGTGCTTTCCACACAGCATAGACCGCTGTTTGACTATTTTAAGCAGCTTTTTGCCCAGGTGACGAACCCGCCTATTGATGCTATCCGTGAAGAAATTGTCACCTGTACCAGTGTGTATGTGGGAAAAGACGGAAACCTGCTGGAGCAAAAGCCGGAGAACTGTCAGGTACTTAAGATCAATAATCCCATTCTCACCAATACGGATATGATGAAAATCAAAAATATGAAGCAGGAAGGCTTCCAGGTAGCAGTTGTTTCTACCTTATATTATAAAAGTACGAAACTGGAGAGGGCAATTGACAGGCTGTTTGTGGAGGTTGACAAGGCATTTCGCGAGGGCGCCAATATCCTGGTGCTTTCTGACCGGGGTGTGGATGAAAACCATATGCCCATTCCATCGCTGCTGGCGGTATCCGCGGTGCATCAGCATCTTGTAAAAACGAAGAAAAGCACTTCGCTGGCTATTATCCTGGAGTCAGGGGAACCCCGGGAGGTCCATCATTTTGCAGCATTGCTGGGATACGGGGCAAGCGCAGTCAATCCCTATCTTGCCCTGGAGACGATCCGTGAGCTGATTGACAATCATATGCTGGATAAGGACTATTATGCGGCAGTGGATGATTACAACCATGCAGTGATCAGCGGTATTGTGAAGATTGCATCCAAAATGGGAATATCAACCATCCAGTCCTATCAGGGTTCCCAGATTTTTGAGGCGATCGGGGTGTCCCGGGAAGTGATTGAAAAATATTTTACAGGGACAGTGAGCCGGGTGGGAGGTATTACTCTGGAGGATATTGAGGATAATGTGGAGCGTCTCCATTCAGAAGCCTTTGACCCGCTGGGACTGAGTACAGACTTGACACTGGACAGTGTAGGCGCCCATAAAATGAGAAGCCAGGGGGAAGAACACCGTTATAATCCACAGACTATCCATCTTCTCCAGGAATCCACCAGAAGAGGGAGCTATGAGCTTTTTAAAGATTATACAAAAATGGTGGACGAAGAAAACCATGGCAGTCTCAGAGGCCTGCTTGAGTTTCGCTTTGCAGAAAATCCTGTTCCTCTGGATGAGGTGGAGAGTGTGGAGGAGATTGTGAGGCGGTTCAAAACAGGAGCCATGTCTTACGGCTCTATTTCCCAGGAAGCACATGAAACACTGGCCATTGCAATGAACCATCTTCATGGGAAATCAAACACAGGCGAAGGCGGTGAGAGTGAGGAGAGACTTGACTCTCAGGGGACGGAAAATGACCGCTGTTCTGCTATCAAGCAGGTGGCAAGCGGCCGCTTCGGTGTCACCAGCCGGTACCTTGTATCAGCAAAAGAAATCCAGATCAAGATGGCTCAGGGGGCCAAGCCCGGTGAGGGCGGACATCTTCCGGGGAAAAAGGTATATCCCTGGGTAGCCAGGACACGTCATTCCACCCCGGGGGTAAGCTTGATCTCCCCTCCCCCTCATCATGATATTTATTCCATAGAAGATTTGGCACAGCTTATATATGATTTGAAAAATGCAAATAAATATGCGGACATTTCTGTGAAGCTTGTGTCTGAAGCCGGTGTGGGAACTGTGGCGGCAGGTGTGGCGAAGGCCGGAGCACAGACAATTCTTATATCCGGTTATGACGGGGGAACAGGAGCTGCCCCCAGAAGCTCCATCCACAATGCAGGGCTGCCCTGGGAACTGGGACTGGCAGAAACTCACCAGACACTTCTGATGAACGGCCTGAGAAACCGTGTGCGGATCGAGACGGACGGCAAGCTCATGAGCGGACGGGATGTGGCTTTTGCGGCACTTTTAGGCGCGGAAGAGTTTGGCTTTGCCACGGCTCCTCTTGTGACTATGGGCTGTGTGATGATGAGGGTGTGCAACCTGGATACCTGTCCTGTGGGCGTGGCTACCCAGAATCCGGAGCTTCGTAAGAGATTCCGGGGAAAACCGGAATATGTGGAAAATTTTATGCGTTTTATCGCTCAGGAATTAAGGGAATACATGGCAAAGCTGGGTGTACGCACCATTGATGAGATGGTGGGCCGTACAGATCTTCTTGTCCCGTCTCCTCATATTGAAGAGCCTCATAAGAGTAAGGTGGATTTAAGTGCTGTTTTGGAAAATCCCTTTGCCGGAAAGGGACAGAAGGTCACCTTTGACCCGAAATGGGAATACAACTTCCAACTGGAAAAAACCTTGGATGAAAAGGTTCTTTTAAAGAAATGTACAAATGCTGTGATAAAAGGCGAAAAGCTGGAGCTTTCCCTGGAAGTGACAAACACAGACCGTTCCTTCGGCACCATCCTGGGTTCAGAGATCACAAGGAATCATAAAGAGGGACTTCCGGAAGACAGCATTATGATTCACTGTAATGGTGCCGGAGGACAGAGCTTCGGGGCGTTTATACCAAAAGGTCTGACTCTGGAGCTTACCGGTGACAGTAACGATTATTTCGGAAAAGGTCTTTCAGGCGGGAAACTGATCGTGCGTGTTCCCGAGAAGGCAGCCTACAAAGCCGAAGAGAATATCATTGTGGGAAACGTGGCACTTTACGGAGCCACAAGCGGTATGGCATTTATTAACGGCGTGGCAGGAGAACGCTTTGCTGTCCGCAATTCCGGCGTCTATGTAGTGGTGGAAGGCGTTGGGGAGCACGGCTGTGAGTATATGACAGGCGGCCGTGTGGTAGTTCTTGGAAAAACAGGGAAAAACTTTGCCGCTGGTATGAGCGGAGGTGTTGCTTATGTGCTGGACCTTGAAAATGAGTTGTACAAAAACGTAAATAAAGCTATGATTTCCATCGAAAAGGTGGAAAGCAAATACGACAGAAAAGAGCTTCGGGGCCTTATAGAAGCCCACGTAAAGGCCACAGGCTCCAGGCTGGGGGCAAAGATTGCAGCAGAATTTGACGCTTACCTTCCCCACTTTAAAAAGCTGATCCCTAATGAGTATAAGCGTATGGTAACTTTAAGCGCAAAGCTTGAGGAAAAAGGCCTGAACAGCCAGGAGGCACAGATGGAAGCCTTCTATGAAAGCGTTGGTGCAAAACATTAAGAAGATAGGCGCAGTGAATGCGCAACAGGAGGAAATCATGGGAAAACCAACAGGATTTTTAGATTATAAGAGAGAGTCGGCAAAGGTTCAGCCGGCAAAAGTCCGCATTGCTCATTTCAATGAATTCCGGATTCCGTTAAAGAAGGAGAAACAGAAATTACAGGGAGCGCGCTGCATGGCCTGTGGCGTACCCTTCTGCCAGTCAGGCATGATGCTTGGAGGTATGGCTTCCGGCTGTCCCCTTCATAATCTGGTTCCGGAGACAAACGATCTGGTGTATACGGGAAACTGGAAGCAGGCATATTTAAGGCTGAGTAAGACACACTGTTTTCCGGAGTTTACTTCCAGGGTTTGTCCGGCTCTCTGCGAGGCTGCTTGTACCTGCAATCTGGACGGAGAACCTGTAGCAACGAAGGAGAATGAGCGGGCGATCATTGAGACTGCATTTGAGCAGGGCTGGGTACAGCCAAATCCCCCAAAAGTAAGGACAGGAAAGACAATCGCTGTCATTGGAAGCGGCCCGGCAGGTCTGGCAGCAGCCCAGCAACTGAATCACAGGGGGCATAATGTGACAGTGTTTGAGAGAAGTGACCGTATTGGCGGGCTGCTGCGCTACGGTATTCCCAATATGAAGCTGGAGAAATCCATTATTGACAGAAGAGTGAAGATCATGGAAGCCGAAGGCGTAACCTTTGTTACCAATACCAATGTAGGTACAGATATCAAGGCAGAGGAACTTCTGAAAAAGTTTGACAGAGTGGTTCTGGCCTGCGGAGCCTCTAACCCCAGAGATATCAAGGTGCCGGGAAGAGAGGCGAAGGGAATTTACTTCGCCGTGGATTTTCTGAAACAAGTGACAAAGACTCTTCAGGACTCTGATTTTGGGAAGGTACCCTACGAGCTGGCAAAGGGTAAGAATGTCCTTGTTATTGGCGGCGGTGATACGGGAAATGACTGTGTGGGAACAGTGATCCGCCTGGGTGCAAAGTCTGTAACCCAGCTTGAGATGATGCCCAAACCGCCTGCTGAACGGGCAGAGGATAATCCATGGCCCCAGTGGCCAAAGGTTTTGAAAACCGACTATGGCCAGGAGGAAGCCATTGCTGTGTTCGGACATGACCCAAGAGTTTACCAGACAACAGTGACTGAATTTATACAAGATAAAAAAGGAAATGTCTGCAAAGCAAAGACAGTGAAGCTGAAAAGTGAAAAAGACCCTAAAACAGGCAGAGTGCAGATGGTTCCGGTGGAAGGAAGCGAAGAAGTGATTTTGGCTGATTTAGTCTTGATCGCCGCAGGCTTTCTGGGAAGCGAGAAATATGTAACCGATGCATTTAAAGTAGCTGTCAACGGGCGGACAAATGTAGAGACAAAACAAGAGGGATATGCAACAACGGTACCAGGAGTGTTTACTGCAGGTGACATGCACAGAGGCCAGTCATTGGTAGTGTGGGCGATCCGTGAGGGCAGGGAGGCTGCAAAGGCAGTAGACCAATCTCTTATGGGATATTCCAATTTATAGAAAAAGGAGTTGACAAAGGGGTACCCTGTTGCTATAATACCTGCATGAACAAAGGCGTTCTTTTGAAAGGTAACTCTTCGAAAGTGCGCCATTTTTTGTACTTGAAGCACAAAATGACAGTCCGTTTTAAGTGATGGATCGAGGAAAACGGAGCGGAATTATCCGTCTCACAGCGATAACGGAAGAGCCTGGTACAGGCTGTTTGGAATCCGGGAATGATAAGGAGAGATAACAATGGGGAATTATACCAGAGACGAAATTTTACAGATGGCGGAGGATGAAGACGTAGAGTTCATCCGGCTGCAGTTTACCGACATGTTTGGTACGCTGAAGAATATTGCCATCACTGCCCGGGAACTTCCCAGGGCGTTGAATAACGAATACATTGTGGACGGCTCTTTTATAGCCGGGATAGCCGGAGGGGAGATGGAGCCTGATATGTACCTCCATCCGGATCTGGATACCTTCAATATCCTTCCGTGGCGTCCCCAGCAGGGAAAGGTCGCCAGGCTGCTCTGTGATATTTACCGCCCTGACGGTACACCCTATGAGGGAAGCTGCCGGCAGCTGCTGAAAAATGTGGTGGAAGAGGCAGCGCAGGAGGGATATACCTGTTATATAGACCCAGAGTGTGAATTTTTCCTGTTCCACACGGACGACAACGGTATGCCTACCACAGTCACACATGAGAAAGCAGGATATCTGGATATCAGTCCTTTGGATTTAGGCGAAAATGCAAGGCGGGATATGGTACTTAATCTGGAGGATATGGGTATTGAGGTGGAATCCTCTCACCATGAGACAGCCCCGGCTCAGCACGAAATAGATTTTAAGTATGGCGAAGCAAAAAAAATGGCAGACTGTATTATGACCTTTAAAATGGCAGTACGTACCATTGCCAAACGTCATGGTCTGCACGCCACCTTTATGCCGAAGCCAAAAGCAGAGGCAAACGGTTCAGGCATGCACATTCATTTTTCTTTATTTAAAAATGGGAGAAATATATTTGCAAATGCGGAAAATCCGGGAGAGTTAAGCGGGGAGGCATATTACTTTGTGGGCGGGCTTCTGGCGCACAGTAAGGAAATGGCCCTTATTACAAATCCTTTGGTGAATTCATATAAACGTCTTGTTCCGGGATATGAAGCACCCACGGAACTTACATGGACAGTAAACAATCAGAATTCCCTGGTGAGAATACCAAACGCAAGAGGTGCGGAGACAAAAATAGAGTTAAGAAGCCCGGATGCGTCCTCTAATCCCTATCTTGTATTTGCTGTGTGTCTTGCAGCAGGGCTTGACGGTATCCGGAGAAAACTGTTTCCCACAAAGTCCTCTGACCGCTCACTCTCCCCGTCGGATCAGAAGGCTATGAATATTGAGAATCTTCCTGAAAATCTGAAAGAAGCCATTGGATTTTTCGAGGAAAGTACCTGGCTTAAGGATATCCTGGGCAAGGAATTCTGTGAAGAATACGCAGCAGCTAAAAAGAAAGAATGGCTCCGGTATACAAGACAGGTGACACAGTGGGAGCTGGAGGAATACCTTTATCGTATTTAGTGTACTGACAGTTACTATGCCCGGCCAATAGGACCGTAATAGTAACTGCTGACAGGATGAGGCATCAGGCGTAAGAGGAGTGAAAATTTTATGAGCAGCAGTATTGTGATCGCATTGCCCAAAATTGAAGATGCAAAGAAAATCCGTACTATCTTAAGCAGGCATGGAATTTCGGTGGCTTCAATCTGCAGCTCAGCCGCACAGGCGTTGTCAAGCATATCAGAGCTTGACTGCGGTATCCTGATCTGCGGGTATCGTCTGCCGGATATGCCGTACAGGGATTTGGCAGAATGTCTGCCGAAATATTTTGAGCTTCTTCTTCTTGCTTCAGCCAGAGTGATCAATGAGGCACCGCCCTCTGTACTTACGGTGGAGATGCCGGTTAAGGTCAGTGATCTTATAAACACAGTGAACATGATGCTCAGTCAGCAGGAGAGGCTGAGACGAAAAGAGAAAAATAAGCCTAAGCAGAGGTCATGGAAAGAGCAGAATTATATTTCCAATGCAAAGATGCTTCTCATGCAGAGAAATCACTTAAGCGAGGATGATGCTTACCGTTATATCCAGAAATGCAGTATGGATTCCGGCACCAATATGGCGGAGACGGCACAGATGGTGCTGAGGCTTATGTACGATGAAGTATGAGACTGTTACAGTAATTTAATAATTGTTTGGGATTACAACGGTGTAATCAAAATATCCAATCCTGGCATACCTGGGCTTTTTCGGGTATGCCGGGATTTTTTTGAAATGGAGGATGAGGACATGGAATTTATGGATGGAACATGGAAAAAGGAAATTTTAAGCTGGGATATGCTGATGGATGACAGGAGTCTGGATCAGGAGGCTGGTGTGGAGGGTATCATCCACAGTATACGTAACATGGGTGATGTGGTCTTTGTCATTCTCAGGAAACGGGAAGGGCTGTTTCAGACTGTCTGTGAAAATGCCCGGACAAATGTTTCCGTAAATGAATGGAAAGAAGGGATGGCTGTGTGTATGAAGGGGATTCTCAGCAGTGAGCAAAGGGCGCCTCACGGCAGAGAACTGCATGTCACCCATATTGAGATTCTTTCATCCCCGGCAGCGCCTTTGCCTATGGCCATTGACAAATGGAAGCTGGACACATCCCTGGAGGCAAAGCTTAATTACCGTCCCATTTCTCTCCGTAATATTCAGGAACGCTCAAAATTTAAAATCCAGGAGGCACTGGTGCGGTCATTCCGTGATTATCTCTATGGACAGGGATTTACGGAGATACATACTCCCAAAGTAGGGGCGCGCGGCGCTGAAGGAGGTGCGAACCTGTTTAAGTTAAGCTATTTCCACAAGCCGGCTGTTTTGGCTCAAAGCCCGCAGTTTTATAAGCAGATGATGGTGGGAGTATTTGACAGGGTTTTTGAGACAGGCCCTGTATTTAGGGCCGAGAAGCATAATACAAAGCGTCATTTGAACGAATATACAAGCCTGGACTTTGAGATGGGGTTCATTGACAGCTTTGAAGAGATTATGGCAATGGAAACAGGGTTCCTACAATATGCTATGGAGCTTCTGAGAAAGGACTACCAAAAGGAATTGTCCATTTTGAAAATCCAGCTTCCTGATGTGGGGAAAATTCCTACAGTACGCTTTGACACTGCGAAAAAACTTGCAGCAGAAAAGTATGGGAGAAAAATCCGTAATCCTTATGATCTGGAGCCGGAGGAGGAAGCTTTGATCGGACAGTATTTTAAAGAGGAACATCAGGCGGATTTTGTATTTGTCACTCATTATCCCTCTAAAAAAAGACCTTTCTATGCCATGGACGACCCGGAGGATGAAAGATATACCTTAAGCTTTGATCTTCTTTTCCATGGTCTGGAGGTGACAACAGGAGGACAGCGTATCCACGATTACTCCAAGCTCACAGAAAAAATGGAGAAGCGGGGAATGACTCGGGAGGGAATGGAGCAGTATCTTGATACTTTCAAGCATGGAATGCCGCCTCACGGAGGTTTGGGAATCGGCCTTGAGCGTCTGACTATGCAGCTTCTGGGGGAAGACAATGTAAGGGAGGTTTGTCTCTTCCCGAGAGATATGACACGTCTGGAACCGTGAGTAAAGAATGGCAGGGAGGTCAGGAAAATGGCAGAAATGATTGATGACAGAACAATGGAAAACATATGTATTCTGGCTAAACTTTCCCTCACCGGGGAAGAAAAGGAAAAAGCAAAAGCAGATATGCAGAAAATGCTGGATTACGTTAATAAATTAGAGGAACTGGACACAGAAGAGGTAGAGCCTATGGTCCATATTTTTAAGGAAGTAAACGTATTCCGGGAGGATGAGGTGACAAACAGTGACAGCAAAGAAGCCATGCTTTTTAATGCGCCGAAAGAAAAAGAGGGACAGTATCAGGTTCCAAAAACAGTAGGATAGGAGACAGGACAATGGAGTTGGAAAAATTAACAGCCCTGGAATTGGGCGTCAAAATCAAACAACGTCAGGTCAGTGTCCTGGATGGTGTGAAAGCAGTATTCGGCCAGATAGAAAAAAAAGAGGATAAGGTACATGCTTTCCTGGACATTTACAAAAAAGAAGCTTATGCACGTGCAAAGCAGGTGGAAAAAGGGATTTCAGACGGTACCTACAAGGGGCCTCTGGCAGGTATCCCTATTGCGGTAAAGGATAATATCTGCATTAAGAATAAAAAGACTACCTGTGCTTCGAGAATCCTTGGGGATTTCCGGCCTCAGTACCAGGCAGAGGTGATCAACAGGCTGGAGAAGGCAGGTATGATAATCATCGGCAAGACCAATATGGACGAATTTGCCATGGGGAGTACCACGGAAACCTCGGCCTATGGAATTACAAGAAATCCTTGGAATCTGTCCCACGTGCCGGGCGGTTCTTCTGGAGGATCATGTGCTGCGGTGGCGGCAGGGGAAACCTGTCTGGCCCTTGGATCCGATACCGGCGGCTCCATCCGCCAGCCAAGTGCTTTCTGCGGTGTGACAGGCCTGAAACCCACTTACGGCACGGTATCCCGCTATGGCCTTGTGGCCTATGCATCGTCTCTGGACCAGATAGGGCCTGTGGGAAGAGATGTGGCGGACTGCGCCGCACTTCTGGAGGTGATAGCAGGATATGACAGTAAGGACAGCACCTCCGTGAAACGGCGTGACCTGGATTTTTCAAAAGAGATGACAGACAGAATCATGGGAATGAAATTCGGCGTTCCCAAGGAATATCTGGCAGAAGGATTGAACCCTCAGGTGAAAGGTGCTTTTATGGAGGCATTGAAGCATCTGACGAACATGGGGGCGATCGTAGAATTTTTTTCACTGAAAACAGTGGAATACATGATCCCGGCTTATTATATCATTGCCAGTGCCGAGGCCAGTTCCAACCTGGAACGGTTTGACGGGGTGAAATATGGATCCCGGGCAGAGAATTATGACAGCCTTCACGACATGTATAAGAAAACCAGGACAGAGGGCTTCGGAGAAGAAGTAAAACGGCGTATCATGCTGGGTTCCTTTGTGTTAAGCTCCGGTTACTATGATGCTTATTACCTGAAAGCCTTGAAGACAAAAGCTCTTATAAAAAGAGAGTTCGACCATGCCTTTGGGAAATATGACGTGCTTCTTGCCCCTGCGGCACCCTATACAGCGCCGAAAATCGGGGAAAGTCTGAAAGACCCCCTTGCCATGTATCTTGGTGACATTTATACAGTGGCTGTGAATCTCTGCGGCCTGCCGGCAGTGTCTGTTCCCTGCGGCATAGACTCGCAAGGGCTGCCCATAGGTATCCAGATGATCGGAGACTGCTTTATGGAAAAGAAAATCATACGGGCGGCACATGCCTATGAGACAAGCCGCGGCCCATACCCTACACCAGCACAAGGAGGCGGTCTGTCATGAAACAATACGAAACGGTCATCGGTCTGGAAGTCCATGTAGAGCTTTCTACAAAAACGAAAATATTCTGCGGATGCTCCACAGAATTCGGCGGTGCCCCAAACACCCATACCTGTCCTGTTTGCTCAGGAATGCCTGGCTCTCTTCCTGTTCTTAATAAGAAGGTGGTGGAATTTGCCCTGAAGGCCGGATTGGCCGCAAACTGCCAGATCAACCAGCACTGCAGGTTTGACAGAAAAAACTATTTTTATCCTGACAATCCTCAGAATTACCAGATTTCCCAGCTTTATCTTCCTATTTGTCATGACGGATGGGTAGAAATTGACACACCGGGAGGAAGTAAAAAAATCCGCATTCACGAGATGCACATGGAAGAGGATGCAGGTAAGCTGATACATGATGAGTGGGAGGATTGTTCTCTGGTAGATTATAACCGAAGCGGTGTGCCTTTGATAGAAATCGTGTCTGAGCCTGATATGAGAAATGCAGAGGAAGTCATTTCCTATCTGGAAAAGCTCCGCTGTATGATGCAGTATCTGGGAGTTTCTGATTGTAAACTCCAGGAAGGCTCCATGCGGGCAGATGTAAACCTTTCCGTACGGGAAGAAGGAAGCGGTACATTAGGAACCAGGACAGAGATGAAAAATCTTAACTCTTTTAAGGCAATTGCAAGAGCCATTGAAGGAGAACGGGAGAGACAGACAGAACTTCTGGAAGAGGGACAGGCGGTCATCCAGGAGACACGCCGCTGGGACGATAATAAGGAATCTTCCTATGCCATGCGTTCTAAGGAGGATGCCAAGGACTACCGTTATTTTCCTGATCCTGATCTGCCGCCTGTGTATATCAGCAATGAATGGATAGAGGAGATAAGAAGCTCGTTACCGGAACTGCGGGAAGAAAAAAAGCAGCGTTACCAGGATAAACTGGGGCTTTCCCCTTATGATGCAGGTATTCTTACGGAATCCAGACACCTGTCAGAACTTTTTGAGGAGACTGCAAGACTCTGCGGGAATCCGAAAAAAGCAGCCAACTGGTTTATGGTTGAGGTTCTCCGTCTGATGAAGGATAAGGGCACAGACCCGGAGGAGGTAAACTTCACTCCCAAGCATGTGGCAGACTTGCTGAAAATGATTGAGAAAAGAACCATTAGCCCTCAGAATGCCAAAAAAGTTTTCCAAAAAATATTTGAAGAGGATTTAGAGCCGGAGAGCTTCATTGAACAAGCAGGGTTGAGGATTGTGGAGGATACAGGGCTTCTTACAGAAAAAATCAATGAAATCCTGGACAGAAATCCAGGTCCTCTGGAGGAACTGCTCAATGGAAAAGATAAGGTTTCCGGCTTTTTTGTGGGACAGATCATGAAGGAGATGAAAGGAAAAGCAGATCCCGCCGGAGTTCGGGAGGCATTGAATAAAGAAGTAGAGAAACGAAAAAACTAATAGTTATGAATAATGGATGAGGAGGAGTAACCCATGGTTACCGTGAATAAAAATTATATGAAATTACCGGGAAGCTATTTGTTTTCCACAATTGCAAAAAAAGTAAATGCCTATCAGAAGGCTCATCCTGAGAGCCGTATCATACGTCTTGGCATCGGGGATGTGACCCAGCCCCTGGCTCCGGCCATCATCGAAGCACTTCATAAGGCTGTGGAGGAAATGGCTCATGCAGAAACCTTCCGGGGCTATGCTCCTGATCTGGGCTATGAATTTCTAAGGAATGCCATAGTAAAAAATGATTATAAGGACAGAGGCTGCCGGATAGAGGCTGATGAAATCTTTGTGTCTGACGGGGCAAAAAGTGATTCGGGAAATATACAGGAGATATTCGGACTGGATAATAAGGTGGCTGTGTGTGACCCGGTGTATCCTGTTTATGCAGATACCAATGTGATGGCTGGACGTACAGGAGATTACAACAGTGCAAAAGAAAATTTTGACGGCATGATCTATATGGCCTGCCGGGAAGATAACGGGTTCTTGCCGGAATTTCCTGCAGAGGTGCCGGACTTGATCTATCTTTGTTTCCCAAACAATCCCACAGGCTGTGCCATAACAAAAGATCAGCTTCAGAAGTGGGTGGATTACGCCAATAAAAATGGATCGGTGATCATATATGATGCTGCCTACGAAGCATACATCTCACAGGAGGATGTGCCCCACAGTATTTATGAATGCGAAGGGGCAAGAACCTGTGCCATAGAGCTTCGCAGTTTCTCTAAAAATGCCGGGTTTACAGGTGTCCGGTTAGGTTTCACCGTAATCCCCAAGGAGCTTAAGAGAGACGGAGTCTCCCTTCACAGTCTCTGGGCCAGACGTCATGGCACGAAATTTAACGGAGCACCCTATATTGTCCAGCGGGCAGGCGAGGCCGTATATTCCCCTGAAGGCAAAACACAGCTCAAGGAGCAGGTTGCCGGATATATGAGAAACGCAAAGGTGATCTATGAAGGACTGAAGGAGGCCGGTTATTCTGTATCAGGAGGTGTCAATGCCCCATATATCTGGCTGAAAACCCCAAAGGTAATGACTTCCTGGGACTTTTTTGATCATCTTTTGGAGAAAGCCAATGTTGTGGGAACTCCCGGCTCAGGCTTCGGAACTCACGGGGAAGGTTACTTCCGCCTTACTGCTTTTGGTACTTACGAAAATACAGCAGAGGCAATTGACAGAATCAGAAAATTGTGAAATGATAAAAGAAGTCCGGAGAAGAAACAGAAATCTCCGGCAGACGGTTATAAGAATGGGAGGATATAAGATGAATATCAGACGAGTAGAAAACATGTGTGACGGTTACGGTCATGTGATCATCAAGGAAATTCTGGAGGAAGAGCAGTTAAACGGTAAATGCGGCCTGTACGCAGAGGTTACTCTGGAACCGGGCTGTTCTCTTGGATACCATGAGCATCATGGAGAAAGTGAAACCTATTATATTATCTCAGGCCAGGGCGAATACAATGATAACGGCACATACCGTCCGGTGCAGGCAGGAGATATCACTTTCACCCCTGACGGAAAAGGCCACGGCCTTGCAAATACAGGAAATACAGATTTAGTATTTATGGCGCTGATCATCCTGGATTAATTAAAAATCAATGAACCAGAAAGCGGAGGTCTTTGGCCTCCGCTTTCTGGTTGCTACGGAATAGAAATTGGAGTATAATGGAAAATAATAATTGATAAGCCGCATAGTGAGAAGGAGAAAACATATGAAAAGAAAAATCTGTTTATGCATGGCAGGTCTGCTGGCAGTATCCCTGGCCGGCTGCAGCGGGAGCGGAAGCACTAAGCTTTTGGATCCGAAGAATCCTATTACCTTAACGATCTGGCATTACTACAACGGGAATCAGCAGAGTGCCTTTGACAGTCTTGTAGATGAGTTTAATGAGACAGAAGGGAAAGATAAAGGGATATTTATACAGAGTTACAGTCAGGGTGCAGTGGATTCCCTTGAGGCGGCAGTCATGTCCTCTATCAAGGGGGAGGTGGGTGCAGATGAAGTCCCTGATATATTTTCCTCTTATGCGGACACGGCTTATTCCATTGAAGAGATGGGCAAGCTTGCAGACATCACTCAGTATCTTTCTGAGGAGGAACTGGATGAATATGTGGATGCCTACATAGAAGAGGGAAGAATCGCCAAGGATGGAAGTCTGAGGATTTTTCCCGTTGCAAAGTCCACAGAGATCATGATGGTAAATAAGACAGACTGGGATGCTTTTGCCAATGAGACAGGAGTTACCATGGAAGAGCTTGCTACCTTTGAAGGCGTGACGAAAGTGGCACAGCAATACTATGAGTGGACTGACGCCCAGACTCCGGATATTCCAAATGACGGGAAGGCTTTCTATGGAAGGGATTCCATGGCTAATTACTTTGTGATAGGCGTCCGGCAGCAGGGAAAAGAGATTTTTCAGGCGGACAAGGGCAAGGTCACATTAAATATAGATAAAGAATATATAAGGCGGCTGTGGGATAATTATTATATCCCATATATTAAAGGATACTTTGCGTCCTACGGAAAATTCCGTTCGGATGACGTGAAGACCGGAGATCTTTTAGCTTTTACAGGGTCGATTACTGCATCCATGTATTTCCCGGACCAGGTGGAGACAGGAACAGAAAGCTATCCCATTGATTATGCTGTCCTCCCGGCACCTGTTCTGGAAGGGGGAGAACCCTACATGGTCCAGCAGGGAGCTGGTATGGTGGTGAGCAAAAGTGATGAGGCACACGAGTTTGCCGCTGTCACTTTCCTGAAATGGTTTACTAAGGCAGAGAATAATCTTAAATTTGCATGTTCCTCCGGATATCTGCCTGTTAAAAAAGAGGCGGTGGATAAAGAGAAGCTTGATCAGGTGATCGCCAAGGATAATCTGGAGATACCGGAAAAGACATATGATTGTCTCACCAGTATACTGGGAGAAGAAAATCCGGATCTGCTTTATACCACAAAAGCTTTTTCCAGCGGATTTGCGGCAAGAAAAGTGCTGGATTACAATCTTTCCGATAAGGCGGCGGCAGACAGGGAAGTGATAAAGGAAGCTCTTGATAAGGGCGGCAGTCTGGAAGAGGTGTGTGCTCCCTATTTGACGGAGGAAGCCTTTGACAGTTGGTATGAAGGATTTAAAGACGCCTTGACAGAAATAATAGAACAAAAATAACAGAACAGTAAAAGGAACAGGGTATCATGAAAAGAAACCGGAAAAAGACGATATTCAAACTGTTTCTCATACCCTTGACAGTTGTAATGCTGATACAGGGCGGAATTTCTTTCAGCACATTGATATTGACAAAAGCGTCAGGCGCACTGAGGGAATATTCAGTGGGCATGATGTACAAGACAGTGGAAAACCGCTCTGTGATTCTGCAGAATGATATGGTTCAGCGCTGGACCGCCATCAATGGCAGGACAGACAGCTTTCAGCAGTCGCTTGAAGAGTTGATGAAGAGAAACAATCTGTCTATAGATGAATTTCTTGCTTCGGAAGAAGCACAGAAGGAATACCTGGAGGATATTATCCGTGATTGTGTAGGCATATTGCGGAATAATACCACCACAGGTCTTTTTGTGGTACTTGCAAACGAAGATATCCCATTTAATGACGGATCCTGCAACGGCTTTTATATAAGAGATGCAGACCCGTCCTCCAATCCCAACGATCTGTCAGATCTGTTGATGGAACGGGGAAACAAGGAACTTTCCAGAAATATAAATATCCCCCTGGACAGCTATTGGTCCACGGATTTTCACCTGAGCGGCGAAGGTGAACGTATGGAGGATGATTTTTTTATAAACCTTATATTGCAGGTGTTAAGAACCCGGATGCACAGGTGAAGAATCTGGGATACTGGTCAGAACCTTTTATCCTGGAAGCTGGGTTAAAAGGAGATACCTATGAAATGATCACCTATTCCATACCTCTTATCTATAAGGATACGGTATATGGTGTGGCAGGTGTGGAGTTATCCGATGAATATCTTCAAGGGCTTCTTCCTGTCAAAGAATTAGATGACGGACTCCAGGCAGGATATATGTTTGCAAAGGAGCAGGAAGATGGTACCTGGCTTCTTATGGAGGGAAACGGAGTCCTCTATGAGCGCCTCATGGAAAAAGGAGAGTCTGTAAAAGCCCGGGAGGCGGGATTCGAAGGTTTTTACCAGCTGGACTATGAAAATCAGGAGAAGCAGACACTTTATGCAGTGGTGCGGCCCTTGAAGCTTTATAATACGAACACCCCCTTTTCCGCTGATAAATGGGCAGTGATAGGAGTGCGGACAGGAGATCAGCTTTTTGGCATTGGAAATCAGATGTATTTCCATATGGGAACTGCCATAGGCATAGGAATCCTGTTTGGAGTGGTGTGCATTTATTTTCTTATCCGTTATTTGACCAAGCCCATCAAACGTCTGATGGAATGTATTGGGAGCAGCTCCAGAAACGGACTGGAGAAATTCAAAAAGTCAGGTATTGTGGAGATTGACGGCCTTTACGAGGTAGTAAAGAATCTTACTGACCGCCAAAAAGATACAGAAGACAGCCTTATTGAAGAAAAAGAGAGATATCGCCTTGCCCTGGAAGGAAGTAAAGACACTTTTTTTACCCAGGATTTAAAATCAGGGAACCTGGATGTGTTCAATACGAATATCCTGGAAGGAAAATGGAATTATAAGAAAATAGACAATTTAATCGGTATTTTTAAGGAGGATGAAATCCATCCGGATGATAAAGCAAAGGTACAGAAGATTTTTGAAAACTTATCAGGAAGTGTTAAGACAGAACTTCGCCTGAAGCTTCACGGATGGGAGGAATACAGGTGGATCGTCTTAAACGGTAAAGTTATTTATGATTCAGAGGGGAAACGTTCAAAATTTGTAGGCAGCCTGAGAGACATCCAGGAACAGAAGCTGAAGGAGATCAGAAGGCTGGAAAAAGCATCCATTGACCCTGTTACTTCATTATATACCTGTAAAGCGGGAATGAAAAAGATAAATGAAATGCGGAAAAGCATACCTCAGGGTATCATGGTTTTTATGGATCTGGATAATTTCCGTGAAATGGATGAGCAGTATGGAATTGTTTTCGGCGATACGATTCTGGAAGAATTAGGCCGTATCATACAGGAATTGTGCCGGGAGGATAAGAGAAAAGGGAAAGAAGAAATCCTTCCTCTTCGTTTCGGGGGAGATGAACTGGTTTTATGGCTTCCCGCCTACACAAAAGAGGAGGGAAAGAACTTTCTGGATGAATGGTACAGAAGAATTTCCCGCATGTTTGGCGGCAGCAGGCTTCAGATCAGCATCACATCGGGAGCGGCAGTGGCAGGTCAGGGGCAGGATACAAAAATCCTTACAGGAAAAGCAATGTTTGCTCAGAGAGAGGCGAAACGTACCTCGAAGGGATATTACAGATTTTACAGCGATGTGGATGACGGCAGAAAGAAGTATCTTTCCGATACAAAGGGAAGTGAGATTGTTTCCCTTGGTTATGCGGAGAGGCTTAATATGGTATCTCTCACCCTTAATTTCTTTGACAAGAGCGGCGATGCAGATACTGTGATGACAGTGCTTCTGATGAAGCTTGGAAGATATTACGGAGCCAGTGATATCCTGATCACCACAGTAAACCGGGATTTCCGTTCCATTTATTTGGAATATCAGTGGCATGACAAAGCAGAGGACTGGATTGATTCGCCTGCAGATCATTACGCTGCCAGGGAATTGGATACCTTTACTTCCTGGTATAAGGAAGGTACCCGGGAGTTTGGGGTTGACGCTCCGTGCTCCGGGATGCTGTGCAAGTTTCTCATGGTACGACCGGGACAAAAGGGCGTGGCTGTTTCCATGGTGGATAATGGGGTTTATATGGGCACCATCAGCTTTGTGGGCGGAAGTGATTCACTTCTGATGAACGGAGAAGAGAGAAAGAATCTCCGTGAGATCGGGACGATCATCCAGAACAGTATGAACCGTGAGCGCCATGATTCAGCCAGCAGGGCAAAAAGTGAATTCCTGTCAAGAATGTCACATGAAATCCGTACTCCTATGAATGGGATCATCGGAATGGTGCAGATCGCTCTGCAGGAAGGACAAAAGCAGGAAAGAGTATTGGATTGTCTTCAGAAGATTGAAAATTCGTCTCAATATCTGTTGGGTTTGATCAATGACATCCTGGATATGTCTAAGATTGAAAGCGGCAAAATGAAACTGGATCCTGTTGATTTTAATCTGCGTCATATGTTTGAAGATATTTCCGGCTTGATCGAGCCTCAGGCCAACGGAAAGAACATTACCTATGAACAGGAAATCAGTCTTAAGCATGATTGGTTTTTCGGGGACAGGCTTCGTATCAGCCAGGTTCTCATCAACCTTCTGGGAAATGCTGTAAAGTTCACTCCCGAAGGCGGAAGAGTCACGCTGAAGGCAAAGGAGAATGTTTTGGGTGACGGCAAGACAGAAGTTTATTTTGAGGTAAAAGACAACGGCATCGGAATAAGCAAGGAGAATCAGGAGAGGGTGTTCCATTCCTTTGAACAGGCGGAAGGAAACGGAATGAGCCAATCCAGCGGAACCGGGCTTGGCCTTGCCATAAGCAGCCGTCTGGTGCAGCTCATGGACGGGGAAATTAAACTGGACAGTGAAAAAGGCAAAGGAAGCTGTTTCTATTTCAAAATCCCCCTTAAGCCGGGAAAAATTGTAAACAGACAGGCAGCAGACCAGCAGGAGAATATTTCTTATAAGGGCAGGAATGTGCTTCTTGTGGAAGACAATGAGTTAAATGCAGAAATTGCCCAGCTATTACTGGAAAACTATGGTTTTACAGTGGAGTGGGTGCAGAATGGCAAAGAGGCAGTGGATCGTGTAAGCTCCGCCCGGCCCGGCACTTATGATTTGATCATGATGGATATCCGTATGCCTGTTATGGACGGATTGGAGGCCACAAAGGCAATAAGGCGCATGGACCGCCCTGACACGGCCTCTGTTCCCATCGTGGCAATGACCGCCAACGCCTTTGACGAGGACATGAAGAAATCCATTGAATGCGGTATGAACGGACATCTGGCAAAGCCTGTGGATGTGCGTAAGCTGCAGGAAATATTACATCAATTATTTAAGGAGTGACGGAATGTATCAGGAGACTGCAAAACGATTATTGGAATTTATAAGAAAAAGTCCTACCGCTTTTCATGCAGTGGAGGAAATGGGGCAACGTTTTTTGGAAAGGGGCTTTAAGGAATTAAAAGAGGAAGAGCATTGGGAACTGTGCTGCGGGGGTAATTATTTTGTCACAAGGAACCACTCTGCCATCATTGCTTTTTCTATTCCCAAGGAGGAGGTTTGGCAGTTCCGCATCATGGCAAGCCACAGCGATTCCCCTTCCTTTAAGATTAAAGAGAACCCGGAAATTACTGTGGAAGATGCATATGTGAAGCTGAATGTGGAGAAATACGGAGGTATGCTGCTGGCACCTTGGTTTGACCGCCCATTGTCAGTGGCAGGACGTATGATCGTACGGGAAAACGGAAAATTCAAGGAAAAGCTTGTGTGTGTGGACAGGGATCTTCTGATGATCCCTAGCCTGGCAATCCATATGAACCGGGAGGTAAATGAAGGATACAAATATAATGTACAGACAGATCTGCTTCCTCTTTACGGCAGTTCAGAGGCTAAGGGGAGTTTCCTGTCTCTTATAGCCGGGGAGGCAGGAGTGAAGGAAGAGGATGTACTGGGACATGATCTGTTTCTCTATAACCGTACTCCCGGTACGATCTGGGGAGCAGAGAATGAGTTTATCTCCAGTTCCCGCCTGGATGATCTCCAGTGTGCGTTTTCCTCAATGGAGGGATTTCTCAATGGGGGGCGGAGCGAGAGCATAGCAGTCCACTGTGTCATGGATAACGAAGAGGTGGGAAGCACCACGAAACAAGGGGCAGCGTCCACCTTCCTTAAGGATACCCTCATGCGTATCAATGCCGGACTTGGAAGAACCCAGGAGGAATATTTAATGACTCTTGCAGGCAGCTTTATGGTGTCAGCTGACAATGCACATGCCCTCCATCCGAATTATACCGGGAAAGCAGATCCCGTGAACAGGCCTGTGCTCAATAAAGGTATTGTAATAAAATATAATGCAAACCAGAAGTATTGTACTGACGGATTGTCCGGTGCTGTGTTTAAGGATATCTGCCGGGAGGCGAAAGTTCCAGTACAGACCTTTGTAAATCGTTCTGACATAGCAGGAGGTTCTACACTGGGGAATATTTCCAATACCCAGGCTGCTATGAACACCGTGGATATCGGCCTGCCCCAGCTTGCCATGCATTCTTCTTATGAAACAGCAGGGATTCAGGACACAGAGTATTTGATCAAGGCAGCAGAGGTGCTGTTCAGATGACCGGGGGCTGCCGAGAGCAGCAGCAGGTTTAGGATAGTATCTCAGGTTACAACAGGAGTGGACAAAAGATGGGAAAGAAGATTGTATTTTTTGATGCAGACGGAACCGTTTGTGACATAGAAAAGGGGGTGCCGGACAGTGCGGTAAGAGCCATAGCCGCCTTGCGGGAAAATGGTCATGAGGCCTGGCTCTGTACAGGGAGAAGCCGCGCTTTCGTGCCCTGGTATCTGGAACAGGTGCCCTTTACAGGTATGATAACTGCCTGCGGTGCCACAATTGAGAAGGAAGGGAAACGTCTTTTTAATAAGGAAATGTCTCCTGAGGTTGCGAAAACCTCTGTCACAGTGCTTCGCCGTAACGGACTTGTGCCGGTAATGGAAGGTGCTGATTACATGTATTATGACAAAGAGGAATATACTACGGAGGTAAACTGGTATTCCGGCCTGATCACAGAAGCCCTTGGAGAGAAGTGGCGGCCTATAACAGGGAATATGGATTGCATGAGGATCAACAAGATCAGCGCCAAAATGGTTCCGGGATGTAATGCAGACCAGGCCTGCGGGGAACTGTCCGCGTATTTTGATGTGATCCGCCATGAGAACAATTCTTTTGTAGGGACTACCATAGAGATGGTTCCAAGAGGCTTTAACAAGGCTGTGGGAATAGCAGCAGTTCTCAAGAGCTTTGGAATCCCCTGGGAGGACACGATAGTCTTCGGTGACAGCAACAATGACCTTTCTATGTTTGAGTATGCCCATACAAAGGTGGCAATGGGAAACGGTTCTGATAAGATTAAGGAGCTGGCGGATTATGTGACAACGGATATGTTTCATTACGGTATCCGTGAAGGACTTAAGCATCTGGCTCTGATTTAAATCCAACAGGCATAACAGGGATGGCAGTCGGGCCAGCTGACCGGCAATTTCCTGATCATATAAGGAGGAAACAAGAGATGACATTATTTATAGAATATCCTAAATGCACTAC
This sequence comes from Eubacteriales bacterium, assembly GCA_030524175.1. Taxonomy (GTDB): domain Bacteria; phylum Bacillota; class Clostridia; order Lachnospirales; family Lachnospiraceae; genus Blautia_A. Next base: position 180,161 of record JAUNHC010000002.1, read on the forward strand.
CTGCCAGAAGGCAAAGAAATGGCTCACGGAAAACGGGGTGGAATTTCAGGACAGACACATTGTGGAGGAAAATCCCACAAAGGAAGAATTGAAGGAGTGGATCGCCAGAAGCGGCCTTCCTATGAAGCGTTTCTTTAACACCAGCGGAATGAAGTACAGGGAGCTTGGACTTAAGGATAAGCTTCCCACCATGCCTGAGGATGAGCAGCTTGACCTGCTGGCCTCTGATGGAATGATCGTGAAACGGCCGCTGCTGGTGGGAGAAGATTTTGTTATCCCGGGATTTAAGGATGCAGCGTGGAGGGAAGCGCTGAAATTATAAGAAATAGGGCCGCAGATTTCAGGAAGGGATGATAAGTCCCTCATAATTTGCTGGTGCCCATGACAGTATATTTTAGAAAGAGAGGATGAGAGGTTTGAAAACATTGAAATTAAGGGATGGGTTTTATTGGACAGGAATTGTGGATGACTCTTTGAGAGTTTTTGACATCATTATGTATACAGAATTCGGTACCACCTACAATTCGTATGTGTGGAAGGCAGGGGATAAGATCGTACTGTTTGAGACTGCCAAAGTGAAATTTTTTGACGAATATCTGGAAAAGCTGAAAGAAGTCATTGATGTGACGAAAATTGACTATCTGGTGGTGGACCACACAGAGCCTGACCATGCAGGAAGCATTGAAAAGCTTCTTGATTACAGCCCTCAGATGAAAATAATCGCAACAGGCTGTGCAGTGGGATTTTTAAAAGAAATTGTGAACAGAGACTTTTGTTCCATTGCAGTGAAGGACAACCAGTCTATGGAAATCGGAGGGAAGACCCTGCGGTTTTTAGTGGTACCTAATCTTCACTGGCCGGATACTATGTATACTTATATTGAAGAAGAGCAGCTTCTTGTCACCTGTGATTCCTTTGGTTCTCATTACGGGTTCCATGATGTGCTGGTGAGTAAAGTGGTGAATCATGAGGATTATATGAAAGCTGCCAAATATTATTTTGACTGTATCATAGGGCCTTTTAAGCCTTATATGTCAAAAGCCCTGGAAAGAGTGAGAGGCCTTGACGTATCCATGATCTGTCCCGGCCATGGCCCTGTGCTTGATGAAAAAATTGATTTTATGTACAACACCTATGAACAGTGGTGTACAGTAAAAAATCCCAACACCCGCAAGACCGTGGTGATTCCCTATGTGAGTGCCTACGGCTACACGGCTCAGCTTGCCCAGGAGATAGCCAGAGGAATCAAGGACAGCGGTGATGTGGATGTGCGTTCTTATGACATGGTGGAGGCTGACCAGGAAAAGGTTCTTGAGGAGCTTGGTTTCGCAGACGGTTTCTTATTGGGAACGCCCACTATTGTAGGGGAGGCCCTGAAGCCCATATGGGATCTGACCACTTCTATTTTCGCAGGTACTCACGGCGGGAAACTTGCCAGTGCATTTGGCAGCTATGGCTGGAGCGGCGAAGGTGTTCCTCATATCATAGAACGTCTGAAACAATTGAAGATGAAGGTGGTGGACGGCCTTTGCGTGCGGTTTAAGCCAAGTGAGGTACAGCTTCTGGATGCATATGAATATGGATATAATTTCGGCTGTATCCTCCAGGAGAAAGAGAATCCCAAGAAGGCCCAAGGCCCCCGTACACTTGTAAAATGTCTTGTATGCGGAGAAATCTTTGATTCTTCCCTGGAAATCTGTCCTGTCTGCGGAGTTGGCAAGGAAAACTTCGTGCCTGTGGATTCTGAGGAGACGGGATTCCGCAGAGATTCAGAGAATTTCTATGTGATCCTTGGGAACGGGACAGCAGGATTAAGTGCAGCCAAGGCGATCAGGGAGAGAGATAAAAAAGGTTCTGTTGTCATGGTTTCCAACGAGCCCTACAGCACCTATAACCGTCCTATGCTCACTAAGTCTATGGTGGCTGAACTGGATGCAGGGGAGATTGCTGTGGAGCCGGAATCCTGGTATGAAGAGAACAGAGTGTACCAGGTGCTCGGCAAGGAAGTGAAAGCCATCCATACAGATGATAAGGAAGTGGAGCTGGCTGACGGGACAAAGATGAAATATACCAAGTTAATCTATGCTCTTGGTTCCGAGTGCTTCATCCCGCCTATCAAAGGAGCTGACAAGCCGGAGGTTGTGGCAATCCGCCGTATGAGTGATATTGAAAAAATTGAGTCACTTCTTCACCGGGTACAGAACGTGGTTGTCATCGGCGGAGGTGTCCTTGGACTGGAGGCTGCCTGGGAGCTGAAAAAGGCGCATAAGAATGTGACCGTGCTGGAAGCGGCGCCTCAGATCATGGGCCGTCAGCTGGACAGTGCTGCAAGTGAGATGCTTACCCTGATCAGTGAAGGCAATGGCATTGATATCCATGCAGGAGTTAAGATTACAGCTATCCAGGGAGATTCCTCTGTGACGGGAGTAGAGCTTGATGACGGAACTGTCTATCCGGCAGAGCTGGTGGTAGTGTCCGCAGGTGTCCGGGCCAACACATCAGTGGCTAAGGATGCAGGTGTCCTTCTGAACAGAGGGGTATTGGTCAATGCCCGTATGGAGACAAATATAGAAGATATTTATGCCTGTGGGGACTGCGCTGAGTATGACGGCATCAACTATGCCATCTGGCCTCAGGCGTTGGAGCAGGGTAAGACAGCAGGTGCCAACGCAGCAGGGGAGGCCCTGGAATACACAACTGTTTCTGCAGGTCTTTCCTTCCACGGCATGAATACATCGCTTTATGCAATTGGTGACAATGGCAAAAATCCTAATCTTATTTACAGGACAGTGGAATTTAAAGATATGGGAAGAAAACAGTATGAAAAATACTATTTCCTTAACAATCGTCTGTGCGGTGTGATTCTTATAGGGGACACTTCTAAGATGGCCAGCGTCACAGAGGCTGTGGAACAGAGAAAAACATTTAAGGAATTATTTTAATATTTATATGATATGAAAAACAGACAGTATTATGAGGAAGAATTGATTAAGCTGCGCCGTTTTTTCCACCAGTATCCGGAACTGAGTCTTAAGGAGGTAAAGACTTCCGCATATATTACGGAATATCTTAAGAACCTGGGGTACGAGATCACCCAGGTTCCGCCTACGGGCCTTTGGGCCGACCTTCCGGCTCACAAGGAAAAAGAGAAAAAAGTGGTGCTCCGGGCAGAGATGGACGGACTGCCTATCCAGGAGAAGACAGGCCTTCCATACGCCTCCCTTCATGAGGGCTGTATGCATGCCTGCGGCCATGATGCCATTTTGGCAGTGGCACTTGTAATGGCAAAAATAGCGGCAGAAGAGGGTGCGGATTTCCCAGTGGGAATCCGTTTCCTTTTTGAACCTGCAGAGGAAACAGGAGAAGGGGCCAGGCGTATGGTGGAAGCCGGTGCTCTTGATGATCCAAAAACAGATGCTTTTCTCATGTTTCATTTTGCCGGTGACCAGTCCCTGGGAATGGCAGTTCATGAAGGACAGGCTTCTGCCATGATTGGCGGGATGCAGATACACATCCATGGAAAATCCAGTCACTGGTGTGAGGCACATAAGGGAATCGACAGCATTTATGCGGCGTCCCTTGTAATCGGTGCAGTACATGATTTAAATGTCAGTTATCAGGGACAGGCTCCTTGCCTGGTGGGGATTGGCTCTGTCCACGGCGGAGAGTATTCCAATATAATTGCCGACCATGTGGTCCTGGGAGGTAATATCCGTGCCTGCCGTGAAGCTGATTACAACCGTCTAAAAGAAGAACTGGAAATAGCTTTTGGCGGGATTGAGAGAAAAACCGGCACAAGGATAGAAATGGTATTTCCAAAAGAACCTGTACTTTCCTTTGAAAATGATTCCGCCCTTACCAGGCTTGCTGCCGATGCCGGGAGAAAAGTGTTCGGAGACAGATTTTTCCTGGAAGGGGAGGATGAATTGTTTCTTTCCGGGGACAATGCCTATCGCTATTTTCAGCGGACAAGAGGAGTGTTTCCGGTGTTTCTGGCGGGAATCCCGGGAGAAGATCATCCTCTCCATCATCCAGAATTTCAGCTGGATGAGAGGATCCTGCCCCTTAGTCTGGAGGCATTATACGAGATTATCCACAGTATTGGGAAATAGCCTGGAGGTGAAGTTTATGCTGGAAGAGTTAAAGACATTTATTGCAGTGGTAAAATACGGAAATTTCACAAAAGCCGGTGAGGCGGTAAATCTCTCCCAGCCGGCTGTAAGTACTCATATCAGCCGCCTTGAGAAACATTACGGAACTAAACTTGTGCTCCGCAACACAAAATCTATCCATATCACCGACAACGGCTGGATGCTCTACCGCAAGGCACAGGAAATCACTGCCCTCTTTGAGGAGGCAGAACGGGAACAGAAGGAAGCGGGAAAAGAGCTGAAAGGTTCTTTGAAAGTAGGCGGGACTTATACAGTAGGGGAATGTGTAATGCCGGGAATCTTGTGCCGGTACAAAGAGAAATACCCTGGTGTTCAGGTGGAGATGGTAATCGCTAACACAGAAGAAATTTTACATCTTGTACGGAAGGAACAGATTCAGATAGGCTTTATCGAAGGCCTTCATCAGAGAGACGAATTTGTGGGAAAATATTTCATGGAGGATTCCCTGAAGCTTCTTGTTTCCAGGGATAATCCCCTTTCCAGGGAGCAGAAAATATGTCCCCGGATGTTAAAGCATCAGAACTGGATTTCCAGGGAGGAAGGTTCAGGCACAAGGGAGTATATGGACTTCTTCCTTACCAGATATCACATCGAGCCTGAGAATATTACGGTCATGGGCAGCAATTATGCCATCAGAGAGGCTGTCCGCCACAATATGGGCATTACAGTGGCTTCAGGGCTTCTTGTAAGGGATGAGGACGAAATCTATGCCATGGATTTTGAAGAACCTTATGTAAGGCCGTTCTCCTATGTACTCCACAAGGAAGCAGAGATTTCCAGAACAGGAAAAGCCCTGCTGGAAATCCTTGAAGAAAAGCAGTAAGAGGATCCGCTTCATGGCAGCGTGATATTTGTGCCTGTGGTGAGTAACTAGATCAGCCCCATGTTCCTGCAGAGGAACAGCCAGAAGGTGAGGGTGAAAGCACTCAGCAGGGTAGTCAGGAGGATGACACCTGAGGAGAAGGAACCTTCATGGTCCATATTTTTAGCCATGATGAAACAGCTCACTGTGGTGGCGGAGCCCAGCATGATAATGATAGCCACCAGTTTGTCCTTGGTAAAGCCAAGTGATACGGCCAAGGGCAGAAACAATGCCTCAAAGCCTATAAGCTTTAAAAACGTACAGGCAGCGGCTGCCTTGATTCTTGAGAAGGCTTTGCCAAGCTTGAGAGAGCCGCCCATTGCCATCAGACCAAGAGGAGTTGCGATCTTACCCAGATTATTGATTGTAGTATCCAGGATAACAGGTTTGGGAAGTTTCAGGACTGACCAGATCATGCCTGCCAGGATACCCAGGATAATAGGGTTAGTCACGATTCCTCTTATTGTGTTTTTCAGCATACGTTTATTAAATTTATCCTGTCCCGGCCGGAAAAAGGAAAGGACAGTGACAGCCATGACATTGTACAGAGGGACACTGGCGATGATCATAAGCGGAGCCATGCCGGCATTGCCGTAAAGATTCTGGATCACAGCAATGCCGAGAAGGGCAGCGCTGCTTCTGTAGGAGGCCTGGATAAATTCTCCCTGGATATCCTTGGGCTTAAGGAAAAATGAAAGCCCCGTGGAAATGGCTATGCTGGCAAGTGTAGCAAGAAAGCAGAAAAGAACCATTCTGCCGTCCCATACATCATAGAAATCAGCGCTTGAAATATCCTGAAACAGAAGGGCAGGAAGGGCAGCGGCAAACACAAACTTATTCATCCTGCTTACAAAGGTATCATCAAAAAGCCCTATACGCCGGAACAGAAACCCTAAAACCAAGGTGAGGAATATGGGGATGGTGGCGTTAAGGCAGAAAATTAAATTCTCCATGTGAAATTCAACCTCTCTTATATGGGAATGGTATTTTACTTTTAACTCCCACATCATTATAGTCTTTTATGTGGAATTGTCAAATTCCTGTATCTGTGCTACACTTAAATAAGTGTAACGTAAAACCACGCAGTAAATTCCGGAGGAGATACAGCCATGGCAACTATTAAAGATATTGCAAAACAAGCCGGGGTGAGTTTTACCACAGTGTCAAATGTCATCCATGGGAATACAAAAAAGGTTTCTCCTGCCACCATAGAAAAGGTGGAGAAGCTTATGAAGGAAATGAATTATGTGCCTAATATGGGCGCCCGGATGCTGGTGCGGAGCTGTTCAAAGATCATAGGCGTCATTGCAAGTGATATGACAGAACCTCTGAAAGAAGGGATCCAGAGTCCCTTTATGGCGGAAATCCTGGGTACCATGGAGAGGGAAATCCGGACTGCCGGGTACTATATGATGCTGTGTTTTTCTGATTCTGCAGAAGAGATCGAGAAGCTTACAAGTACCTGGAACGTAGACGGGGTTATAACCGTGAGCCTTGGCACTGTCCTGAGCCGCAGGCTGGCCAAAAAGGTCCATGTTCCGGCTGTATATACTGACTGCTATTTTGATGCCAGGGAACCTTATATCAATGTGGGCACAGAGGATGAAAAAGGAGCCCGGGATATTACAGAATATCTTTTAGGCTTAGGGCACAGGAAACTTCTGTTCATCTCCGATGTGGAGAACCCTTCAGACCCTCAGACCTGCTGCGATGTGGGAAGAAAGCGGGAAGAAGGATTCCTGAATGCAATGAAAGACGCAGGGCTTGGCGATTGCAGCGGCAGGATTCTCCGCTGTGCAAATAAAAGAGAAGAAAAAGAACTCCTTTTCGAAAAAATAATTGCCAGAAAGGGAAAGGACACAGCCTTGGTTTTCTGTAATGATTACTTTGCCATAGAGGGAATTGACTACCTCAGACATAAAGGGATCCATGTACCAAAGGACTTTTCCGTTACCGGATTTGATGATATCAACATGGCAGGTCTTATAAGTCCAAGGCTTACAACTGTCCATCAGGGTGTGAGCCAAAAAGGAAGGCTTGCGGTGAAGCATCTTCTGGCCCTTATAGAAAACAAGCCTCTTCCCGGAGAAATCCAGAGACTTCCTGTCAATATAGTGATTCGTGAATCTGCACAAAAAATCCAGGAAAAAGTTTAACGTAAAACCCTTGATTTTTTCCGGGCAATGCTGTATGATCCTATCATAGACGTTTAACGTAAAACCATACCTGGACAGCAGCTTTAAAAGCACTGTCAGGTTAACCATGAATGTGTCAGTACAGGAAAAAAGAAAGGAAGTTATAACAATGAACAAAACCTGGTGGAAAGAAGCGGTAGTGTATCAGATTTACCCAAGAAGCTTTAGGGACAGTAACGGAGACGGTATCGGAGATTTAAACGGGATCACAGAGAAACTTGATTATTTGAAAGAGCTTGGAATTGACGTTATCTGGCTTTCTCCGGTATACCAGTCGCCCAATGACGACAACGGGTATGACATTAGCGATTACAGAGGTATCATGAAGGATTTCGGCACTATGGAGGATTACGACAGAATGCTGGCAGCAGCTCATGAGCGGGGAATCCGTATTGTCATGGATCTGGTGGTGAACCATACCTCAGATGAACATTCCTGGTTTGTGGAGAGCAGAAAATCCAAAGACAATCCCTACAGGGATTACTATATTTGGAGAGATGGCAAGGACGGAAAAGAGCCAAATAACTGGGGATCTTGCTTTTCTGGCTCTGCCTGGGAATATGATGAGACTACAGAGATGTACTACCTCCATCTTTTCTCTAAAAAACAGCCTGATCTAAACTGGGACAATCCCACAGTGCGGAAAGAAGTTTTCGACATGATGGACTGGTGGTGCCAGAAAGGAATTGACGGATTCCGTATGGATGTAATATCCATGATCTCCAAGGTGCCGGGACTGCCTGACGGGGAAGTGGGAGAGAACGGCTACGGAGCCTTTGGACCCTATGTGTGCAACGGCCCTCATGTTCATGAATATCTTCAGGAAATGAACAAGGAAGTCCTTTCGAAATACGATCTCCTTACTGTGGGAGAATGTTCCGGGGTCACTGTGGAGGAAGCTAAGAAATATGCTTCTCTGGACGGAAAAGAACTGAATATGGTTTTCCAGTTTGAACATATGGACCTGGACGGCGGAGAAACCTTCAAGTGGAACGACAGAAAAATCGACCTGGTGGAGTTGAAAAAGGTTTTAACAAAATGGCAGGTTTCCCTGATGGGAGAAGCATGGAACAGCCTGTACTGGTGTAACCATGACCAGCCCAGAATGCTTTCCAGAATGGGAGATGATTCTCCTGAATACCGTGAGATTTCCGCTAAGATGCTTGCTACCTGTCTCCATATGATGCAGGGTACTCCCTATGTTTATCAGGGGGAAGAGCTTGGCATGACAAATGTGCCCTTTGAGAAGCTTTCTGATTTCCGAGATATAGAGAGTATCAATGCGTACCACGAGCTTGTAGAGGGAGGCGTGCTTAACGGAGAGGATATGATGCGTTATCTCCGCTATAAGAGCCGTGACAACGCCCGTACCCCCGTACAGTGGGATGACAGTGAAAATGCCGGCTTTACAAGCGGAAATCCCTGGATCATGGTAAATCCCAATTATAAGGAAATCAATGCTAAAGAGCAGCTGTCCAGAGAAGATTCTGTTTTCCGCTATTATCAGAAGCTGATCAATCTGCGCCACACCAATGAAATTATCGTGTATGGTTCCTATGAACTTCTGGCGCCGGAAGATCCTGCAGTTTATGCCTACACAAGAACATTAGAGAATGAAAAACTCCTGGTGATCTGTAACTTCACAAAAGAAAACCAGACCTTCCTGACACCGGAAGAATTTTCCGGAAAAGATGATATAAAAGTGATGATATCCAATTATAAAGATACGGAATGTGCCGCCAATATGGTGCTCCGTCCCTTTGAAGCAGTTGTATTTCAGCTGAAAGATTAAGAATATAAGGAGACTATTATGAACCAGAAGGAAAGAATGCTCTCCGGTCTGCCCTATAAAGCATGGATGGACGGATTAGAGGAAGAACGGTTAGAGGCAAGAAAGAAGGTCCATGCCTATAATCATATGGAACCAGACAGTTATGATGAGTTAGGGGCAGCAATCAAGAAAATTCTGGGGAAAACCGGAAAGAATATTATGATAGAACCTCCCTTTCACTGTGACTACGGTACAAATATCCAGGTAGGAGAAAATTTCTATGCCAATTTTAACTTTGTCGTCCTTGATGTAGGCCGGGTGACCATCGGAGATAACTGTATGATGGCGCCGAATGTGTCGATCTACACAGCAGGACATCCCATTCACCCTGACAGCAGAAACAGCGGATACGAGTATGGTATTGGCGTTTCCATCGGCGATAATGTTTGGGTTGGGGGAAATGTTGTGATCAATCCGGGGGTACATATCGGCAATAATGTTGTCATTGGCTCCGGAAGTGTGGTGACAAAGGATATTCCTGACAATATGGTTGCAGCAGGGAATCCTTGCCGTGTGCTCAAGGAGATCACAGAAGCGGACCGGGATTTCTATTTCAAAGACCGCAGATTTGATGTGGACGATTACCGGTAAGAAGCATTTTTTTAAAATTCCGAAAAACAGTTCCTCATTTCCTCAATCTATGGTATGATAATTTTACTGTTGCCGAACCTCCCGGGGGGATGTGTACAATATGCGGGGAAAGCTGTGTGGCAGTCTCATACCGGTGCAATAAGTGTACAGATCCCTTATCAGAGGAATGAGGAAACAGAAGCGGACTTGTCTGCTTTGTAATTTGGAGGAATTTTATGAAATACGGAAAGATACGCATTGAAGACGGTTACCTTGTATTTACAAAACATATGATGATGAACAGTCTTCCGTGTAAAGATATCATGTGGGCTTACATGCGCCGTGAGGGCATGGACAGCGATGCACGCAAGCAATTGATCGTGAATTATCTGGTGATAGTCACAAGAAGAAAGAAACGATATAAATTTGATATGACAGAGCGGGAGGTGCATGACTGCATCCGCCTTCTTAAAGTGCTCAATCCTGAGATGGCTGTAGGTTTCCCCAAAGGAGGCCGTCTTCCCCTGCAGAGTCTTCCCAATACTAGGGATCTCGGCGCCCTGATGACAGAGGACGGAAGGCATATACTGCCCCGTAGGCTTCTGAGAAGCGGGGAACTGTATCATGTGTCCCTGGCTGACCAGGAGACTCTGAAGGAAGAATACAAGCTGAAGAAGGTGATCGACCTCCGTACTTCCGCTGAGAGAACCGGCAAACCTGATACTGTAATGCCGGGAGTGGAGTATTACCGCCTCCCTATCCTTGATGAGGAAACAGTAGGTATTTCCCATGAGGGCGGGCTTACAGAGATGCTCATGAATTTCAGCGGCAATGCAGAAGCATATATGGAAAAGCAGTACGAAAGCCTGATCCGGGACAAGTATTCCGTGAAGCAGTACGCCCGTTTCCTCGATATACTTCTCCATCACGGGGACGGGGCTGTTCTCTGGCACTGCAGTGCTGGCAAGGACAGAGTGGGAGTGGGTACCATTCTTCTTCTGTGCGTCTTAGGTGTTCCAAGGGAAATCATTCGGGAGGATTTTCTGCGTACAAATATGTATCTTGAGACTGAGCTGCAGTACATGATACGGATGCTGGAGGCAAGGATGGATCTCACTGCGGAGATGGCAGAGAATATCAGCATTATGTTTCATGTGAAGGAGACCTATTTTGATGCGGTTTTCCGCGCCATTGACCAGGATTACGGCTCTGTGGACCGTTTCCTCCGGAAAGCCCTGTACCTCACACCAAAAGCCATTGAGGACATGCAGGAGAAGTACCTCATATAACCGATAACATGATGTCGGCCCTGAGTCCCTTTTGAACCTGGCATCAAAATATTTTTTGACAAAATAACCCCCCTACGGGCTTGTAGGGGGGATTTTTCATGGTTATAATGGTAACATGTTAATCTGGCACACAGAGATAGACGTATCTCTTTGCCAGATATAAGCCGGCAAAAAATATTTTCACTGAATTTATAACAATCATAAAAGGAGTAAAAACATATGAAAATCAAAAAAATTACAAGCTTGTTGTGTGCCTTTGCCATGGCAGCTTCTTTATTCGCTTTGCCAGCAGCAAATGTAAAAGCAGACAGTTCTGACAAATCCGTTGTTGTTACCATGCCAACCACTTCAGAGCCTGAGTCAGGCTTTGACCCTGCCTTTGGCTGGGGAGCCGGAGAGCATGTACATGAGCCTCTGATCCAGAGTACCCTTGTGCGTACCACCAAGGATCTAACAATTGAAAACGACCTTGCAACAGAGTATTCCAGCAGTGAAGACGGCCTCACCTGGACGGTGAAAATCCGTGATGACGTGAAATTCACGGACGGCGAACCTCTCACAGCACAGGATGTTGCCTTTACTTATAATAACTGCCGTGATTTAAGCACTGTAAATGATTTTACAATGCTTAAGGAAGCCAAGGCAGTGGATGACACCACTATTGAGTTTACAATGAATGAGCCCTATTCTATCTGGCCCTACACTATGGCTATTGTGGGAATCGTACCGGAACACGCATACGACGAAAATTACGGGCAGAACCCCATTGGCTCAGGCCGCTATATTATGAAACAGTGGGATAAAGGACAGCAGGTGATCTTCGAAGCCAACCCTGATTATTACGGGGAAGCGCCGAAAATCCAGAAGCTTACCATTCTCTTTATGGAAGAGGATGCAGCCCTTGCAGCAGCTATGGCAGGACAGGTTGACGTGGCCCACACAGCAGCCGCTTACAGTGACCAGGAGCTTGACGGTTACAGCCTGATGCAGGTGGAGACTGTTGACAACCGCGGCTTTAACCTTCCTGTGACAGAGCCGGAAGAAAAAGACGGCATTACATACGGGAATAAGTTTACCTCAGATGTGAATGTGAGACGTGCCATTAACCTTGCCATTGACAGAGAAGAGATGATCGAAAACGTGCTGAACGGTTACGGAACTGTAGCTTACAGCGTATGTGACAAAATGCCATGGTACAATGATGAGGCAGTGACAGAATATGATCTTGAAGAAGCCAAGAAGCTGATGGACGAAGCAGGCTGGGTGGAAGGCAAGGACGGCATCCGTGAAAAAGACGGTGAGAAGGCCGGATTTACTCTGATGTTCAACAATGGTGATTCTGTACGCCAGGCCCTGGCAGAGGACACTGCCAATCAGTTAAAAGAGCTTGGCGTTGAGGTAAAAACAGAAGGTGTGGGCTGGGATACTGCCTATGACCGTGCCCAGTCAGACGCTCTTGTATGGGGATGGGGCGCACATACGCCAATGGAGCTTTATAACATTTATCACACAATGAATGATACAGGACTTGCACAGTATTCCCCTTATGCCAACGGGACAGTAGATAATTATATGGATGAAGCCCTGAAGAGCGACAACCTTGAAGATTCCTATGATCTTTGGAAAAAAGCACAGTGGGACGGCACCACAGGCATTACTCAGGAAGGAGATATCCCCTGGATCTGGCTGTGCAACATAGACCATCTCTACTTTGTAAGGGAGGGCTTAAAAGTGGCTGACCAGAAAATCCATCCTCATGGCCACGGATGGTCAATTGTTAACAATATTGATGAATGGGAATGGGAGTAAAAGACTTTGACTAAAAACAACCTTTTATTTGCAGGAAAAAATTTTATAAGAATGGTATTACTCCTGTTTGCAGTGAGCATTGTAACCTTTGCCCTGGTATCTGCCTCCCCCATTGACCCTCTCCAGGCCAATGTGGGGCAGGCTGCCCTAGGCAGTATGAGCGAAGCTCAGAAAGACAAACTGCGTTCCTACTGGGGTGTGGATACACCTCCGGTGGAACGCTATGTGAACTGGGCAAAAGACTTTATCAGGGGAGATATGGGAACCTCCCTTCAATACCGGCAGCCGGTTGCCAAAGTGATCGCTGTAAAATTAGCCAACTCCTTGTTTCTTATGGGGTTGGCTTGGATCATTTCCGGGCTTCTGGGTTTTGTACTGGGAGTCATTGCCGGAGTATTCCAGGGAAAGCCTGTCGACAAAGCTATTAAAGGATATTCCCTTGTAGTTGCCAGCACTCCGGCATTCTGGCTTGCGCTGCTTCTTCTTATCATATTCAGTGTATGGCTTAAGCTGCTGCCCATCGGCCTCAGTGTTCCCATCGGCGTTGAAGCAAGCGGTGTCACATTTCTTGACCGCATCCGCCATGCCATCCTTCCGGCAGTTACCTTAAGTATCACCGGAATTTCCAATATCACCTTACATACCAGGGAAAAAATGATAGACATTATGGAAAGTGATTATGTGCTCTTTGCCAGGGCAAGAGGAGAAAGCCTATGGAGCATTATCCGCCGCCATGGACTTCGTAATGTACTTCTTCCCGCAATGACTTTGCAGTTTGCCTCCATTAGCGAAATCATCGGAGGTTCCGTTCTTGTGGAGCAGGTGTTTTCCTATCCGGGGCTTGGACAGGCAGCAGTCTCGGCAGGCACAGGAAGTGATGTGCCCCTTCTTATGGGTATCACCCTGATCACGGCAGCCATTGTCTTTCTGGGCAATTTTATCGCAAACCTCCTCTACGGTGTCATAGACCCGCGGATGCGGAAAGGAGGGCGGAGAGGATGAAGACCATCAACCAGAGACAAAGGGCAAAAATACTTCTGGCTGCTGCAGTCTTATTTCTGGCAGCGGTGGCTGTTGCAGGAGTGTTCTGCCATGATGCAGCCATGGAGACAGACTTTTCCAGAAAGAATCTGGCTCCAAGCCTAGCCTATCCCTTCGGAACAGACTGGCTGGGAAGAAATATGTTTTACAGAACCCTGACAGGTCTTTCCATGAGTATCCTCATTGGTGTGTGCGCCGCAGGCGTAAGTGCTGTCATGGCCCTGGTATTAGGCCTTGCCGCCGCCACACTTGGAAAAAAAGCAGACTCTGTTATCAGCTTTCTCATTGACATGGTGATGGGAATCCCTCACATCCTCCTCCTTCTCCTTATTTCCTTTGCCATGGGAAAAGGGCTGAAGGGCGTGATCGTGGGCGTAGCCCTCACCCACTGGACCTCCCTGGCCAGGCTTATCCGTGGTGAGGTCATGCAGCTGAAGCAGAGTGAATATATCCAGATAGCACGCAAGCTGGGACACAGCAATTTTCACATAGCCAGAAAACACATGCTGGTGCATCTCTTTCCCCAGTTCGTGGTAGGTCTGGTGCTGATGTTCCCCCATGCCATCCTTCACGAATCCAGCATTACCTTCTTAGGTTTCGGACTCTCCACAGAGCAGCCCGCCATCGGAGTTATCCTTTCGGAAAGCATGAAATACCTGATAATGGGGAAATGGTGGCTGGCATTATTTCCAGGCATCATGCTGGTCCTCACAGTTGTCCTCTTTGACATGGGCGGCACGGCACTCCGCAGGATCCTCGATCCAAATAGTGTACATAAATAAGCCGCAGCGGTTGCGGCACAGGAGGTAACAGTTTGCACTGTACCAGAATAAAGCCGCAGTAAATGCGGCACAGGAGGTAACAGGTTAACCTGTACCAGAATGAAGCCGCAGTAAATGCGGCGTGGGAGGTAACAGTTAGCACTGTACCAGAATGAAGCCGCAGTAAATGCGGTATGGGAGGTAATTATGAGCTGTACAAGTAAGCGGCATATTTTGGAAATTGATGAGTTGTCGGTTTCTTTTCTTCAATATGAAAGCGGCAAGAGCAGCCGCCAGATCGAGCTGCCAGTCATATCGAAACTTTCTGTTTCCGTCCATGAAGGGGAGATTGTGGCTGTGGTAGGGTCCAGCGGATCGGGAAAGAGCCTTCTGGCCCATGCTATTTTAGGACTTCTTCCGTACAATGCAAAGGTGGCAGGGGATATGTATTTCGACGGTGAGCTTCTTGATGAAAAGAAGATAGCAGCTCTCAGAGGAAATAAAATAGCCTTTGTCCCCCAGAGCACCACATATCTTGACCCTCTCATGACGGTAGGGGCGCAGGTACGGGGCGGAAAAGAGGAAGATAAGAAAAAGAAACAGAGAGGGCTTTTTAAGCGGTACGGCTTAAAGGAGGAAGTGGATGGGAAATATCCCTTTGAATGCTCCGGAGGAATGACCAGAAGGGTGCTGCTTACCACCGCACTTATGGGTGATCCGGAACTGATCATAGCGGACGAACCCACTCCGGGAATGGATTTGGCACTGGCAAAGAAATCCATGGAGGATTTCCGTACCTTTGCGGATGAAGGTAAAGGCGTACTGCTTATTACTCATGATATTGAATTGGCCCTTGAGGTGGCAGACAGAATTGCTGTATTCTACGCCGGAACTACCATTGAAGAAGCCTTAGTATCTGATTTCGGTTCTGAGGAAACTCTGCGCCACCCATATACCAAGGCATTGTGGAGAGCACTTCCTCAGAATGGTTTCCAGCCCCTTCCGGGAATCCAGCCCTATGTGAAGGATATGCCCCAGGGCTGTCCCTTTGGCCCCAGATGCTCTCTCTATTCAGAAAAATGCCAGAAGGAAATCCCTATCCAGCGTGTGGGATGCGGTACGGTACGATGTGTACAGTATGCAGGAGAACCTCTGGCAGTACATTCCCACCATCATCACGTCAGGGAGATAAATGACCGGGAAATACTACCAAAGCGCAGGGCAGCAGGAGGTCAGCTATGAAGTTAGAAGGCAGAAATCTTACTTTTTCATATGAGGAAAAAGAGGGAGAGGTTTTTAACAATGTAAATCTGTCAGTGGAAAGTCATGAGCAGGTGGCAATTTTAGGACCAAGCGGTTTTGGAAAAACCACACTGTGCAAAATCCTGGCAGGATATCTGGAGCCTGATTCCGGACAGGTCCTCCTTGACGGAATCCCCCTTCCAAAGAAAGGATACTGTCCGGTACAGATGATCTGGCAGCATCCTGAGCGGGCGGTGAATCCAAGACTCCGTATGAGAGATACGCTGTCAGACGGTCAGGATGTGGAGAAGCGGATCATCAGTGAACTGGGAATAGAGGAAGACTGGCTGAACCGGTATCCTCAGGAACTTTCAGGCGGTGAACTTCAGAGATTCTGCATTGCCCGGGCCTTAGGCAGAGGGACAAAATTTCTCATTGCAGATGAGATCAGCACCATGCTTGACCTTATCACACAGAGCCAGATCTGGAACTTCCTCATAAAAGAAGTAAAAGAGCGGGAAATCGGCCTGATCGTAGTGTCCCACAGCGAGCCGCTGCTCCAGAGAGTGGCACAGCGGAGAATACAGTTTTGATTTTTCGATTGACAAAATCGTTCAACTTGCTATAATGGTAATCATATAAATATTTATTAGTTTAAAGTGGTGAAAGCAGGTGGGTTATGCAAAAGAGAATTTTGTCCTTGTTAGTGGATAACACAGCAGGTGCATTGAGCCGGGTATCCGGATTATTCAGCCGCCGCGGGTACAATATCGACAGTCTTACTGTAGGTGTGACAGCGGATGAGCGGTATTCCAGGATGACAGTAGTATGCAGCGGCGATGCCCTGATTCTGGAACAGATTACGAAACAGCTTGCGAAGCTTGTGGATGTACGGGATATTAAAGTGCTTGAGCCTGATGAGAGTGTCAGCCGTGAGCTGGTGCTTGTGAAGGTGGCGGCAAAACCGGAACAGCGTCAGGGAATCATTTCCGTGGCAGATATTTTCCGGGCCAAAGTTGTGGATGTGAGTAAGGATTCCCTTGTTGTGGAGATGACAGGAAGCAAGAATAAACTGGAAGCATTTATAGATCTGATGGATGCTTATGAGATCCTTGAACTGGCACGTACCGGTATCACAGGACTTTCCAGAGGAGCACAGGACGTACGTTTCCTGTAAGCACAGCGTTATAAAGAGGTTTGCTAGGGGAAGCCTTCCCTTAACGATAAATTATTATGAAAAAATGATGAAAATCAGTAGGAGGAAACAAAAATGGCAAATAAAATTTATTATCAGGAAGATTGTAATTTAAGCCTGCTGGAAGGCAAGACAATTGCAGTCATTGGATACGGCAGCCAGGGACATGCACATGCTCTGAATGCAAAAGAATCCGGATGCAATGTCATCATCGGTCTTTACGAGGGCAGCAGATCCTGGAAGAGAGCCGAGGAGCAGGGCTTTGAAGTATATACAGCAGCAGAAGCAGCAAAAAAAGCTGACATCATCATGATTCTGATCAACGATGAGAAACAGGCAGCTTTATATAAAAATGACATTGAGCCGAACCTTGAAGAGGGTAATATGCTGATGTTTGCTCATGGCTTCAACATCCATTTCGGATGTATCGTACCTCCGAAATTCGTCGATGTTACCATGATCGCACCGAAAGGACCAGGACATACAGTAAGAAGTGAATACCAGGCAGGAAAAGGTGTTCCTTGTCTTGTTGCTGTTGAGCAGGACGCTTCCGGCAAAGCTCTGGATATCGCACTTGCATATGCACTTGCGATCGGCGGAGCAAGAGCCGGTGTTCTTGAGACTAATTTCCGTACAGAGACAGAGACAGACCTTTTCGGTGAGCAGGCAGTCCTTTGCGGCGGTGTGTGCGCACTGATGCAGGCAGGCTTCGAGACTCTGGTTGAAGCAGGATATGACCCGAGAAATGCTTACTTTGAGTGTATTCATGAGATGAAACTCATTGTAGATTTAATTTACCAGTCAGGTTTTGCAGGAATGAGATATTCCATCTCCAATACTGCTGAATACGGCGACTATATCACAGGATCTAAGATCATCACAGACGAGACAAAGAAGACAATGAAGAAAATCCTTTCCGACATCCAGGACGGTACTTTCGCAAAAGACTTCCTTCTGGATATGTCCTCAGCAGGCGGACAGGTTCACTTCAAAGCTATGAGAAAGCTGGCTTCTGAGCATCCGGCAGAAATCGTGGGCGAGGAAGTTCGTAAACTGTACAGCTGGAACGGCGAAGACAAACTCATCAATAACTAATTATAAGATACATAAAGCTGTCCAATCCGGGAGACCGGAGAGGGCAGCTTTTTTGACAGTTCAGTCCTTTACCATATCAGGCAATATCAAAGAAATCCCCAAGCAAGGGAAACTCCTCTTCTTTCTTTCTGCACACAAACCCAATTTCCCTGGAAGGAAAGTCAAATCCCATCGGAACCTCAATCAGACTGCCCTCGTCCAGCTCTTTCTGGACAAACTCACGGATCACACAGGCAATGCCAAGTCCTATCTTGGCAAAATCAATGAGAAGATCCATGGAGGTTACCTCCAGGATATGGCTTAATTCCAGACGATGCTCTTTAAGCTGAGTGTTTACAGACTGCCGTGTTATATTTTCCTCGTCCAGCATCATGAAGGTTCCTGTCTGAAATAAAGGTTCATCGGGGAAAAGCTCCTGCTGTGTTTTCAGATACTGCCGGGTGGCTGCGAAGGTATCACTGATACGGAGAATCGGCTTAAAATAGTATCCCTGAAGCTTTTTCGGTTTTCCGATAAGACCAAGGTCTATTTTTTTCTCATCCAGCAACGCCAAGGTCTGGTAGGTGGACTGGCAGGAAATGGTGATACGTACCTTAGGATTTCTGGCAATATAAGGCTTTAAGTGGGAGAGAAGAACATACTTGCTTAAAGTGGAGCTTGCGCCCAGCCTGAGCCTGGGAATTTCCCGGGAGCGGCTGCTGCGTATATTCTCTTCGCCCTCGGAAATCAGGGCAAAAGCATCTCTGACCCGCTGGAAGAGAGCAGTACCTTCAGGTGTAAAAGTAACTCCCCGGGAGCTGCGCTTAAAGAGAACCGTGCCAAGATTATCTTCCAGCTTACGGATAGCACGGCTGATCGCCGGCTGGCTGATGTACAGCTCTTTAGCGGCCAGAGAGATATTTCCTGTCCGGCCCACAGTGTAAAATACATGATAGAGAGAAAGATTTTCCTGCATGATGCCTCCTTTTTGTACACCGGGATATTTATTGCCGGCCGCAGAGCAAGCAATAAATATAACTATAAGTTATAATAACCATGAGTAATATGTATTAGCATTATAGCAGAACTTATGATAAAATAGCAACATAGAAATCAAGAAAGACTGCTGAGAAAAGACAGGATATTGCCGGCGGACAGTAACAGGGGAAGTCTCCCGGGTCTGGCGCAGCAGTCACTAACAGGAAAAACAGGAGGATATGATAATGGGAATGACAATGACGCAGAAAATTCTGGCTGCACATGCAGGACTGGATTATGTAGAAGCAGGACAGTTAATCGAGGCGGATTTGGACCTGGTACTGGGAAATGATATCACCTCCCCCGTAGCCATTCATGAAATGGACAAAATGACAGTAGACACAGTTTTTCATAAAGATAAAATCGCACTGGTTATGGACCATTTCATTCCAAACAAGGATATTAAATCTGCTGAGCACTGTAAATGTGTGAGAGAATTTGCCTGTAAGCATGAGATCACCAACTATTTTGATGTAGGAGATATGGGAATTGAACATGCTCTCCTTCCGGAAAAAGGACTGACTGTGGCAGGAGATGTGATCATCGGGGCAGACTCACACACATGTACCTACGGAGCTTTGGGAGCGTTTTCCACAGGTGTGGGAAGTACCGATATGGCAGCAGGAATGGCTACAGGAAAAGCATGGTTCAAAGTGCCTTCAGCGATCAAGTTCAATCTTGTAGGCGAACTGAAAAAATGGGTGAGCGGTAAGGATGTTATTTTACATATTATCGGAATGATAGGAGTGGATGGAGCACTTTACAAATCCATGGAATTTGTGGGTGAAGGAATTAAGAACCTGACTATGGATGACAGATTCACCATTGCCAACATGGCAATTGAAGCCGGCGGAAAGAACGGAATCTTCCCTGTGGATGAGAAAGCTGTCGCTTATATGGAAGAACACTCCAAACGGCCGTATAAAATATATGAGGCTGATCCGGACGCAGTCTATGAGGCAGAATACACCATAGATTTAAGCAAGCTTGAACCGACCATCGCTTTCCCCCACCTTCCGGAAAACACGAAAACTATTTCCCAGATCAAGGAAGAGGTTGTCATTGATCAGTCAGTGATTGGTTCCTGTACAAACGGACGTATGGACGACCTGCGGGCTGCAGCAGAAATTTTAAAAGGCCGCAAGGTGAAAAAAGGTGTCCGCTGTATCGTGATCCCTGCCACTCAGGCAATCTACCTGCAGGCTATGGAAGAAGGCTTGTTGAAAATATTTATAGAAGCAGGAGCAGTTGTAAGTACACCTACCTGCGGACCATGTCTGGGAGGTTATATGGGAATCCTGGCAGCCGGAGAGAGATGTATTTCCACCACTAACCGTAACTTTGTAGGACGTATGGGCCATGTGGATTCTGAAGTTTATCTGGCAAGTCCGGCTGTGGCTGCAGCAAGTGCTGTGACCGGCAGGATTTCCGCACCGGAAGAACTGGGATTATAAGGAGGAAGAAGAATATGCAGGCAAAAGGCAGAGTATTTAAGTATGGAGACAATGTAGATACAGATGTTATCATTCCGGCACGCTATCTGAATTCTTCAGATCCGGCAGAGCTGGCAACACATTGTATGGAAGATATAGACAAAGACTTTGTAGCAAAAGTACAGAAGGGTGATATCATAGTAGCTGAGAAAAACTTCGGCTGCGGTTCCTCCCGGGAGCATGCCCCCATTGCCATCAAAGCCGCAGGGGTAAGCTGTGTGATCGCAGAGACCTTTGCACGGATTTTCTACCGCAATGCCATCAATATCGGACTTCCTATTATAGAGTGTCCGGAGGCCAGCAAAGGTATCGAGGCAGGAGACCAGGTAGAGGTGGATTTTGATTCCGGTATGATCTACAACAAGACAAAAGGCACAGAATTTAAGGGTCAGGCATTCCCGGAATTCATGCAGAAAATCATTAAGGCAGAAGGTCTGGTTAATTACATTAACAGCCAGAATTAAAAATAGAAAAAGCGCATCAAAGCCGGAAAAGGCAATAGATACGCTTAATGATCAGCCAGCAATCCTATAAAAGATAAAAAGTTAACAGCGCAGCTTCCGGAGAAGATCCGGGAGCTGTTCTGATGTTACGGAAGATATCAGCTCACCGTCTACCAGAATATTAGGGGCTGTTTTGCAGTGCTTCAGACAATTGCGGGTAGAAAGATGAATTTTTTTGTCCTTGGAGATACCGTTCTTATCTGGTTCTAATTCCTTTTTCAGCATACGAAGGAGCTTAAGACTATCCTTTTTTCCACATCTTGCACCTGTACACACGACAATTTCATGCTCGTATGCATAACGTCTGAGCTCAGGAGAAAACTTCACAAGACAGGAGAGAAAACTAGGCTTTACCTCCATCTCCTTTGCAATCCAATCCAGAAGATTTTCAGAAAGCCGGCCTGTGATCTCCAGGATTTCACGCAGCATTTCCAGATAAACATCCTGTTCTGCCGGCTGGGATTTATAATAGGATAGTATTTCTTTAATATGGTTCTCTGTTTCAGGTGTCATAGTATAATAAACTCCTTTCGTGGAAATTACTGAGGCGGGGGCATGGTAAAGAGTACAAAAAATATGTGTAATGAAATCAGTAGGCATTCATATCCATAGTCTTTCCGGTACAGAGGAAAATTATAATACTCTGCACCGGAGAGCTTTATTTATCTATTGAAAAGCACAAAAAGAACTATATGTTGAGTCTTACAAGCTGTCACACTTTTTATGTTAAAAATTTACCATTTTGGAACAAGACAAGCTTTCAAGAAGACTTGCATTGTTTCTATTTTAGTTCTGTCAATTTTAATTTTATTGTGTTTCAATTATATAGTAGTCTATGGGCCTACGTAAGTATACAGGGGTTGATGTGCGCTTTTTTTGTGCGTTACTGCCTCCGCGGTCCGGATAATAAGCGCATGAACAAAAGGGATTTGTAGCTGCACCAGAAGCTTTTTCTTCTGTACTTCGGTCAGGCGTCTTTCCGACAATGTGGAGAAAATTTTCATCTTAATATGTGGGAAATGTTTAAATAGTCGGATGAATATTAGCCCGGATAAATTTAGCCGGCACCCCTGACAAACAGTTGTGCACTATTAGTAAAGATATGTTATTTGTCAGCAAATGGTATTTCTTATTTTGTGAAGCATAGTAACGGATATTATGCCGGATATGTCGATGCTTCGAACTGTATCCGGATAAGTTAAATAAAAAGAGAGCACAGTGTTGTCTCCGGATACAGGGACAGTGAAGCTTCCGGACGCAGATGTGTTAGGTGACCCGGCTCCGGAGGGTGCTAAAAATGAATATAAAAGCCTGGGAATACTATCTATTTTCGGTGTGACCTGCATATAGCTGTTTACTCCCGGGGTTGCCAGAAAGATAAAATCTATAAGATATAAATAGCCTGGGGACAGGATTATTTTACTATCTGACAGGACAATCTCATTTCCTTCCTGAGACAAAACAAACATTGGTATATCTGTATTTGACGGCGGGTTAGATTGCACTCCGAATTGCCCGTAAGAATACTCCCTGCATGGTTTGACAGGGCTGCATCCACAATTATGAGAAGGATTCATATTGGTAAATTCCTTTTTTATATAGTCTATGGAGTGCGATGAAAAATGCGACTCATATGATCATGAAGTCATGTCGAAACTATGATGAACAGGAAAATCAAAAGGCTTTTCAGCAGCCAAATCTTACTTAGATTTGGAAAGGTTAAAAAAATTATATTTTTTTGAAAAAAACAGTTGAATTTTCTTCTGTGAATTGGTATAATACTATTCGTTACGGGGTATGGCGTAGCTTGGTAGCGCGCACGGCTGGGGGCCGTGAGGTCGCAGGTTCAAATCCTGTTGCCCCGATGAAATGCAGTAAATATAAGGGTTTCCGGTGCTTTTGTGGGTGCGGAGACTCTTATTTTTTTGAATGCCTTTTTTGTTAAAATCACTTGGCAATCGGTATTGCTCCACAGAGTCATTCATATTTATTACTATTTAATATATTTTGTTCGGTTGGCTTTCGTATTTTTTCGCCACACCAAAGAGGATTTTTTTTGAGTACCTACGAGTTTTTTTAGTTCACTGTTAAATTTGGCTTTTGAAACATTTTTGGAGTTAACGCTTCTAACTACACAATAGGTAGTGGTAAGCTTTCCATTCCGATCCACATCTACTTCTTCTTTGTAGGTTCTTAACTTTGTAATACCTTTATAGTTTGTAAGTTTATAATAGGTAGACACAGTTACGCCCATTTGAAAATGGTTATCTGTGTAAATTCCTTTCTTTTTGTAATAAGAAAATTTTCTGTAATCCATAAAGAGGTTATTAACAAATCTAAGCTTACCATTTTTATATGTGTATAAAAGGGCAGAACCTTCTGCATGGCTTACAGCAGTATTGTTTGATATAAATAATTCCGGCACAGAATCATTGTCAACATAAGCTAGCGAGAATTCACAGTCCTTTAAAGGAACTTTTCTGCTTCCGTCACCCCACTTTATTGTCTTTTGGGATAACAGTTTCTTGTACGCCTTCAGTGCATTTGATTTAGGCGTAGCTGCCTGTGCTGTCGTAGACACTAATAATACCATTGCAAAAACAGTGATACAAATCCATAAATGCTTCATTTTATTTCCCACTTCATATCCCTCCCTTGACTATAATTTACATTTTTAATTATAGGTTATTATTCAGAGAGAGTCAATGAAGAAGAGGAATCTATATGTTCTTATTCAATCTCTACATTTAACTCTTTCCATCCTTGGGGATAATCGTAAAGAGACCACACCCCCATCTTTTATACATTTATAATGTTTGTTCTTACACTGGATCAAATGCCAGCTGAACCGATAAAAATCTCATTGACAAACCCCAAAAAACATGTTAACCTAATTATCAGTTAAAGCATATGAAAAATGCTGTGATGAGGAATAGTACATAAGGACTGAAGCACAGAGAGCTGCTGGGTGGTGAGAAGCAGCGGTAAGAAATTGTGGAACTCGCCTCGGAGCATCTGCCCCAAATCTTTTACGGAAGAGAGTAGGCGCAGACGGCGTCCACCGTTACCTGGAGAGGATATAAGGATGTCTTTGATGTTCCGTATCCCGTGAGTGTATGAATCCGTTCATAAATGAGAGTGGTACCGCGTAGGACAGTAATAGTCTTTCGTCTCTTGCAAGTAATTGCAGAGTCGGGAGATTTTTTTGTGTATAAGAAAAACCAACAGTAACCAAAAATGAATTGATTGGAGGAAATAAGTTATGATGAATGCAAGCAAGTACAAGAGACAGTATTACATGCCCCCTGCAAAATGTATGAAATGGGCTGAGAAAGAGTATGTGGACAAAGCTCCCATATGGTGTTCCGTAGACCTTCGTGACGGTAATCAGGCACTTGTGATCCCTATGAGCCTGGAACAGAAAATTGAATTTTTTAAGCTGTTGGTAGAAATCGGATTCAAAGAAATAGAGGTTGGTTTTCCGGCAGCATCAGAGACAGAGTATACCTTCTTACGTACCCTGATCGAGCAGAAGCTTATCCCTGAGGATGTGACCATACAGGTGCTCACCCAGTCAAGAGAGCATATCATCCGTAAGACCTTTGAGGCTGTAAAGGGTGCGCCGAAAGCTATTATACATGTTTACAATTCCACCTCAGTGGCTCAGCGGGAGCAGGTGTTTAAGAAATCTAAAGAGGAGATTCTCCAGATCGCTGTGGATGGAGCTTCTCTTTTAAAAGAA
Organism: Eubacteriales bacterium; assembly: GCA_030524175.1. Classification (GTDB taxonomy): domain Bacteria; phylum Bacillota; class Clostridia; order Lachnospirales; family Lachnospiraceae; genus Blautia_A. Next base: position 204,978 of record JAUNHC010000002.1, read on the forward strand.
CTGGCAGATGAGACGGACGGGAATTTCCAGTTTGAATACAGTCCTGAGAGTTTTACCGGTACAGAACCGGAGTATGCTTTGGAAGTATGCAATGCAGTGCTGGATGTTTGGAAACCCACACCGGATAATAAATGTATCATCAACCTTCCTGTGACAGTGCAGCTTTCCATGCCTCACGTTTATGCAAGCCAGATTGAGTATATGTGTGAGAATATGAAGTACCGTGAGAATGTAATTGTATCTCTTCATCCTCATAATGACAGGGGATGCGGTGTGGCGGATTCTGAGATGGGACTGCTGGCCGGTGCAGACAGAATTGAGGGTACCTTGTTTGGAAACGGAGAGCGTACAGGAAATGTGGATATTGTCACATTGGGAATGAATATGTATTCTCAGGGAGTGGATCCGAAGCTTGATTTTACAGATATGCCTCATATCTGCGAGGTGTATGAGGAATGTACGGGAATGAATGTGGATGCGAGAAGTCCGTACAGTGGCGCCCTTGTGTTTGCTGCATTTTCCGGTTCACATCAGGATGCTATTGCAAAGGGAATGCACTGGAGAGACGAGAAGGATCCCAGCCGCTGGACAGTGCCTTATCTGCCTATCGACCCTACAGATGTGGGCAGAAATTACGACGCAGATGTTATCCGTATCAACAGTCAGTCCGGCAAGGGCGGCGTAGGATATATCCTGGAGACAAAATACGGTCTCAACCTTCCTGCAAGAATGCGGGAAGCAATGGGGTATGCAGCCAAAGCTGTTTCCGACCACAAGCACAAAGAGCTGCTTCCGGATGAGATTTTTGATATCTTTAAGAAGACCTTTGAAAATGTTACAGAGCCTTACAGCATCAATGAGGTACATTTCCAGCAGACGAACGAAGGAATTACTGCCCAGGTGACCTCCACATACAAGGGTGTGACAGTAACGACTGAGGCGGCAGGAAACGGACGTCTGAATGCTGTCAGCAAGGCCTTGAAGAAAGCTTATGGCCTTAAATTTGATCTTGTTACCTATCAGGAACATGCATTAGAACAGAGTTCCAGTTCCAAGGCTATCGCCTACGTGGGCATCCGTAAGCCTGACGGCGGCCTGGCATGGGGCGCAGGGGTTGATCCTGATATTATCCGCGCAAGTATTGATGCACTGGTGACTGCCATCAATAACAGATAGTCTGAAATGAATTATGGGAAAGTTCCGGGAATGCACATTTCCTGTTAATTATTCCGCCGGAGTTTATATCTGCATGAAATTATTTTAACATCCGGAAAAGCTTCTCATATTCTTTCCGAAAGATACTTTTTTTCCTGAAAACAAAGTTAAGATTGTGAGTCAAACAAAAACCATCAACTGGAAGTTCAAACAAAGTCTGCCGCAGGAGTTCTCCTTCGGCAGCTTTTTTATATAGAAAGGTAATGCCGCAGTTTTGTTCCACCAGTTTCTTTATGGCGCCGACACTGCCGTATTCCACCACACGGCTGAAATCCGTGAGTTTCAGATTGTGCTCAGCCAGGACGGATTCCAGGATGTCCCTTGTGCCGGAGCCTTTTTCCCGGGTGATCAAGGTATATGAGAGCAGATCTTCCAGGCAAAGGGGGGAAGTGCGGCATGCAAAGTCTCTTCCGCACACACCGATGTATGGTTCACGGCTGTACAGCAGGTAGTCGTAATGTTCTTTAGGAAAATCTCCTTCAACTACAGCGAAGTCAATTTCGCCGGAATCAATTTCCCGCAGAAGCTCTGTTGTGTTCTGGGCGGTGATAGTCATATGACAGTCCGGATCATTTTTCAGGAAATTCTTTATTTTATCCGGTAGGATATATTCTGCAACCGTGAGGGTTGCACCGAAATGATATTCTTTTACCGGATTTTCCGTGTCTGCCATTTTCCTCCGGAGGTGCAGTTCATCATCCTTCATGGTAAGTGCAGCACTGTGGAGAAGCTTTCCGGCTTCTGTGAGAAATATTTTTTTGCCCTGAGTGCCGAAGAGTTGTGTCCCATAGGTTTTTTCCAGATGACGGATGTGCTGGGACACGGCAGGCTGTGTCAGTCCCAGCTTTTTTGCGGCTTTTGTGTAATTTAATTCTTCACAGACGGTGAGAAAAGTATCCATACGGAAATCCTGCATTTTATGTAATCTCCCTTTCGGTATTTTGGTAAAAATATGACATTGTTTACGGGACATAGCCCGCTATTAATAGTATAATATATTTTTATGGTAAAATAAATATCTATAATTTTTCTTTATTGTTTTTCTGTGGTAATATAATCCAGAAAAGAAAAAGAAAAGGAGTACGATCATGAATTTTTTTGAGAAGACCTGGAAGGGACTGGCAGTCTGTCTGGCCATTGCCGTTCCCAGCTGGTATCTGGGGAAATTGCTGCCTGTTGTGGGCGGCCCTGTTTTTGCAATTTTAATCGGTATGGGGGTGACATTGCTCCTTAAGGACAAAACCCAGGTTCAGCCGGGAATCACATTTACCTCGAAAAAAATACTGCAGTACGCAGTTGTGCTGCTGGGTTTCGGGCTTAATCTTTCCGTAGTTCTGGAAACCGGGAAACAATCTCTTCCTATTATTTTATCTACCATAACAGTTTCTCTTGTTATCGCCTACATACTTCACCGTGTTATGCATATTCCGGGAAAGATTTCCACACTTGTGGGTGTGGGCTCTTCCATCTGCGGCGGATCTGCCATAGCAGCTACAGCCCCGGTCATTGAGGCTGACGATGAAGAGGTTGCACAGGCTATTTCTGTTATCTTTCTGTTCAATATACTGGCAGCCATTCTGTTTCCCGCTTTTGGGGCACTGATCGGGTTTGATACCCACAGCGGCCAGGCTTTCGGTATCTTTGCAGGGACGGCGGTGAATGATACCTCCTCTGTGACGGCTGCGGCTTCAACCTGGGATTCTCTATATCATCTGGGTTCTGCTACACTTGATAAGGCAGTTACGGTGAAGCTTACCAGGACCTTAGCCATTATCCCGATCACTCTTGTGCTGGCCTTTGTGAGGGCGAAGAATGCTAAAGGAGAGGGGAATAAGGTTTCTTTTAAAAAAATTTTTCCCTTCTTCATCCTATATTTTGTAGGAGCATCGATTATAACGACGGTGGCAGTGAGTCTGGGGGTTCCGGCAGAAATCTTCAGTCCTTTAAAGACGCTGAGTAAGTTTTTTATTGTCATGGCCATGGGTGCTATTGGTTTGAACACCAATATTGTAAAGCTTGTGAGAACAGGCGGGAAACCTATTTTTATGGGAGCATGCTGCTGGGCAGGAATTACCGGGGTAAGCCTGACGCTTCAGAGAATCTTAGGAATATGGTAGACTTAATTTATTAGAAAAATAACCTGTTGAAAAGGCTGGTGCAGCTAAAGACTGTCATCAGCTTTTTTATATACTAGAAAAGCACTCCATTTTGATCTGACCAGAAGGTTATGACTTTCCTAGTATATAAAAACCCTCCGGGGGATGCACACAATGTGCAGAGGAAGGCTGCTTCGCAGCTGCACATTGGCGCACAAAGCGTACAAGTCCCTCATGAGTGAGGGATTCGGGGCGTTGAAGTGGACTTGTCCACTTTGTTTTTCAGACATCATCAAGAAATATTGTTGACAGCGCAGTGAATAATAAAATAGTTCTTATAAATTAAAAATAGTATTATATATTATTCCATTATAACTGAAAGTATGGTAAAATTAGAGAAAATATAATATGGAATTTAACCTCAGGTTTCACATTCACCGCGAGGGTGGATTGTACGGCAAAGAGAACGGAGTAAACTTTGCTGACATTGACAGGAAGGGGTGTGAGGAAGATTTATACTACATGTTTATGGCTTGGGTTTATATTTGCGGTGATACATCTGCTGTTTCATTTCTTAGGAGAGATAACAGGCGCAGTATTGGAAATTTTTGATTTGGATTTTTTTGATATAGATATCGGGGATTTTGAGATTTGCCTTCTGCCTTTGTCTTTTAACAGTATAGGGGGTGGGCTGATCATCTTTGGCGGAGCAGGTATTCTTCTGGGGCAGTTCCTGCCGAAGACGCCTACACTGGTGGCGGCGGTTGTCTGTGGGTATATTACGGCTGTGCTCATTCAATCATTGATCCGGAGATTAAAGAAGTTTTCGGCAGAGTCAAATACCTTTGACACAGACCTGCTGACCGACTGTAAGGCAACAGTCATATCCCGGATTCCGGCAGAGGGGTTTGGGGTGATATCTGTCAAGGTTCAGGACTATGGAATCCTGCAGTATCCTGCAAAATCCTCAGGGGGTAAAGATATCTATGCCGATACGGTGGTCAACATCGACCATTTTATAGACGGAGTGGCATATGTCCATGATGACAAGGAGATATATCTGCAGCTTAAGGAATAGCATACGGTTACTTTTTTTGAGGATGCAAGTTTGCCCCGGAAGAAGTGACTGAGCCGGCAAAACAGGGATAATTGCCTTCGGCGGCATTTATCATAGAGACTTTAAAGCTTAAAAGGAGGAAAAGTGTATGCCAAGTAACTTGATTACAATAGCAGTGGTAGTAATCGGTATCATCATTATTCTTGGGGGAGTTTTCAGCATGTGGAAGAAGGTTCCCAAGGATAAAGCAATGGTGATTTCCGGTATGAGAAAGAAGCCTGTGGTAGTTACCGGAAAAGGTGCTTTAGTGGTGCCTGTTCTTGACAGGGTGGATTTTATATCCCTGGCTAATATCCAGCTTAATGTTATGACCCAGAATTCCATGTCGTCTCAGGGTGTTCCTATTAATGTGTCGGCAACTGCAGTCATAAAAGTAAAAAATGACACAGAATCCATACTTTCAGCCATTGAACAGTTCAATGGTAAAAATGAAGCTGAGATCGGAAGGACAATTGAATCCATAGCCACCAATGTACTGGAAGGTAAGCTGAGAGAAATCGTGGCCTCCATGACAGTGGAAGAGATATACAAGGACCGTGAAGCTTTTACCTCCAAGGTGCAGGAGGTTGTGAGCAGTGAGATCGCAACCATGGGTCTTAAGGTTGGTACCTTTACGATCAATGAGATCAGTGATCCTAACGGATACATAGAAGCATTAGGTGTGGCGCAGATTGCCGATGTGAAAAAGGCCTCTGAAATTGCCAAGGCGGATGCTCGCCGTGAGCAGGATACTAAGGTGGCAGAAGCAACCAAGCTGGGTGAGAAAGCCAAGCTGCAGTCCCAGACGGAAATTGCCGAGGCGAATAAGCAGAAATCCGTTCAGGAAGCTGAGTACCGCCGTGAGGAACAGGCTTCCAAGGCAAAAGCAGACGCATCCTACGATATCCAGAAGGCCATCACTTCTAAGGAAGTCATTGATGCCACTGCAGATGCAACTCTTCTGGAGCAGGAGCGCCAAAAGGAAATCCAGGAAGCAAGAATACAGGTAGATATCATTGCAGAGCAGAAAAATATTGAGCTGGCCGAGAAACAGGCACTGCGCAAGAAGGCTGCCCTGCAGGCTGAAGTAGTAGAACCGGCATTGGCTAACAAGCAAAAGCTGCAGGCAGATGCAGAAGCGGAGAAGTTCCGTCAGATAGCGGAGGCAGAAGCACGGGCTGAGGCCAGCAAGCGGCAGGCAGAGGCGGATGCACATATTACTGAGATCAGCGCGAAAGCTGAGGCAGAAGCTGTGCGCAAAAAAGCACAGGCCGAGGCAGAAGCCACAAGAGAAGTGGCTGAGGCAGAGGCTGCCGGTATACGGGCCAAGGGTATAGCGGAGGCCGAGGCCATGGAAAAGAAAGCCGAAGCATACAAGAAATATTCCAGCGCAGCTATGACAGAGATGCTGATCAAAGTTCTGCCGGGTATTGCAGAATCCTATGCGAAACAGTTTGCACAGATTGGTAAGATCACCATTGTGGGCGGCGATGCAAAAAGCGGTGTCAATTCTGTTATGAACAGCGTTCCTGCAGCCATGGCAGGTCTGATAGAATCCATGAAGGAAACAACAGGGATCGATATGACAGACTTGATGATGGCTGACAGCAAATCGGCCAAGACAGATAAAAACGTAAATGTGTCTTTGGACGAGGATGCTCTTCTTTCTCTGAAGAAGTTTAAAGAGATGGAAAAAGAAGAGAAAACTGAGTCCGGCTTAAAGGAAAACCAGACGATGAAAGAGAATGTATTTGAGGATGACACCTACTGATATGAGTTTTTTCACAGGTGTAAGTTTTAACTGTTTTGAGATAAAGACAAATGGGAAACATGGTATCAGGATAAATTAGTCGGGGCGCTGCAAAGCAGATGAGTGGTCATCCGCAGAGCAGCGCCTGTTCTGTCATAGCCGCAGATGGTGAACAGGGAAGAATCCCGGAATATTTTTCGGAAATAACAAATAAAAAGGAGCGGGTAATGGAGTTAAAGTTAACTAATATTAAAAAAGCATATGAAAGTAAGGAGGTATTGAAAGACTGTACGTTTACCTTCCAAAAGGGGAAAATCTATGGCCTGCTGGGCAGGAACGGTGCAGGAAAAACTACTCTGTTTAACTGTCTTACAGACGAAATACAGGCAGATGCAGGAAGCGCAATGATCTGTAAGGACAATGGAGATCAAGAACGGCTGGCGCCTGAGCAGGTGGGGTATGTGTTTTCTACGCCGGTGCTGCCGGATTTTCTTACAGGATACGAGTTTATTAAATTCTATATGGATATCAATGAGGAAAGACTGGCCCCGGAAAAGACTATTGATGACTATTTTGATATGGTTAAAATCAACGCGGAGGACAGGCAGAGACTTATTAAAGGATATTCACATGGTATGAAAAATAAAGTACAGATGCTTTGTTTTATTATTGCGCGGCCGCCTGTGATTCTCCTGGATGAGCCTCTTACCTCTTTTGATGTGGTTGTGGCTCTTGAAATCAAGCAGTTGTTGCGGGAAATCAAGCATGAACATATTATTATTTTTTCTACTCATATTCTTCAGCTTGCATCTGATCTCTGTGATGAGATCGTTGTTCTCAATGAAGGCCGGCTGGGACAGGTGAACCAGGAGATGCTGCACAGCAAAGATTTTGAAGAAAAGATAATACAGCTTTTAAAAGATGAGGATGAAAATGAATAAAACAAAGGCTCTGAAGCGAATTATAAACTTAAGGACAGTATTATGGGTAAATGCATTTTGCTATTATTTCAGCCGTCTTTGGCTCATTGGGAAGCTTCTTCCGGTGTCGGCCTGTTCCAACTATAAGCTGAAAAATAAGCTGTCAGTGATTGCCTTTATTGTTCGTCAGGTAATTGAATTTATTGGAAAACCTCTCTATCTTTTGACTGTGGCCGGATTGCCATTGGTGGGCATTATACAGAGAGAGCCTGGGCTTCACGGGCAGGAGTTTGCCCTCACCGTACAGATTTTGTTCTTCCTGAACTGCCTGCTTGGGGCTCTGGGAGAAAGCCAGATCCTCATGGTTACCAGGGATAAAATCACCTATATTAAATACATGAATATGAATGCCCGCAGCTATGTCCAGGGGGCTTTGATTTTAAAATATGTTCCTTTTTTTGTATTTTATCTGCCCTGGATCATTGTGGTTTCCAGATGTACAGGAGGAACTTTTCTGCAAGGATTTTTTCTTTGGCTTATGCTGGTGTCATTCCGTATGATAGGGGAGGCACTGCAGCTTTCCATATTTGACCGGACCGAAAAAGTCATCTCACGCAATATGGCCTATTCGTGGATTCTTATAGGTATTTGTCTGGCTGGTGCATATGTTCCGCCATTGCTTGGGATAGGATGGGATTTTGATAAAATCATGCTGAATCCGCTCATGGTGATTGTCTATACTTTTGTGGGAGCTGTGTGCTGCTGGTATGTTTTTGCAGGATACTCCGGGTATGAGGAGAAGCTGCACCGGTCTATTGACATTAATTTCCTTTTGTCAACAATAATGAAATCTTCAACAGGATCTTCTGCTGCTTATAAGGAAGTTGAGATTAAAGAGAAGGACAGAGAACTCTCTGCCAGAGAGAGGAATTCCTTTCAAAATTTAAAGGGCTATGCATATATGAATGCTTTGTTTTTCGCCCGGCATAAGCGTCAGCTTATCAAACCGGTTTATTATCGGCTTTTGGTGACAGGGGTTATCCTTGCGGCATCTGTATTTTTCTGCCGGACGAAACAGGACGCGGCTGTGGCATTGAGCCGTAATCTGACGGCATTGCTTCCTACCTTTGTGTTTGTGATGAGCTGTATGACTGTTGCAGACAAGGCGGCACGTGCCATGTTTTATAACTGTGATAAGGATATGCTTCACTATGCCTGTTACCGGACACCGCAGGTGATCCTGAAGAATTTCCGGATCCGGTTGATGCGCATTTCCCTGTATAATATGATCATTGCCGGTGTATTGTGTGCTGTTGCGGCTATTTTCTGTATCTTGTGCGGAACAGGGATTATGAGAGTGGATTTTGTCTTGTTTAGTATAACAATTTTGCTTTTATCAGTGTTGTTTACTGCCCATCATCTATGCATGTATTACATTTTCCAGCCCTACTCAGACAGCTTGCAGGTGAAAAATCCATTCTTTTCCGTAATTAACTGGGGAGTGTATGTGCTTTGCTTTCTTTGCTTGGAAATTGAGACGGGAGGAGTGGTGTTTACTGTGCTCATACTTCTTTTCACCGTGATTTATATTGCTGCAGCATTAGCGCTTGTTTATAAATTGGCTCCCAAGACCTTCCGGGTGAAATAATAATATGTCGTAAATAGTCAATCGAAAAGCCGGCGAAAAAGGAGAAAAAACTTGACGCCGAAGGAAAGGTTGTCTATAATCAAAGTACGTTAGAAATATACAGCGCAGCAAATAGCGGAAAGGGCCGCTTTTTGTTTCAGGGAGTGTAATTAATAAAGGGGACACGCAAGATACAGTTCTTTCTTTTAACAAAAGAAGTAAGTTACTTTTTTGAAGGGGAAGGCAGGTATGTTGTTGTGGTCCTTTTTTGTTTATTTATAAGCTGGCGAAGTATCTCTCTGATTCAGCTTGAGAGCTGGCGGCTGCAGGGGAGAAGCCTCTTGCCAGAGCTGATTTCAGACATTCTTTTGTCTTAAGTATTGGCAAATTATGGAAAAATAAACAAAAATAGCTTGACATATTACCGCGTATTAAATATAATTTTCTTATACATTACAGAATTATTACGAAACAAAGAACGAATGAAAAGAAAAAATAATAAAAACGCAAGGAATGAAGAGCATGAAAAATGAAAAAGATTTACAGCGCACAAGGAAGCGCGTGAGCAACGCAAAAACAGCAGGAGATTCCTTACATAGTTTTGTGTTCCTCACAGTATGTGCTTTGCTGGCAGTGATCATTGCCATTGGCTCCAAGGTTCTGGATAACGGCGACCACACTCAGGTTTATGCCGCTGCGGGATCGGAAGATGCCGGGGTATCCGCTTCTTCGGGAACTGCGCAGGCAGCAGAAGGTTATCTGCCCACGGGCATTGCCGGGGTGGTTTCGGGAGTGAGGGAGACACCGACGCCCGGCAGTACAGTGAAGCGTATTGGTACATCCTGTGAGACAGTGATGGTGGGACAGCGCGTAAAGACTGTGGAAGGCGGAGTTACAGAGTTTAATGTAAGCTCATCCATGGAAACCACAGTGAATGATCTGGATTCCAAGTCCATCAGTCTGGCAGAGACACCGAAGATCATGTCAGATTCAGACTACGACACACTCCTTCGTATTGTGGAGGCAGAAGCCGGCAGCGAAGATATCAAGGGCAGGACTATGGTGGCAAATGTTATCATGAACCGCGTGAGAAATGAAGAGTTCCCCAACACAGTCACAGAAGTGGTGTGGGAATACTCCAACGGAGTGCCTCAGTTCTCACCTACCTACGACGGCCGCATCAGTCAGGTCACAGTATCAGATCTGACAAAGGAAGCTGTGAAGCAGGCTCTGGAGGGCGTTGACTATTCAGAAGGAGCACTTTTCTTTATCCAAAAATCTGCCGCTGAAGAGCACAATGTATCATGGTTTGAGAAGGACTTAAAGAAATTATTCAAGTATGGCGTCCATGAGTTTTACACATACCCTGACGACAAAGACAGCAAATCCTCAAAAGACAAAAAGTCAGAAAAGGATAAAGACAAAAACAACACAGATGATAATACAGTCCAGATGGTGAAAAATGACATCTTGGAATAAGGGGTTGAAAAGGCTGTACAGGAGAATTCCTGTACAGTTTTTTCTATATAAAATCCACAAAAAAGGCTGAAAGTATTCCATTATTTTATTATGGTATTTTACTAAAGCCCATGATATAATGAAGATTAACCGCTAGGTCAAGCAGATACCTTAAGGGTTATTTAGGTTATACATTACATAAAGGAAATATAGAAAGGTAGGAATAACAATGCAGGTATTGTACAAAAGCACAAGAGGGAATGAAGAGACAGTGACCGCCTCCATGGCAATATTGAAGGGTCTTTCTGAAGACGGAGGATTGTTTGTGCCCACTGCTGTCCCTAAGCTGGATGTGCCTGTGGAGAAGCTGGCGCAGATGAGCTACCAGGAGACTGCTTATGAAGTGATGAGCCGCTTTCTGACAGATTTCACAGAGGAAGAGTTAAAGGATTGTATCAATAAGGCTTACGATTCAAAATTCGATACAGACAAAATTGCACCGATCCATGAAGCCAATGGTACGTTTTTCCTGGAATTGTTCCACGGAGCCACCATCGCTTTTAAAGATATGGCTTTATCCATTCTGCCTCATCTTATGACAACTGCAGCCAGGAAGAACCAGGCTAAGAATGAGATTGTTATTCTGACCGCAACCTCCGGTGATACAGGGAAAGCCGCAATGGCAGGTTTTGCCGATGTGCCGGGGACAAGGATTATTGTATTCTACCCTAAGAACGGTGTCAGCCCCATCCAGGAAAAACAAATGGTGACACAAAAGGGTGCTAATACATATGTTGTGGGTATTACCGGAAATTTTGATGATGCACAGACAGCAGTCAAGAATATGTTTAATGACAGGGTATTAGCCAAAGAGCTTGATGAGGCAGGATTTCAGTTTTCCTCTGCCAATTCCATTAATATCGGACGTCTTGTTCCCCAGATCGTATACTATGTTTATGCTTATGCAAGCCTTGTACGGGACGGCAAGATCAAGGACGGACAGGAAATCAATGTGGTAGTGCCCACCGGAAACTTCGGCAATATTCTGGCTGCTTATTATGCAAAGCAGATGGGTCTGCCTATACACAAACTTATCTGTGCGTCTAATGAAAACAGAGTGCTTTATGATTTCTTCCGTACAGGTATTTATGACAGAAAACGTGAGTTTATTCTTACAAGCTCACCTTCCATGGATATTCTCATTTCCAGTAATCTGGAGCGCCTGATCTACCGTTTGACAGGGGATGATTCCAAGAAATGCGCTGAGCTTATGCAGTCTCTCAGCCAGGGCGGAGAATACTCCATCACAGAAGATATGAAAGCTCAGTTAAGTGATTTCTACGGAAATTTCTGCAGCGAGGGCGAGACAAGAGAAGCCATCAGCGCCACTTACTATGGGGGAGGCTATGTCATTGATCCACACACGGCAGTGGCAGCAGGAGTATACCAGAAATACCTCCGTGAGACCGGGGATACGGCGCCTGCTGTAATCGCCTCAACGGCAAGCCCTTATAAATTTACAAGAAGTGTGATGAATGCACTTTCCGACCGTTATGAGGGACTGGATGATTTTGGCCTTGTGGATGCTTTGTCATCAATGTCAGACATTGCGGTGCCTAAAGCTGTGGAGGAGATCCGTACTGCTCCTGTACTTCATGACCGTGTTGTAGATGCCGCAGACATGCCTTCTGCTGTAAAAAATATATTAGGAATTCAGTGATCAATATGGAATGGAACAGATTGCTTTCCCCAAAACGTCCGGGGAATTATGGAAAGAGCAGCAGTAACCGTTCCGGTGATCTGAGAAGTGAATTTGAGAAGGACTACCATAGGATTATTGGTAGTTCTTCTTTTCGAAGGCTACAGGATAAGACACAGGTTTTTGCCTTGGATAAAAGTGATTTTATCCGCACCAGGCTGACTCATTCCCTTGAGGTGTCATCCTTTGCCAGGTCGCTGGGACAGAATATTGCTCAGTATATAATTGAAAATAAAATTGACGGGTCATTTAATCTACAGACTAAGTCCGACATTTGTGATATCCTGCAGTGTGCAGGCCTGATCCATGATCTGGGAAATCCGCCCTTCGGCCATTTTGGGGAGGAGGCGATCCGTGACTGGTTTTTACGGAAAATGGGTGAACTGAGGTTTCAGGATAAGCCTGTGACAGAACTTTTTACCGGGCAGATGTTGGAAGATTTTTATCATTTTGAGGGAAATGCCCAGGCACTGCGGCAGGTGAGCAAGCTGCATTTTCTTGTAAATGAGTATGGTATGAATCTTACCTATGCATTGCTCAATACAATCATTAAATATCCGGTTTCTTCTGAGAATATTAACCCAAAGAGCGGTGATATTAAAGATAAAAAGATGGGATTTTTCTATGCAGAACAGCCCCTTTATGAGATGATTTCCACAGAAATGGGAACAGAGGGAGTGCGTCATCCTCTCACATATATTCTGGAGGCAGCAGACGATATTGCATACAGGACTGCTGATATAGAGGATGCGTTTAAGAAGGGATGTATTTCCTACGAAAAGCTGCGGGAAGAGCTGGTAAAGGCCCAGAAGAAAGCAGATGATTCATTCTGCGATATTTCCAGGCTGGATCCTGTGGGAATGCTGGATCACCAGTTTGACAATGCCATGAAACGAGAAGTGGAAAATCCTCAGCTTTATGCTGTGCAGAATTTCCTGGTGCGCCTGCAAAGTGCTTTGATCTTCTGTGCAACATCCGGATTTACCTCAAACTATGTCTCTATTATGGACGGGACTTGGAAGCATGATCTTTTTTATCATACCTATGGTGAATGGGTGATAAAAGCCCTGGGAGATATTGCCTTTCAGTATGCTTTTCTCTCAAAGCCTATACTGCAGATGGAAGTGTCTGCGGGCACGATCCTTGATTTTCTTATGGACCGTTTTGTACCGGCTATCATGAATTATGATACAGAGATTCCTCTTAAAATGCTGGACAAAAAGCTTGTGTCCCTTATCTCTGAGAATTACCGCCAGATTTATCATCTGTACGCCCGAAACTGTACCAATGATGCGGAAAAGCTGTATTTAAGGTTTCTGCTTGTAACTGATTTTGTAAGCGGTATGACAGACAGCTATGCAAAGGATTTGTACCAGAAGCTTAATGGTATCAGCTAGGATAAATTATATAGACAGTAAATGAAAATTGTGTGAAGTGCATAAAAAAGATGGCAAACTGACGTTTTTCAAGGCAATAAACCGGTAAAATATACAAAAAATGAAAGTTGGTCATATTCTGGTTGACAATTATAGGGAGTGCGGTATATACTTAAAATACAAATTAAATCAAATATTCGATAATAGTAAACCTGTCGAAAGGCAGTGACACAAAGCTATAGGGTCTAACGTTGAGAGACTATGACAGCCAGTTGCCGTATTATTTATTATGCAGGAATAAGTGTTTTATCTTGCTCTTGTTTTTGTACATAAACTGTCGGCAATTTTAGCGGACAGTTTTTTTGTGTTTTAAAGAATTAGCATTTTATAGGGCTTTTTATAGTAAGTATATAAAGAGTTTGGGAAAGGTTCGTATTATTATGAGTGAGGAAGAAAAGGAATACGGCGAGGACAATTCATCGCCTGACATAAAAAATATAAAATCTGCAGATGCCTTGAAAGCCGCGGCAAAGCTTCAAAAAGCGGTTATTCGCCAGAAAATCATGATTGGCGCGCTTGCAGGTATGATTGTAGTAGGCGGCATAGGAGCGGTGGCTTATCAGAGAGGGTGGATTGGAAACAAGTCGGCCTCTGTAGATTCTCAGACAGACCCGGCTAGTCCGGACATTGACCCAAATGCGGGAGACTGGGACGGCAAAATCCCGGAGGCGCCGAAAGGCGACCCGGATAATAAAAATATAACCTTACCCGGATATCCCAAAATATATATACCTGCAGGGCAGACGGATGTGGATGTTGCATTTTCAAATCCGGAAGGAAACCCCTGTTACTTTACGTTTCAGCTTGTTTTGAAGGATTCGGGGGAAGTGCTTTACGAGTCCAAACAGGTTCCGCCGGGAGAAGCCATCACGAAAGCGAGCCTGTCCCGACCACTGGAAGCAGGAGAATATCCCGCTACCTTGAAAATTGTCACCGCCAGCATTGTAGACTTGTCTGCAATGAACGGTGCGAATATGGAAACCGTACTGGAAGTGAAATAGGGGGAGGGATTTTTATGAAAGTTCATCACCGGGCAAACAAAAAAATCCCGGTGTTCCTGTCCGCAGCACTTCTGGCCTCTGCTGTGACTACGACGAGGGCCAATGCTGAAGAAGTAATATATGTTTTCCAGGAAGAATCCTTCCTTGAAGGGGACTGTGAGGAGTTGTTTGATGATGGAACGTCAATGCTCAACGAATCCAGTGAACAGATAGTATACCCCGGCGGCAGTCAACACGATGCTTGCTGTGGATATAGAGAGGCACAGCCCGAAATCCCCTGCGACCATAATTGCGTGGATGCAGACGGAGACGGTATAATTGACCATTGTCCGGAATGTGCCTTCCGGCCCGCTGTATTGGGAAATCCATGTACTTGCGGAATGGGAGAAGTAAATGATGGGAGGCAGGATGAAACCGTAAACGTGCAGACGGAAACAGTGGAGTCCACAGGGTTCTCAATATCAACGGTAACGCCGGAACCCATAACGGTGTCAGAGCTAACAGCAACACCAGAACCAACGGAAACACCGGAGTCAACGATAATTCCGAGGCCGACTGAAATGCCGGAAGCAACCATATCTCCGACAGCACCCCCAGAACCGACTGAGATACCAGAGCCGACGGTGACGCCAGAACCAACT
>JAUNHC010000027.1:0-69516 GCA_030524175.1 Eubacteriales bacterium
TCAATTTAAAGCTCCGTATCCGGCCAAATGTTCTCTGTATCCTCAATTCCAAACTGTTCCGGATGAAAAACAGGGTCACGGCCTTCTTTTTTCTGCTTTTCATAATCTTTAAATATGGCAACACCTTTTTTAGACAGTAACGCAATTGCTATAATATTCAGCCAGGCCATCATTCCTGCCCCTGTGTCTCCCATGGTCCATATAATATCTGCATTAACTAAAACGCCTGAAAAGGTAGAAACCACAAAAATAATTCTCATGGCCCAAACAGCAGCCTTTTTACCTTTGAATAAATAAATCACATTGCTCTCCGCCTGGTATTCATAGCCAATGAGACTAGTAAACACAAAAAGCGCAATAATCACCGCAAACAATTTTCCGCCAAGAAGCGAACCGTAAGTAGCCTCTAGAATATCCTGCGTCCATCCAACTCCATACTGGCTTCCGGGCAGATATTCTACTAACATTTCCCCTGTTGCCTCATTGATTACATTATAAGAGCTGCTTAAAAGCAAAATAACTGCTGTAGAGGTACATACAATAAAAGAAACTATGTATACAGACAATGCCTGGACCAACCCCTGTTTGGCCGGATGGCTTACCTCCGCAGCCGCAGAAACAATAGCTCCTGAACCTTGCCCCGCCTCTGTTGAGTAAACACCTCTTTTTACTCCCCATACAATGGCAGAACCAGCAATACCTCCAAAAACTGCATCCATTCCAAAAGCCGCCTTAAAAATCTGGCTAAATACTCCTGGAATCTGCCGTGCATACAGAACTACAATCCCAATCGCCATCAGCATATACACAAGACACATAATAGGCGCTGCCTTTTCTGCAAACTTTCCAATCCTCTTTACTCCGCCAAATACTACCACGGCAAGAAACACACACAGAATCACACCTCCTGTTATCATTCCTGTCCCAAAGGATCTCTGAAAGGTACTGGCAATTGAATTTGCATGAAGTCCAGGCATTAAGATTCCCGGTCCCAGGATAGTTGCCGCCGCAAACAATACTGCATAAGGTTTTATTTTTAATCCTTTCTCAATAAACACTGCCGGGCCGCCAATATACTCCCCGTCTATCCTTGTCTTATAAGCCTGTGCCAGTGTAGATTCCATCAAAGCAGTAGCAGCTCCCAAAAGTCCCAAAACCCACATCCAGAATACAGCGCCGGGGCCGCCAAAGAAAATTCCTGTGGCAACTCCTGCCACACTGCCCATTCCTACACGGGACCCTACTGTGGTGGCAAAGGCCTGAAAGGGGGTAATTCCACTGTTACTGTCAGGGTCTGCCTTTAACAACAGCCGGAACATCTCTTTAAAGAGCCTAATCTGTGGAAACCTCATCCATACAGTAAAACCCACTCCCGCTGCCAGACATAACACCACCAACACATTACTCCAGACAATGGAATTGATTTTTGTCATAATATCATTGAATAATTCCATTCCTCTTCTCCTGTTTTTTATTATGTGCTCTCGGAATTTCCCGGTGCTCAGTTTTGTGAAAGGAGAGCCAAGGCGAATCCAAGAACGTATTATTTATTGTGCACAACTTTTGTATGGTTATTATCTCAAACTTACAGCAAATTTACTATTATGGATATTGATTTCCTTTTTATCAATTTTGATATGAAATGGGGATTGGAAGCAAATATAGGGATTGGCAAAGATGAAAATAAGAATTGTCTCTTCATTTACACAGAGTAAAAAGCACCGTCCCCGCGGCAATCACGTTGTCCGCAAAAACAGTGCTTTTCAATGCGCCTTCAGGGGCTCGAACCCTGGACACCCTGATTAAGAGTCAGGTGCTCTACCAACTGAGCTAAAGGCGCTTATTTCTTTTGTTTAGGTCTTGGATTTGTTCCCTTGACGCAAAAGCTATTATACGGGATGAAGTATATAAAAGTCAATAGGGTTTTTGAAATTTTTTTATTTTTTTTCATCTTTTTTTTCTTTTGGTGTCATATTATCCAGTAATTTGCTTAGTTCATCTGCGGATTTCTTTACTCGCACCAGGTGGCTGTCCAGTTTTTTATGTTCGTAGCTGAACTGTGTCATCATAGTCTTTAAACGATTGGATGTCTTCATGGGCTGCTCCCCGGAATGCGGGACAGCGCATTCCATTTAAACTTATATTATTATATGCTGTGAAAAGGAAAAGAGTGCCGGGCAGGGACAGTCCTTCTCAGACAGTCTTTGCCCCGGCAGTCTGTGCCCCAGTAGTCTATGCCCCAGCACTCTTTCGTCACTTACTTCATCAAATCAACACCCTGGGATCAGGGGATTAGCTACGGGAAATGACCATTTTGTATATGGGATTGCCCATGGAAGAAAATTTCTCCTCATATTCTGTCATAATATTTCCCTTTACCATTTCCTGGTCATGATGCAGGTCAAAGGTGTGGGCTAAAAGATTCCAGCCTGCCTCCTTCACTTCCTCCAACGAAAACTCGAATAAATCTCTGTTGTCCGTCTTGAATTCTACTGTTCCCTTTTCCGCCAGTATTTTGTCATATCTCTCCAGAAACTGCCGGGATGTCAGACGTCTCTTGGCGTGGCGTGCCTTTGGCCAGGGATCGGAGAAGTTAAGATAAATTTTATCTACTTCGCCTTTCACAAATATTTCCGGGAGAAGACGGGCATCCACACACATAAAATACAGGTTGCTCAAGGATTCCCCTGCCTGGGATAATTCTTCTCTTTTCTGTAATGCACGCAGCAGAACACTGTCATACATCTCTATACCCACATAGTTAATTTCCGGGTGAAGCCGTGCCATATCCATGAGGAACCGTCCTTTACCCATTCCAACTTCTATATGAAGAGGCTGTTTGGACGGAAAGGCGGCAGCCCAGGTCCCTTTATGGGTTTCCGGTTCCAAAATTACGTAAGGGCTTTCCAAAATTGCATCCTTGGCCCCTGGAATATTCCTTAATCTCATAATATCCTCCATTTTTTAATCAATATCTACAATATACACGTTTTGCACATTTACCGCAATCCTCAATTCCTCATTTCATCTAAAAGTCCCGGACAGTGAAAAGGGGCGGCAGTTTGGGAATCGTGCAGGCACAAAACAATGGATTTTTATGTTCAGTAAAGTATGTATCAGCATACATGTAGGTTTAGTTTCATATGTGTTCCTTGATTTTAATGAAGATAACCAAATTTTTAACACAATAAAATATTTTCTGTTGGTATTTTTTAATAAAAAGGTGTATCATATAGGGACAGATTATTAACGATAAGGAGGGTGCAGATGGAGCAGATACTTAGCAAGTTATCAGAAATCGAAATCACCGCCAAACGTATCATGGAAGATGCGGACAGAACCAAAAAAGCTCTCTCTGAGGAAATGGAAAAGAAGTGCAAGGATTTTGACGCAGTTCTCGAGACAGAGACCAATGCCAAGATACAAAAAATCCGTGCAGGCTTGGAACATGAGAAGGACACTCAGCTTACGGCTCTTCGTAAGGAAACGGAGACTACGTTTTCTGCCCTTGATTCATATTATGAAAAGAACCATAAAAGCCTTTCCGAAGAATTATTCCAAAAAATATTAAAGCTGTAACCTAAGAACCGGAAAGGAAGTGATTATGAATGGGAAGTGTTCTCTCTTACAGCGGACTTTCCACAAAAATCCGCGCCATGCAGAGCAGGCTGGTCACGGAAGCTCAGCTTCAGGAAATCATCCAGCTTCCCAACGTAACCCAGGTAGTGTCATATCTTAAGCGGATGCCTGAGTATATCCAGGCATGGTCTTCACTGGATGAGAATGACATACACCGGGGCGATATTGAAAAATTGCTAAAAAAATCTATTTTTGGTGATTTTTCCCGTATTTATCATTTTGCCAACCCGGAGCAGAAGAAATTTCTGGAGCTTTATTCGAAACGTTATGAAATCCGTGTGCTCAAGGAGATTATGACCAATCTTTTTGACCACCGTGATACAGACCCGGTAGATATTACTCCGTACCGTGATTTTTTCCGTCTCCATTCCAAACTGGATGTGGACCGCCTGGCAGCCTCCGCTGACATGGAAGAATTTATCAATGCCCTGAAGGGCAATGAATTCTACGGCCCCCTGTCCAAGATCCAGGAGCATGAAACAGCTTTGCTTTTTGATTATGGTATGGCACTTGATCTATACTATTTTACCCAAATCTGGAATATCCGGAAGAAACTGTTCAGCGGCAATGATCTGGCAGAGATCACCAAGGCCTATGGTGAGAAATTTGATATGCTGAACCTGCAGTTTATCCAGCGTTCCAAGCGGTATTTCCATATGGATCCGGCCAGCATCTACGCGCTGCTGATCCCTATGAATTATAAGCTGAAAAAAGAAGAGATCAATGCTCTTGTTGATTCTTCCACAAACGAAGAAGCAAGGCAGATTTTTCAGAAAACCTATTATGGACAGAAATATGAGCAGCTCACAGTGGCAAACCTGGAGGAATTTTATAATTATATCCTCCGCGACACGCTGGAACGCGAGGCCCGTAAGGACCCATATTCCGTAGCTGTGATGTATTCCTACCTGTACCATAAAGAACATGAAGTAAACCGTCTGACCATTGCCATAGAGTGTGTACGCTACGGTGTGGCTCCGGACGAGGCTATGCGTTATATTCGCAACAACTAACAACCCGGAGGTAGCAACGTGATTGAAAAAATGAAGTTTTTAAGTATAACCGGGCCAAAAGCGGATATTGACCGGGTGGTCAACACCTATTTATCCAAATATGAAATCCACCTGGAAAATGCTCTGTCTGAGCTGACTACGGTCGAAAACCTGTCGCCGTTTTTGGAAATAAACCCTTATAAGGAAGCGTTGAACAGTATCAGCAGCTTCTATGAGGAACTGGACTCTCCGGAACGGATTCCGCCTAAGCAGATGAATATCGAAGAGGCATTATCCGTTGTTCGCCGTATCAAGGAACAAGCCAAGGAGATTGCCGATGCCCGAGCCGAACTGGAGGCAGCACATGCCGCCATTGTGGAAGCCCTGCGGATAATCCGGCCTTTCCGTAATGTGAACTTTGACGTCTCTTCCATCCTGAAATTTGAATTTATCCATTACCGTTTCGGACGGATAGAGAAACAATATTTCCAGAAATTCGAGAAGTACATTTACGATAATCTGGATACTATGTTCATCAAATGCGAGGAAGATGACGAATATATCTGGGGCATTTATTTTGTGCCTAAGCATGAAACCCATAAAATCGACGCTGTATATTCTTCCATGCATTTTGAGCGTATTTTTATACCTGACAATTACGACGGTACTGCAAAAGAAGCATTTGAGCATTTAAACACCCAGTTTGAAAAGAGCAATGCCGCCCTCTCCGCCAATAAGTCATCATGGAAAAAATTCCTCACTGACAATCAGGAGGATATTGTATCGGCCAAAGAAGCCATTTCCCAGCTTTCCAGCAATTTTGACGTGCGCAAGCTGGCAGCCTGTACCCACGGTGACAGGGATGTTTTCTACATTCTCTGCGGGTGGATGACTCAGCGGGATGCAAGAGCTTTCCAGCATGATATTAAAGATGATGACCATCTCTTCTGTATCATTGAGGACGAAGACCATAATATTTACAAACAGCCCCCAACGAAGCTTCGAAATCCTAAGCTGTTCAAGCCATTTGAAATGTATGTGAAAATGTATGGACTGCCGGCGTACGGTGAACTGGATCCCACTTGGTTTGTGGCGATCACCTATTCCTTCATCTTCGGCGCAATGTTCGGGGATGTGGGGCAGGGACTCCTGTTGTTTATCGGCGGATTCCTTCTGTACAAATTCAAGCATATTGATCTGGCAGGCATTATAAGCTGTGCCGGTGTCTTTTCCACCATCTTCGGTTTCATGTTCGGCAGCATATTCGGTTTTGAGGATGTGATACCAGCCATTTGGCTGCGCCCCATGAATAACATGATGACCGTACCTTTTGTAGGAAAACTGAATACTGTATTTATCATTGCTATTGGTTTCGGTATGTGCATAATCCTTCTTTGTATGATTTTCAACATTATAAATTCATGGAAAATGAAGGATGTGGAAAAAACCTGGTTTGACACCAATTCAGTGGCAGGGCTTGTATTTTACGGGTCTGTGGTTGTTGTGATCGCCCTTTTCCTGTCAGGCCATAAGCTGCCCGGAGCCGCAGTTCTGTGCATCATGTTTGTGGTTCCCCTTTTGTTGATATTCTTCAAGGAGCCTCTCACCAACCTGGTGGAGAAAAAAGCAGAAATCATGCCGAAAGAGAAAGGAATGTTTATTGTCCAGGGAATATTCGAAATGTTCGAAGTCCTGCTGAGTTATTTTTCAAACACTCTTTCCTTTGTCCGTATCGGTGCATTTGCTGTCAGTCATGCAGCCATGATGGAGGTTGTACTCATGCTTGCAGGCGCTGAGAGCGGAAGCCTGAACTGGCTTGTAGTCATACTGGGCAACCTGTTTGTCTGCGGTATGGAAGGTCTGATCGTAGGTATACAGGTTCTTCGTCTGGAATACTATGAGATTTTCAGCCGCTTTTATAAAGGAAACGGGCGAAAATTTGAGCCGTTCCGTTCAAAAAAGGTTAATAGGTAATTATATTTTATAAAAGTATAAGGAGGTCATTTATCATGACAGTTTTAACACAAATCGTATTAGCAGCAGCACTTGTATTAAGCATTATCCTTCCCTTCGGTTACTATCTCATAGGCCAGAAAAACCGCGGCCGCTATAAAACAGCTCTTGGTGTGAACGCCTTTTTCTTCTTCGGCACCATGCTGGTAGCCATCGCAGTGATGTTCGCCGGCGGTTCCTCTGTTAAAGCAGCAGCCGGCGGGGATGCCGGTCTGGCAACAGGTATGGGCTATCTCGCAGCAGCTCTCGTAACCGGACTTTCCTGTATCGGTGGTGGTATTGCCGTTGCCAGTGCGGCAAGTGCAGCTCTCGGTGCCATCAGCGAGGATCAGAGTATCCTTGGTAAGTCCCTGATTTTCGTAGGTCTTGCAGAAGGTGTTGCCCTCTATGGACTGATCATCTCCTTCATGATCTTAGGACAGTTATAAGATGCAGATGTATTTGATCAGCGACAATATTGATACCTATACAGGGATGAGACTGGCTGGTGTGGAAGGCGTGGTTGTCCATGAACGGGAAGAGCTTCGAGAGGCTCTGGAGAAAACCATAGCAAATAAAGAAATCGGGATCATTCTGCTGACTGAGAAATTCGGCAGAGAATTTCCTGAAATCGTGGACGAGGTGAAGCTCCACCATAAAACGCCTTTAATCATCGAAATCCCTGACAGGCATGGTACTGGCCGCAAACCGGACTTTATCACTTCGTATGTCAACGAGGCAATCGGACTAAAACTATAGTCAGGTGAAGGGGAATCCGTTCCCTGTCCCTGAATGTAGGCGCAGACAGGTGCGCCACTGGAGGTAATATGACTATTGAAGAAAAACTGCAGCATTTTTACGATGTCTCTGTGGAAGAGGCACGCCAGGAGGCTTCCCGGGCATTAGAAGAGCACAAAAAAACCTTACAACAAATGCTGGATGAACATAAAAAAACCAGAAGGATGAGCGCAGAGCTGGAGGTCAAGGCCGAGGCCGAGAATGCCCGCCGGGAAATCAATAAAGCGCTCTCCGCTGAGCAGCTTACGATCAAACGAAACTGGACCATAAAGCAAAATGAACTGAAGGAAAAACTGTTTATTGAGGTAAAGGACCGTCTTGAGCAGTTCATGGGTACGCAGCAATATGAGGATTATCTTTGCCGCAAAATTAAAGAAGCCACAGATTTCGCAGGCAAGGATGAACTTTATATTTATATCTCCCCGGCAGACAGTTCCAAGCTTCACTCTCTCATTGCGAGAACAGGTGCACCCATTGAAATTTCCCAAGAGTCCTTTATGGGCGGGATCAAAGCTATGATCCCAAGTAAAAATATCCTCATTGATAATTCCTTCCTTGAGATATTCCAGTCAATGCGTAAAGAATTCAAATTTGACGGAGGGCTGAACCATGAGTAAAACAGGCATTATCTACGGTGTAAACGGCCCTGTCATTTACCTGAAAGGCGATCCGGGGTTCAAAATTTCAGAAATGGTATATGTAGGACCTGAGAAGCTGGTAGGTGAAGTCATCGGCCTGAAAAAAGGCATGACCACTATCCAGGTTTTTGAGGAAACTACAGGGCTGAAGCCGGGTGAAACCGTTGTGGGGACCGGCGATGCAATTTCCGTTATCTTAGGACCCGGAATCATCCATAACATTTTCGACGGCATCCAGCGCCCGCTGGAGGAAATAGCTAAATCCTCGGGCAAATATATATCCAGAGGTGTAAGTGTCAATTCCCTGGACACTGATAAGAAATGGGATGTACACATAACTGTAAAGACAGGCGACGTGGTAGGACCCGGTACTATTATTGCAGAAACACAGGAAACAGACTCTATCCTGCACAAATCTATGGTTCCTCCGAATATTCCGGAGGGAACAGTGGTCAGCACAGTACCTGATGGCTCCTACACGATCCTTGACCCCATAGTAACTATAGAGCTTACCGACGGCAGCCAGAAAGAGCTGTGCCTTGCACAGAAATGGCCCATCCGTATTCCCCGTCCCACGCATCAGAGATTTCCTGCAAGTGTGCCTCTGATAACCGGACAGCGTATTCTTGATACGCTCTTCCCTATTGCCAAAGGCGGTACTGCAGCCGTACCCGGAGGTTTCGGAACCGGCAAGACCATGACGCAGCATCAGATAGCCAAGTGGTCAGATGCCGATATCATCATTTATATCGGCTGCGGTGAACGTGGAAATGAAATGACACAGGTACTGGAGGATTTCAGCAAACTGATCGACCCTAAATCCGGCAATCTTATGATGGACCGTACTACCCTCATCGCCAATACTTCCAACATGCCTGTTGCTGCCCGTGAGGCATCCATTTATACAGGTGTGACACTTGCAGAGTATTACCGTGATATGGGGTATGATGTGGCTATTATGGCAGACTCCACCTCCCGTTGGGCAGAAGCCCTCCGCGAGCTGTCGGGACGTCTGGAAGAAATGCCGGCGGAAGAAGGCTTTCCGGCTTATCTGGCCTCCAAGCTCTCTGCTTTCTATGAGCGTGCCGGTATGATGCAGAATTTAAACGGAACGGAAGGCTCTGTGTCTATCATCGGAGCTGTTTCCCCTCAGGGCGGCGACTTTTCCGAGCCTGTGACTCAGAATACAAAACGTTTTGTTCGGTGCTTCTGGGGACTTGACAAGTCCCTTGCCTATGCCCGGCATTTTCCGGCCATCCACTGGCTTACAAGCTACAGTGAGTACCTTGAGGATTTAAGCCCTTGGTACAGGAATCACGTATCTCCTAAATTTGTCTCTGACAGAAATCAGATCATGGCGATCCTGAACCAGGAGAGTTCCCTGATGGAAATTGTAAAATTAATTGGAAGTGATGTGCTGCCTGACGACCAGAAGCTCACTCTGGAAATTGCAAGAGTTATCCGTCTTGGTTTCCTGCAGCAAAATGCCTTCCATCCTGAGGATACCTGCGTACCTATGGAAAAACAGTTTGAAATGATGGAGATCATCCTTTACCTTTATGAGAAAGCCCGTGCACTTGTGAACAGAGGCATGCCAGTATCTGTTCTCAAGGAGGATAATATCTTTGAACGTATTATCTCCATTAAATATGATGTGTCCAATAAAGAGCTTGACAGATTTGCTGATTACAAAAACGATATTGATAACTTCTATAACAATGTATTAGAAAGAAACGGCTAAGGAGGCGAAGTTTATAATGGCAATTGAATATTTAGGCTTAAGCGAAATAAACGGCCCTCTGGTAGTTCTGGAAGGTGTAAAAAATGCTTCCTACGAGGAAATCGTAGAATTCCGTATGGATGACGGAACTCAGAAAATCGGCCGTATTGTAGAAATTTATGAGGGCAGGGCTGTGATCCAGGTGTTCGAGGGCACAGACAATATGTCTCTTGGAAACACACACACACGTCTTACCGGACACCCTATGACCATCGGTCTTTCCCCTGAAATACTGGGCCGTACCTTCAACGGTATCGGCCAGCCAATTGACGGCCTTGGGGAGATTACCCCTGAGGTAAGCCTCAACATCAACGGTTTGCCATTGAATCCGGTAACCCGTGAATATCCGCGAAATTATATTAACACAGGTATTTCAGCCATTGACGGCCTCACCACCTTGATCCGCGGGCAGAAGCTTCCTATCTTCTCAGGCAACGGTCTTCCCCACGATAAGCTGGCAGCACAGATCGTACAGCAGGCATCTCTGGGCGGAGACTCCAACGACAACTTCGCCATTGTATTTGCCGCCATGGGTGTAAAATACGATGTCGCTGAATTCTTCCGGAGAACCTTCGAGGAGAGCGGAGCCTCAGACCATGTTGTCATGTTCCTTAATCTTGCCAATGACCCTGTGGTTGAGCGTCTTCTCACACCGAAAATCGCACTGACAGCAGCAGAATATCTGGCCTTTGAAAAAGGAATGCATATTCTTGTTATTTTAACAGATATTACATCCTTCTGTGAGGCTATGCGTGAAGTTTCTTCCTCAAAAGGAGAAATCCCCTCCAGAAAAGGATACCCGGGCTACCTGTACAGCGAGCTTGCAACACTGTATGAACGCGCGGGCATTGTAAGAGGAGGCAGCGGATCAGTTACTCAGATCCCCATCCTCACGATGCCTAATGACGATATCACTCATCCGATCCCTGACTTGACCGGATATATCACAGAGGGACAGATTGTTCTTGACAGAGCACTGCACGGCCAGGCTGTGTACCCGCCCATCAATGTACTTCCCTCACTGTCACGTCTTATGAAGGACGGTATCGGGGAAGGCTTTACAAGGGCTGACCACCAGGATGTGGCAAACCAGCTTTTCTCCTGCTACGCTAAGGTGGGGGATGCCAGGGCCTTGGCATCTGTTATCGGAGAGGACGAACTTTCTCCTCTTGACAAACGTTACCTTGTATTCGGAAAAGCCTTTGAGGCAGAATTCGTGGGCCAGGCAGAAAACGAGAACAGAACTATCACCGAAACACTTGATAAGGGCTGGGAGCTTCTTGGTTTACTTCCCAGAGAAGAACTTGACCGAATTGACACTAAAGTACTTGACCAATATTACCGGGAAACCGTCCGCTAAATGTCCGGCGGCAGCCTTTTCAGGACCGCTGGGGCAGACCGGAAATTAAAGTGAGGTGATTTCATGGATCCTAATACCTTTCCCACAAAGGGGAATCTCATTCTTGCTAAGAATTCACTGCTTCTTTCCCGGCAGGGATTTGAGCTGATGGATAAGAAGCGTAACATCCTTATCCGCGAATTGATGGAGCTTATCGACCAGGCCAAGGATATCCAGACCCAGATAGATGAAACCTTCCGTACAGCTTATGCGGCGCTTCAGAAGGCTAATATGGAAATCGGCATTGCCTTTGTCCAGCAGATTTCCTATACCGTACCTATCGAAAATTCTATCCGGATCAAAACCAGAAGTGTTATGGGAACGGAAATTCCGCTGATAGAATATGATAAAACCAGCAATCGTCCGACCTATGCCTACTACAGCACGAAAATGTCCCTGGATGAAGCCAAGGCTGCATTTGAACGTGTAAAAGAGCTGTCCATCCGCCTGTCTATGGTTGAGAATGCCGCCATCAGGCTGGCTGCCAATATCAAAAAGACGCAGAAACGGGCTAACGCGCTGAAAAATATAACAATACCCAAGTTTGAAACTTTGACCAAGGACATTACTAATGCCCTGGAGGAAAAAGAACGTGAAGAATTCACCAGACTGAAGGTAATCAAGAGAATGAAACAGAATAGTGGATAATTAAAAAACTTCCTTCGCCAAAATACAACATTTGAGGCGATGGAAGTTTTTTTATATTTATTACGACAATGCAGGACTCTTTCCGTCATTGACAGAGCCGGTCAATCTTATCTTGACAGTATTCATCCGTAAATATTTTCTGAAAATAGCATAAATGATACCAGAATTTTATCTTTATATGAAAATATTCTATGATATTTAGAATTTGAAAATGTCAAGGGAATTTCTTATTTTTTTGTCGATTTTTGTAGATTCATTATATTTAACCAGAACATCTGTTTAAAAAATTATTATGTAAATCTGGTCATCCACATCCTTTCCATGTGGATAATGTGGATAACTTTGTGTATAACTTTATTTTTCAACGTTTATCCCATCTTGAAAATGTGGAAAGTTATTGTATGTGAATTTGTACAATCCACATTTCAAAGACAGGTTTTGTGCAATATGTCGAAACTTCTATTTTTTTCGACTATTCTACGTATGTTCCAACAGCAGTTGGCTGACGGTAATCGTAATCGGAGATTTTTATTCCTGTGGCAGAGGTACTGGCGTGAATGATTTGACCGCCGCCGATATACAGAGCAACGTGGTCAATTCCATAATCGCCATAAAACACCAAATCCCCCGGCTCTATATCTTTCACATCCTTTTTGGCCGATGCGTCACACTGTGCCGCCGCCACACGGGGCAGCTCGTATCCGAATTCCTGAAACACAGACATCACAAACCCGGAACAGTCAGCACCGTTTGTAAGACTTGTTCCCCCGTACACATAGGGATTTCCTTCAAACTGCAGAGCAAAATCCACAATCTCCTGACGCTTGGCAAGACGTTCCTCCTCTGCCTTCTGCGCTGCGATTCTTGCCTCTTCCTCTGCTTTTCTTTTTTCTTCCTCGGCCTTTTTCTTTGCTTCCTCTGCTTTTCGTTTTTTCTCCTCTGCCTTACGCCGAGCTTCCTTTTCTTCTGCGGCCCTCTTTGCTGCCTCCTGTTCCTTCTGATACTTCTGTGCTTCCTCTTCTGTACGCTTTACCAGTTCATTGGCCAGAGCGCTGATATCACCCTCCTGGGTACCATCAGAAAACATATCTCCTGCATTAGAAGTCCCGCTCCTGTCACTGAAAGCACTGACACTGGAACCCGTCTGGCCGGCAGAGCCTGACCGGGCTGCGGCTGATCCGGATGTATCCGCCTTCCCGGCAAATACAGTCTGAGGACCAGCCGCAGCGAAGATTGCTAAAGTAAATATAAATGTTATTAATTTTTTCTTCATGATTCTATACACTCCTTTGATAGGTTGTTTTTAAATTATTACGATATTATTACATCGTATTAAGTGTTTGTGTATAGTATCACATGTTTTTGGATTTGTCAAATTTTCAAGAAACATCTTAAGAAAGGAACGTAGGATAAATTCACAGAACTAAGGCATATGAAACAGTAACTTAAAGGGCATCCTGAAAGTCACAAAATGACTTAAAGGGTGCCCACTTTTCTCATCTACTTCTCTTGTGTCAGCAGATACTTCTGCACGGAAGAGACCGCATTGGCGCCGTCAGACACTGCTGTCACAACCTGCCTCAGTGCTTTGGTACGGATATCTCCGGCAGCAAAAATTCCTGGGGTACTTGTGATTCCTTCTTCTCCTGCCACAATGTAACCGGACTGGTCAAGCTTAACAATTTCTTTAAACAATTGTGTATTGGGGATAATCCCCACTGCGATAAATACTCCGTCAGTATGGATCACTTGTTCCTCATCTGTTTTTACATTACGGATTTTCAGCCCTGTAACCTGATCCTGGCCTTGAATTTCAAGAGGAACACTGTCCCATACCATCTCTACGTTTCCGCAGGCAAACAGACGCTCCTGGAGCACCTTGTCCGCACGCATTTCGTCACGGCGGTGTACCACATATACTTTTTTGCACACACGTGCCAGGAAAATGGCATCCTCCGCTGCCACGTTGCCTCCGCCTACCACTACAGTCACTCTGTCTTTGAAAAAAGCGCCGTCGCAGGTAGCACAGTAGGATACCCCCATACCACTCAGCTCTTCCTCACCGGGAATCCCAAGATGGCGGTGTGCAGCTCCAAAAGCCAGGATAAGTGTTCTGGCTCTGTATTCATGCTTTTTGGTCCGTATGATTTTTTCTGAACCTGCGTCCTCAATAGAAAGAACATTTTCCCTCTGAGATGCAATTCCCAGCTTCTGGGCATGAGCACCCATGGCCTCTCCCAAGTCCATACCTGTTATTCCAGGCATTCCCGGATAATTATCCACTTCGTAGGTATCATTAATCTGTCCTCCGGGCACAAATTTCTTTTCCAGCCATATGGTATGCAGTTTGGCCCGTGCAGCGTAAATAGCAGCACTAATTCCGGCAGGACCGGCTCCCAGTATAGCTAAATCATAAATTTCAGACATAATTGTTCTCCTTTTCCAAATGTATTTTTATGGCAGTTTGTCCCATTGTCTCCCCAGTAATAAATCCCCCGCTGCTGCATCCTTCCCGCAGTATACAGGATTTTCAGCAATCCTCCTGACACCGGCATTATACCAATTAATTACTCAGTTTCTTTTTTCATAATAGCATACAATCTCTAGTTTTCCAATAAGATAGTAAAAACAGGTACACGCCGAAAGGATATCCTATGTCCTTGAAATTCCCAAAATCCAGGAAGCCTATGTGGGCGGCCCTTTTTTTATGCCTGACCCTGGTTATCGGTATTAGTATTGGCTATGTTACCAACCATGTATTCTCTGAAAATGCGAAATTTGAAAAATTTACAGAAGATATTTTTAAGCGTGAGGTTTCCGGCAGCACCTTGAACCTGCATTATTCTCTTGCCAACCCGGAAAAGCAGGGAATTTCCAGGCCGGAGGCAAGCTTAGGGACCATTGATACGGATATGGAAAAAACATATAAGCTTTGTGAAGAATATGAAAATACCCTGAAAGGATTTTCTTATTCCAAACTTTCCCGGGACAATCAGCTTACTCTGGATATGCTTCTTTTGTACTTCCATACACAGCGTTCACTTGGTGATAATTATCTTCTGGAGGAGGTCCTTGGCCCAAGTCTGGGGATCCAGGCCCAGCTTCCTGTACTGCTGGCAGAATATGCCTTCTATGAAGACCAGGATATTGCGGATTATCTCAATCTGCTCTCCAGTGTTAAGCCTTATTTTGAAAGCATTCTGGCTTTTGAACAAAAAAAGTCTGAGGCAGGTGTCTTCATGAGTGACACTACTTTAGACAGGATTTTAAAACAGTGCAATGCTTTTATTGAAAATCCTGATTCCAATTATATGCTTGAAATTTTTCAGCAAAAACTGACGGACTACGGGAAATTTAATGAAAAGGACATTGCAGAGCTTACAAAGCGTCACAAAGAAATTCTTTTTGACCAGGTCATACCTGCCTATCAGGATCTGATAAACGGGCTGGAAAAGCTGAGAGGGACAGGAAAAAGCAGCCGCGGACTGGCAGCCTTCGAAGGGGGGCAGGAGTATTACTTATATCTCCTGCAAAGCAAGGTTGGAACTTATGTGCCTGTTAAACAAATTGAGCAAAGACTTACCCGGCAGCTGATGGATGACTGCAAAGAGGTTAACCTTATGCTCCGGGAACAGCCGTCACTTTTGACAAAGCTTACAGGTGGCGCTGATCTGCCTGCAACAGAGCCGGAAAAAATCATGGAAATCCTTCAGTCACAGATGGGCAGCGACTTCCCGGAAATCGAGGAAACTCCATATGAGATCAGATATGTACATGAGTCTATGGAAGAGTATTTAAGTCCGGCTTTTTATCTGACACCTCCCTTGGATACAGGAAGTCCTAATGTAATTTATATTAACCGTTCCGGAAGAAGCTCTAACCTGGAATTATTCACCACCTTAGCCCATGAAGGATTTCCAGGGCATCTGTACCAGACTGTTTCCTTCGGCCGCCAGGATCCGTCCCATATCCGCTATCTCATTGATTCCAGCGGTTATGTAGAAGGCTGGGCTACCTATGTGGAATCTTATGCTTACGGCTATGCGGCAGCCCTGATGAATGATCCCTCTGCCGCTGATGTAACCCGCCTGGCATGGCTCAACCGAAGTGTCAATCTGTGTATATATTCCCTGTTGGATATCGGGATTCATTACAGAGGATGGAATTCCGCCAGAACTGCTGATTTCCTGAGCGCATTCGGAATCAGAGATGCAGCTGTGGCCGGGGAAATTTACCAGTATATTGTAGAAACCCCTGCAAACTATCTCAAATACTACTGGGGTTACTTAAATTTCCTGGATCTGAAAACCTCACAGCAGAAAAAATTAGGGGACAAATTTGATTTGAAAGAATTTCATCAAAAGATCCTTGAAATCGGGCCTGTACAGTTCCCGGTATTGGAAAAATACATAAAAAACGAAAAAACCGCTGACAAAAAAGAGGCACTGCTTTCGGGCAGTACCTCTTTTTTGCCGGCTTACAAATAGGTCCTGAAAAATTTCTGCAGCTTTAAAAGTGCATTTGTCAGCGCCTCTGTTTCTTGTGTGTTCAAGTCCTTCAAAACAGCCAGGATCATCTTGTCATGGAAAGTCCGGTGATGGTAATAAGCCTTCTCTCCCTTTGGAGAAAGAGAGATAAGGACTACTCTGCGGTCCTCCTGGCTGCGTACACGCTGGACATAGCCTTTCTTTACCAGATTATTGATGGCTATGGTGAGAGTACCCACAGTGACGGACAATGAACGTGCAACTGTGGACATGTTTTTTGCCTCCCGGATACCTATTGCTTCCAGGATATGCATATCATTGACCGAGATATCTTTATATTCGGAGATGATCAGCGCTTTTTCCTCTATATCCATAATTTCATTAAATAAATTTACCAACACTTCATTAATCGTATCATAATGATTCATACCGATCCTCCTTACCGTTATTAAGGAAAGCTACTCGCTCTACGGCTCCTTGTGGAACCTGCTTGACCTGAAGGTCAATCAGTAGCGGAAAGCTACTCGCTCTACGGCTCGTAGCTTTCCTTCATTATACACTAATTTAATTTGATATACAAAGTATTTTTTTTTAAATAATCTTTCTTTAGATAGTATAATTTGTTATAATGAAGATTAACTACGAGCCGTAGAGCGAGTAGTTAATCGCTACTGATTGACCTTCAGGTCAAGCAGGTTCCATCAGGAGCCGTAGAGCGAGTAGTTAATCGCTGCAGTATGTTATACCAATAATGGCAAGGCCTTATGATACGAAGGAAAAAATAATGAAAAAAAATGATAATATACCCTTGAATTATAAAGAAAGAAATAACTCCAGGATCAGTCTTATCTGTTCTGTTGTGGTTTTGGCGATTATGTTTTTGATCTTTCATCAGATGGATTACAATATGATCCGTAAGCCTGCTGAAGAAGCCGCCAAAGCGGCGGCTCTGGAGAAGCAGAAGGCTGAGGAGGCGGCTAATACCCCTCAGATTACTACGGCTGATGTCATTGCTGTAGGTGATAACCTGTATCATGGTTCCTTGATCGAATCGGGACAGAGCGAGACAGGCGACTGGAATTATGACCATATTTACACTCATGTGCTGGATGAAATTCAGGCGGCTGATGTTGCCATGATCGATCAGGAAACTGTTTTTACCAACGATCACAGTGCTGTCAGTTCCTATCCGTCCTTCGCCACTCCTATGGAAGTGGGCGATGCCATTATCAAGGCAGGATTTAATGTGATAGAGTCTGCCACAAACCATATTGATGATTACGGCTATGATAATATGGCCCAGACCCTTGAATTCTGGCGTACCAAATATCCTGACATTCCCGTTTTAGGCATTCATGAGACTCAGGAGGACGCAGATACAGTCAAGACTATGGAGGTTAACGGTATCACTATCGCTTTTCTTGACTATACATACGGAACCAACAATTCCGGCGCAGGAGAAGGCCGGGAATATATGATAGATATCTTTGACCAGCAAAAGGTGGCTGCCGCTGTTGAAAAGGCCAAGGCGGCAAGTGACTGTGTTGTCTTTGTTGCGCACTGGGGCAGCGAGGATGAAACCATGCCTAATGAATATGAAAAACAATGGGCCGCCTTTCTGATGCAGCAGGGAGTGGATGTTGTCATCGGAGGACACCCTCACGTGCTGCAGCCTTACGGAAGGCTCTCAGATGACCAGGGAAATGAAATGCTTATCTTTTACTCTCTGGGTAATTTTGTATCTACTCAGCAGGAGCTTCCTGAACTTTTGGGAGGCATGGCGTCATTTACCATTGAGAAAACTGTCCTCAATGGCGTCACTTCCGTAAGAATAATCTCTCCGGAGGTAAAGCCGCTGGTTATGCACTATAATCATGAAACCGGGGATTATGGCCCATATATGCTGGAAGATTATACGGAAGAGCTTGCATCCCAGCACAGCGTCCGCGAAGTCATCGGGGAAGAATTTACGCTGTCTAATCTAAAAAGTAAGTTCCAAGAAATTATGGCAATGAATGTAAAGCCTTCTACCAATACTAATCTGCTCAATGTCAAATTTGACTACGATGGAAATATGATTGACAAAACTACCGGAAACTATGTGGAAGACACAGAATCCATACATTCCTGGCAGTATTACGAGCAGTTAAATTCCGGTGCATCAGGTGAGAACAGCGGCGGATCGGACAGCACTTCGGGAGATAACAATTCCGATGGAAATGATGATTCCAATGAAGGCGGCTATGACGATTCAAATGATGATTCCTATGACGGCTACGATGATACCGATGACGGGTATGACGACTCCTACGATGGTTATGACGATTCTTACGACGGGTATGACGATTCCTACGACGATTACGAATAAGAAACTGTGCAGTTAAAACGTGGGTAAATCTTATTTTCTTATGTAAACAGCCAGGTTATGAAAACTAAAAACTTCATAACCTGGCTGTTTTTCAATGGTGCACTTCTTCGTGCTGCGGCTTTTGGCTTTCATATAAAGTTTATACGATGTCGGGGTTAAAAGGGAGCCGATTTTGTAACAACAGTTTTTTTGCATTGTCCTCCGTCACGGCAATGACTTCCTCAGCAGAAATTCCTTTTATCTCTGCAATGGCCTGAGCCACATAGGGCAGATTCAGAGAGGAATTCCTCTTTCCCCGGTTAGGCTCCGGGGCAAGGTACGGACAGTCTGTCTCCAGCACAAGCTGGGACAACGGAGCATATTCTACCACTTCTTTAAGCTTTCTGGCATTTTTAAAGGTGACCACACCGCCGATTCCCAGATGTAATCCCATATTCAGGTATTCTCTGGCTATTTCCTTTCCGTAGGAGAAGCAATGGATGATACCTCCGTACATCCCTTCTGTCACATACTCCCGCACAATCTTAAGGGTATCCTCAGCTGCATCCCGGCTGTGTACCATAAAGGGCAGCTTTTCTTCCCGCGCAATATCCATTTGGGCGCGGAACATGTCCTGCTGTATGCGGTGCTCTTCTTTTTCCTTATGCCAATAGTAATCCAGGCCGATTTCACCTATGGCTACTGCTTTTTCATGACGGGAAAGACGGCGTATCTCATCCAGGGTTTCCCGGGTAATCTTGTCTGCATCATCGGGATGGACACCTATAGCCCCATAGATAAACGGATATCGGTCCATGAGTACAATCGTATCTGAAAGCCCGTCTATGGATGCGCAGGCATTTACAATCCGGCCCACTCCGTTCTCTATCATAGATGCCAATAATTCTTCTCTGTCTTCATCAAAAGCGTCATCGTCGTAATGTGCATGTGTCTCAAAAATCATAGTATGTCTCCTATCCCTCAATTGTCATCTCGTCTCCCTCACGGATAATTCCGCCGTGGAGCACTTTTGTAAACACACCTTCTCTCGGCATGATACAATCACCCATCTTTTTAAAAATTTCACACCCGTTATGGCACTCTTTTCCTATCTGGGTAAGCTCCAGGACAACTTCATTGCAGCGGAACCGCGTACCCACAGCAAGCCTGGCAAAATCAAATCCTTCCACCACCAGATTCTCCCCGAAAGCTCCGTCTTCCACTTCTGCCCCCCTTGCCCTGAAGGCTTCAATTTTATCATAGGAAAGAAGGCTTACCTGACGGTGCCATTTTCCTGCATGGGCATCCCCTTTAATACCCCAATCCTCAATAAATTCGGCCTGATGGACATTTTTCTTCTGTGTCCCCTTGGCCTCGCTGGTACATACTGCTGTCACTTTCCCCATGATCGATAACTCCTCCCTTTATTTACGGGCACAATTCCCGGCTTCTCCTGTCATTATTTCAATCCCATGGCCAAGAGAATCAATAATATATTCTAAACTTTCCCTCACTGCCTTCGGACTTCCGGGCAGATTAATGATCAAGGTTTTCTTCCTTATACCTGCCGAAGCCCGGCTTAACATAGCGCGTTTCGTGATTGTCATGCTGTATGCACGGATCGCCTCCGGTATCCCCGGAACCTTACGTTCTGTCACATCGTCTGTAGCCTCCGGAATCACATCTCTGGGAGAAAATCCTGTTCCCCCTGTGGTGAGGATCAGCTCCGCCTCATTCTTATCCGCAATTTCTGCCATCCTGAGAGAAAGCATTGCCCTGTCATCCGGCAAAATCTCCATAGATACTACCTCATAGCCGTTTTTCTCTGCGATTTCTTTCACAGCAGGTCCGCTTAAGTCCTCCCGTTCCCCACTGTATCCTGTATCGCTGGAAGTGATGATTACAACTCTTTTCATACCTTAACCTCCTATTTGGGACATACACAGCTTTTCTGTCTTGTCCACCCGGGCTTTTTCCAGAAAAGCATGTCCCTCCGGTTTCTCGGAAAGCGCTTCTAAAATAGCCTCTTTTAAATATTCATCTGTTTTTCCGTCTCTGATTATTGCACGCAGATCTCTGCCGGCAGTATATTGAAGGCAGGTTTTTAAAAATCCCTGTGAAGTCAGACGGATCCGGTTACAGTCCCCGCAGAATTTATGGCTGACTGCACTGATAAATCCGATTTTCCCCTGGAATCCTTCAACAGTATAATAATGACACGGACCGTTTCCCAGCCGTTCCCCCTGGTAAGGTATAAGAGGAGGAAAACGTTGCTCAAGAACACGTACCACCTCTTCTTCCGGCATTCCGGTGAATTCTCTGCCATAACCGATAGGCATCATCTCTATGAACCGCACATGGATGGGATGTTTCTCCGCCAGCTGCGCCACACCGCACAAATCCTGTTCCTCTATGCCAAGAGGCACACAATTGATCTTCAGCGAAACCTGGGGATACTTTAACGCCTCCTCTATGGCCTCTAAGGTGTTCTTCAATTGGTTTCTGCGTGCTATTTTCTCATAGCACTGAGGATTCACTGTGTCCAGGCTGATGTTCAGGCCGTCCAGACCTGCACCCGCAAGTGCGGCCATCTGCTCTTTCAGCAAAATACCGTTAGTTGTAAGGGTCACTGTTTCAATACCGGGAAGGCTTTTAAGTTTTTCCACCATAGAAGGTATTCCGGCGCGAACCAGGGGTTCTCCTCCCGTAAGTTTGATCTTGCGTATTCCAAGCTCTGCCATTACCCTGCATATCCGCACAATCTCAGGCTCCTGAAGGATAAAAGAACGGTCCACCAGCTCCACACCGTCTTCCGGCATACAGTAAATACATCTTAAATTGCAGCGGTCTGTCACTGAAACACGCAGGTAATCTATATTTCGTCCACAACGGTCAATCATTTGTCTTCATAGCGGAAGTTTCCGCTTTTTCCCCCTCTTTTTTCTACAAGATGGATATCTGACATTACCATATGCTTATCAATTGCCTTACACATATCATAAATAGTCAGAAGAACGATCTGCACACCTGTCAGGGCCTCCATCTCAACGCCCGTCTTTCCCTCAGTCTTCACAGTACAATAAACCCTGACCGCCCCTTCTGACTCATCCAGTTCGTAATCCACCGTACATTTCTGTATGGGAAGAGGATGGCACATGGGTATCAGGTCAGAGGTGCGTTTTACTCCCATGATCCCGGCTACACGTGCCACTCCAAGCACATCTCCCTTTTTCACACTTCCTCCTGTGACAGCCTCCATAATTTCCTTGCCCACATAGATGCTTCCCACAGCCGTTGCTGTGCGGGAGGTAATGTTTTTCTCCGACACATCTACCATCACTGCATTGCCTCTGTCATCAAAATGGCTGAATTCTCCGCCCATCCCTCTTCTCCTTTGTCCGTAAATAGTAACAGTTCAGGCTTGCCTGTCCTGTCGCCCCAAATAAGTCTTCTCTATAGTATAGGAAATTCCCCGGCGTCCGTCAAGCAGCGGAGCCGGGGAATT
This sequence comes from Eubacteriales bacterium, assembly GCA_030524175.1. Classification (GTDB taxonomy): domain Bacteria; phylum Bacillota; class Clostridia; order Lachnospirales; family Lachnospiraceae; genus Blautia_A. Next base: position 22,226 of record JAUNHC010000027.1, read on the forward strand.
ATATGCCAGTAAACATTCAGCGTTACTGTATGATTTCATGAAAGAACCATTTTTTTATTTGCGGAGTGCTTTCAGCGCCTGGATAACAGGCAGGTTGAGAAATGCCAATCCGTATACTGTGAAAAGCTGGGACATATTCAAAGTCTGCACGGAGAACATACCTCTCAGGGCAGGAAGGGTAAGAACTGCTGTAAGCAGTAAGAACCCGGCAAGAAAAGCACCCTGCATATAAATATTGTTGAAGAACTTCTTTGTAAAAATAATAGGCTTTTTGGCCTTGCAGTTGAATCCGTGTACCAGGCGGGACAGACACAGCACTCCGAATGCCATTGTTCTTGCCAAATTCACATTTCCTGCACTGTAGCCGATATAATACCCTATAAGGGTCATTGCACCGATAACAGCGCCCTCAACAGCAACCCTGGACAAAAAAGTCTTTGTAAGAATGGACTCATTCATGGGGCGGGGCTTTTCCTTCATCACATCATGCTTATGGGGCTCAAGACCCAGGGCGATGGCAGGAAGGCTGTCAGTGACAAGATTGATGAACAAAAGGTGTACTGCCGCAAAAGGTACAGGAAGGCCCAGCAGGGATGACAGAAGGACCACCAGAATACCTGCAAAGTTACCGGAAAGCAAGAACTGGATCGCCCGTTTGATGTTGGCATAAACATTACGTCCGTTCTCCACGGCCTTGACAATGGTAGCAAAATTATCGTCTGTCAATATCATGGAAGATGCATCCTTAGAAACCTCTGTTCCTGTAATTCCCATTGCCACGCCGATATCAGCCTGCTTGAGAGCCGGGGCGTCATTCACACCGTCGCCTGTCATGGAAACGATATTGCCCTTTTCCTGCCATGCCCGTACAATACGTATTTTATGTTCCGGTGATACACGGGCATAAACTGATATATGCTCCACAAACTTCTTTAATTCTTCATCACTGAGACTGTCAATTTCCGCACCTTCACATGCCTCTGACGGATCCTTAAGAATACCGATCCTCTTGGCAATAGCGGCTGCTGTTACCTTGTGGTCACCGGTTATCATGATAGGCTTGATCCCGGCGCTGATACAGTCTGCAACTGCTGCCGCACTTTCCACACGGGGCGGATCCATCATAGCGATCAATCCCAGGAAAATCAGATCGTTTTCATCCTCAAGCACCAGTTCTTTTTCTCTGTCAAACTTCTTATAGCCCACACCAAGGACACGGAGTCCTTCCATGGAATACTTATTATTGGCTTCGCTGATCCTCCTGATATCCTCTTTCGTGAGAGGAACAAGCTCACCGTTCTTCTGTACATATTTTACACGGCCAAGCATAACATCAACAGCACCCTTAGTGATCATGGTATAACCATCCCTCAGGTGATGAAATGTGGACATAAGCTTTCTGTCACTGTCAAAAGGTATTTCGCTGATTCTTGGATATGCACCCCTCACACGCTGGGCCGGAACACCCAATTTGTCACCAAGGTTGATGAGTGCAGTCTCCGTTGGGTCACCGATCTCCTTGCCGTCAATATTTGTAGAGTCATTGCACAATATGCTGAGCCGGAGCATCTGCTTGTGAAGAGGATTCTCAGGATTGATCTTACTTTCCGGAATATCTTGTCCGTCCACATAGTAATGCTCAACTGTCATTTTATTCTGTGTCAGGGTTCCTGTCTTATCAGAGCAGATCACTGATACGCTGCCCAAGCCTTCAACAGCCTGAAGCTTACGTACAATAGCCCCTTCCTTGGCCATCTTCTGTGTTCCGAAAGCCAGTACGATCGTCACGATGGAGCTTAATGCCTCAGGTATTGCAGCCACAGCCAAGGCTACGGCGAACAGGAAGGCGTCTGCTATATTTCCGCCCTTCATGACCTGAAGCCCGAAAAGCGCTGCACAGAGCACTAGTATGATAATGGAAAGCTTCTGGCCAAACTGGTCAAGATTTATCTGAAGTGGTGTTTTCTTTTCGGATGTATTTTTCAGAAGGCTGGCAATCTTGCCTACCTCTGTATTCATGCCGATATCTGTAACTAAATATGTTCCGCGCCCATAGGTCACAAAGCTTCCGGAGTAAACCATGTTTTTGCGGTCTCCCAGAGGAAGCTCCCCTGCCAGCGGCTTGCTGACTTTGTCCACACCCAGACTCTCTCCTGTGAGGGCGCTCTCGTCCACCTTCATGCTGGCACTTTCAATTATCCTTCCGTCTGCCGGAATAGAATCACCTGCCTCCAGATGAACCTCATCTCCCACTGTGATCTCCCGGCTTGGTACTTCTACCACAATACCGTTTCTCAATACCTTTGCATTAGGTGCGGACAGTTCTTTAAGGCTGTTTAAGGAATGCTCTGCCTTGATGGTCTGTACAGTTCCTAAAATAGCATTCATGGTGATAACAACCAGGATTACAGCTGCACTTTCCGCCTCCCCCAGAAATAAGGAGACAATTGCTGAACAAATGAGGATGATAACAAGAAAATCTTTAAACTGTTCCAGGAATATCTGGAGGGTACTCTTTTTCTTTCCCTCTGCCAGCTCGTTAAATCCGTATTTCTCTTGATTCTCCTTCACCTGATCGTCAGTGAGCGGTTTGAGACTTCCGTTCATCTGCTTTCGTACCTCAGCGGCACTTGAATTGTAATAAGGTTTCATAGCCTGGTTCCCCTTTTCTTATGGATTTGTCTACATGCCTGACGCCTGTATGCATTTCCTATTTACAAGATACCCTCCCGGATGCCGGTGTATACCTATGATTGTATCTTTTACACAAAAACAATATTCAACACAACCAAAGGCAGTCTCCTGAAAATTTTCCGTCATACAACAAAAGCGAGGCCTTTATTGCACGCAGACATGCAATAAAAGTCTCGCTGTTTCATCACGATACGGACAGGCGGCCCGCCTGTCGGGATTGACGACATCGCAAACACAACTGTGCCAGCTACTCCCTTTTATTTCCTATACTATAAGCTGTTTTCCCATGATTTGTCAAGGGGTAATTTCCCTGTCCCCCGGATATATACCATCTGTGAGTTATGCAGATTTTTCAAAACTTTATATACCGGCTTGAACAATATGGCTGTGATCACTACATTTCCGATGCAGTGAGTGATATCATAGGGTATCCCTGCTATCCAATAGGCAAGCCCTGCCCCCGGACCTCCTGAGATAAAGTAGGGGAATGCGCACAGGAAGCCAAAACAAAGTCCATATGCACCTGCCAGAACTGTCCAAATGACAATGGATTCATTCTTCTTCATAAGCAGGACGATCAACGCAAGGATCGACCATATATAAAGATAGCTGACCCACCAGATTCCAAATCCATAGACAAGCCCCTCCATAAAAACAAAAGTATAGATGATGTAAAACACCTTTTTTCCATAGACAAGTGTATAAATAATGACCAGAAGTGTTACCGGTTCAATATTAGGAAGAGCCGCAATTCCAATCTGCCCCAACAGAAGAATTGTACTTAACAGCCCCATTGTCACCACATATATCACCTTCATGCTGTTATGCCTGGGAATTTTCATATGGCACTCTCCTTATCAATAACCCACTGTCAATGTGAGTTCATACGTATCTCCGTCCTTTACAGGAGTCTTATCTGCGGAGGTGTTCACTTGCTCACCGCCCTTTGTCAGGCACCACCACTCCTGATTTCCGTCATCTGCTGGAACGCCGTTGACAGACGTGATGAAAAGGCCGTATTGACCATCTTCGCCTTCCACCAGTTTCTCATCCTTAAGCACATCTCCCAAATATTCACGTGCAGTATGAAAGGAAAAGCTGTCACTTTTGCCGTCCTGATACACCACCTCTACCTTGATGTTCTTGTCACCCGCCGTAGTTTTCTCCTTCGTAATCTGGTAAACGCCAAACAGAACAGTAATTACCGCGATCAAAAGCACTACTGCGATCAAAGCCTTTTTATTGCTTTTCTTTTGTTCTTCCATCTTTCACCTCCCGGAAAGCAGCCGTCCTCTGTGTATACGACAAAAGAGCTGCCGATCCATACGGACAGACAGCTCCTATCGTCAAGTATACATAATATGCAAGCAAGCTATCATCCGTAACCTCTTGACCAGAAACAGGCAGGTCTTCTGACTAAGGTATCATTATGCAGCTTCGCCTTCCCGGTTTCCCAGTGGCATTATAAAGCTGCACTCCTCCTATACAGCGGCGTGACCGTGAAGTGTAACTTGCTTCCCTATTCTCCCGCATGCGGGCACCTGTTCCTTTACAACCTGTTATTTCTTCCAGCTTACTATAAACACATGAAAAAGTCAATGATACGATAGCATCAGCAGATTTCAGCACCTGCAGGCATATCCTTTTCAGGAACCATAAGGGACAGGTTTCCTTCGGCATCCTCGGCACAGAGGATCATGCCTTCACTCATGATTCCGGCAAGCTTGGCAGGCTTCAGATTTGTGACTACCATAACCTTCTTTCCAACCATCTCTTCGGCTGAATAATGAGATTTAATGCCTGAAACGATCTGACGTACCTTACTTCCGATTTTTACCTGGGAGCAAAGAAGCTTCCTGGACTTTTTCACTTCCTCGCAGGCGATGATCTCTCCCACCTGGAACTGAAGCTTGCCGAAATCATCAAAGGTTATTTCAGCCTTAGGCTCAATGTCAATTACATTTTCATCCTCTTTTGGCTCCTCTTCAGCAACGGCCGGGTGAAGCTTTTCTACCTTTTCCATCACCTCTTTTATGTCAAGACGTGCAAAGAGGATCTCAGGTTTCTCAGTCACTTTGTTTCCTGAGGGATAAAGGCCAAAGGTCTTAAGGTCTTCCAGGCTTCTCTTCTCAGCGTTTAACTGTGCAAGGACTCTCTGGGTAGTATCAGGCATAAAGGATTCCAGCAGAGTCACACCCATGCAGATTCCTTCAACCAGATTATAAAGCACTGTGGCAAGACGATCCGCCTTGGCCTCATCCTTTGCCAAAGCCCAGGGCATTGTCTCGTCAATATATTTGTTGCATCTTTTGAACAGGGAGAATACCTCTGTCATGGCATCGGCAACCCGCAGCTTCTCCATCTTTGCCTCCACTTTACCCGGTACCTCCAGGGCAAAGGCTTTCAGTTCATCATCTACAGGCTCTGCCACGCCTTTATTTTCCACCACGCCGCCGAAATACTTGTTAGACATGGAAATTGTACGGTTAACCAGATTTCCAAGAGTATTTGCAAGCTCGGAATTCAGGCGTTCCACCATCAGCTCCCAGGTGATGACACCGTCATTTTCAAAGGGCATTTCATGAAGGACGAAGTAGCGCACAGCATCCACACCGAAGAAGTCCACAAGTTCATCTGCATAGAGCACATTTCCCTTAGACTTACTCATCTTTCCGTCTCCCTGCAGGAGCCAGGGATGTCCGAATACCTGTTTCGGAAGGGGCAGGTCCAGGGACATAAGGAAGATTGGCCAGTATATGGTATGGAAGCGAATAATATCTTTACCGATCAGGTGAAGGTCAGCAGGCCAGTTTTTGTTAAACTGCTCTGAGCTCTCCCCGTCACATTCATATCCGATTCCTGTAATATAGTTTGTGAGAGCATCCAGCCATACATAAACCACATGTCCCGGATCGAAATCTACCGGGATTCCCCACTTAAAGGAAGTTCTGGATACACAAAGATCCTGCAGGCCCGGAAGGAGGAAATTATTCATCATTTCATTCTTACGGGACTCCGGCTGAATGAACTCCGGATGGGTGTTGATATGTTCAATAAGTCTGTCAGCATATTTGCTCATTTTAAAGAAGTATGCTTCTTCCTGTGCAGGCACACAAGGACGTCCGCAATCTGGACATTTTCCATCCACTAACTGGGATTCTGTGAAAAAGGATTCACATGGAGTACAATACATCCCCTCATAATGTCCTTTATAAATATCACCCTTGGCATACATTTTCTTGAAAATCTTCTGAACCTGCTTTTCATGTGACTCATCTGTGGTGCGGATGAATTTATCGTAGGATGTGTTCATCATATCCCAGATCCCCTTAATCTCACCTGCCACATTATCCACAAATTCCTTAGGTGTAATGCCTGCCTCTGCAGCCTTCAGCTCGATTTTCTGACCGTGTTCGTCAGTACCTGTCTGGAAAAACACCTCATATCCCTGCTGCCTTTTATAACGTGCTATGGCATCAGCAAGCACAGCCTCATAGGTATTGCCTATATGGGGCTTTCCTGAAGTATAAGCGATCGCTGTTGTAATGTAATACTTTTGTTTGTCCATCTCTTTATCTCCTTTACTCATTATCAAAGCGGCTGTATGCAGTCCCGGAGTTTTATATATCATAAGGGAATTAAAAATTCCTGTCAGAACAAAATGGAATATAAAAAAACTCCCCCCTTCTACATGTGTAAAAGGACGAGAGCATCCGCTTCGTGTTACCACCTTTTTTCATCTGTCCCTCACAGAACAGACCTCTGCCGGTACAGAACCCCACTCAAAGGATCCGATACCCCGGCGCTATAATGGGCGCTCCCATCGCAGCCTATGCCACACGGCAGTCGGTGCGCGGCTCCAAGACCATCTTCCTACGTGCCCTCCGTATCTCATCACACCAACAGAGACTCTCTGTAACGGACAACAACATGTACTCTTCTCTTCACAGCCTTTATCTTATTATTATCTAACTTATCATTAAATGCCCTGATTGTCAACGCCTCAGCTCAGTAAAACCTTAAAAAATCCTGGATTTTGGCAACGTTGGGACAAGCATGACCTGTTAAAATTTCTACAGCCTTCTCTGCCGGTGCCCCCATTTCCAAACCATACGGAACGTGATGGTAGTCAATGTTATCCCCGCCGACATGCTTGCAGCAAATAACAATGTATACGTGCTTTCCGTTCCAAAACCCACAAAATCCTTCTGCATGAGACAGTTCATTGCTCTGTAGAGGGCGGCCCCCGGAATCAGGGGAATGGCTGCCGCCACAAGAAACACAGTGACAGGGGTCTTATGGATCCTGGCCATACATTCTGCATAGAGCGTAAGCAAAACCGAAGCTACAAACCCGCACAGATAAGGATTATCACTAAAACATGCCACTGCGAGATAAATCCCCCAGGTAAGTCCTCCTCCCAAAGTGGCAAAGATAAGCTTTTCCCCGCGGATATTAAATAACGCAGCAAAACCAAATGACCCCAGTAAGGCAGCTGTGAGCTGGACTGCTGTCTGCATAATACGTACTCCTTTCAGAAGAGGAAATTTGCAAAGGTAAATCCCAAGGCTATGATAATAGCCAAGAGAATAGAATCCATAAACCGTATCAATCCGGTGATGGTATCACCGGAAAACATATCCCTGAGAGAATTGGTAAAGGCCAGACCTGGTATAAACAGCATGATATTTCCTATACTGATCAGATCCGCATGATTTCCCAGTCTGCACAAAACAGCCAGATTTGCCAGGAACCCACCCACACTTGCACAAAGGAGGGCGGTAATCAGACCATTCACAGACATTCTCTTTACAAAAGCTTCAAAAAATTTCAGCAGTATGCCTATTACAGCCGAGGACAGCATATCTTTCCAGTCTCCGCCGAAAAACACAGAAAAGGACCCGGAGATCAAGGCATAGATCAACAACTGCTGGGTAAACGTATATCTGGGCCCCTTCATGATCTTGTCCAGCTCCGTCTTGATCTGATCCGGCTCTGGCCTTGTCTCACATATTTTCCTGGACAGCCGGTTCAACTCATCCAGCTTATGAAGGTCATTTGCCATAGCAGACACTCTTCTTGTCTGTGTGTAAGTCTGTGCATCCTTCTCGTACATAGTGGTGACAATACTGGAAGTGATGGAAAACACATCAACACGCACTGCACCGTAAGCCATACAGATCCTACGGATGGTATCCTCCACCCTTCCCACCTCTGCACCGCTGACGAGAAGCTGCTCTCCTATGGACATTGCACAATAAAGGTACTGTTCTGCTTCTTCCCGGTTCATAAGTCCCTCCTGCTGTCTTGATATGCTTATTATACGTTCTAGGACTTTTAGGCACAAGGCAATTTTCTGATTTTTTGTTCTAAGAACAAAGTGGACAAGTCCACTTCAACTCCCTGAATCCCTCACTCATGAGGGACTTGTACACTTTGTGCGCCAATGTGCAGCTGCGAAGCAGCCTTCCTCTGCACATTGTGTGCATCCCCCGGAGGGTTTTTATATACTAGGAAAGTCATAACCTTCTGGTCAGAACAAAATAGAGTACTTTCCTAGTATATAAAAGAGCATAATTCCAGCCATTTTTCCTGCTGAAATTATGCTTTTCATCATCTTACGTAAATCTATCCAGGATTATGTACACCTTCACAAAATCTTATTTCTATACCAAAGCTGTGCCTAATTTCCTGCACGCTTCCAACTCCTCATCTTCTGGTGTATTATTGGCGGTCAAACCTTCGTCCTGTAACATTTCAGCTCCTGCATTTTTCGTGCGTTCATACCAGCTTCGCATCCATTCCCCGTCACCCCAGTCATAGGAACCAAACAAAGCCACCTTTTTTCCTCCAAGCTTACCTTCAAGCTCTGTGAAGAATGGTTCAAATTCACCTTCCTCAAGCACTTCATCCCCCATTGCCGGGCATCCCAATGCAAGTGCATCATAGACTGCTGCCTTATCTGCCGTTGTATCGGAAACTTCAATCAAATCAACTTCTGTCCCTGCCGCTTTCGCTCCTTCTGCCACTGCCCGTGCCATTGCCTCTGTGTTTCCTGTTGATGACCAATAAATCACTGCTGCTTTGCCCATTTTCTAAGACCTCCTGATTTTCTCATCATTGTCAGGCTGTTTCCCTCTTTCGTTCCGTCAGGGACGCCTGATATATCTCTTCAGAAGCAAACTTGCATAAATGTTTCATACCCACAACCTGTAAAATTGAATATCCCTTTTGAATCTGTGCAGATATAAATTCCCGGCACATATCATAGTCAGCAAACAGCCGCCTGGCTGCTTCCACATCACCATATACCTTCCAATATCCGCAAAGCTTACACTCATTCCCGCCATATCTGTGGAACCCTTCCACATCTTCTGTGGGGTATCCTAAAAACAGACCAATCTCATGGGGGAAATCCTCGCTCACCTCAAATCGGCTTTTCAAATAAGAAATCATTTCTTCCAGTGTTCCTTTTTCCGGATAACCGTGGGCTTTCAGAAGCTTTCTGGCCTCTATCTGCTGCAAACATGTTCCCAGCATCCCAGGACGGTATACAAAGACAAGATAATGTCTCCTGCAACTGCAGATAATCTCCATACAGATACCCTCACCTTTAAGATTCTCTGAATATAATGCTGCAAGCTTCGGCAACTCCGGCATTTTCTCTTTTGAAAAGGATACAAGATTAGAAGGCTTCATCCCCATCAAAACAGGGGAACAATGATAAGCTATGACAGATTCGAATTTTTTGCAGGTCATAATGTACTCCTTTGCTTCTACTCTTAGTTAGTTTTATCTAACTTATTTTATATTATCATAAAAGTTAGTTAAAGTCAACTTGTATAATGAATTTTGTTTTGCCTCAATATTAAACAGGCGCCAAAAGGAGCAGGGCTATCTGAGATCACTTACTCTAAAATTAGTTTAACTTTTTCAAAAAATAATGTTGACAAATCAAGTCTAGTATTTTATAATATTAACATCAGTAACCATTATTATTATTAGAGAAAGGAGGAGATATGATGGCATCACTGAAATACAGCCGTCAGCGAGAGTCTATCAAGGAATTTCTCATGACAAGGAAAGATCACCCGACGGCCGATGTGGTATATGAGAATATGAAGCTTATTTACCCTAATATCAGTCTTGGCACAGTATACCGTAATCTTTCTCTCCTTGCTGATATCGGCGAGATCAGAAAGCTTCCAAGCTTTGCAGGGGTGGACCGTTTCGACGGCAGGACTGAACAGCATTCCCACTTCATGTGTACACAATGTAATAAAGTCATTGACATGGAGAACGACAAGATTGACCGTTTTCTGGATAATGCCGGCAATGACTTTAAGGGACAGATTTCTGACTACAGCGTGAGATTTTTTGGGATTTGTGAAGATTGTTTGAAAAACCAAGGAAATTGAAAATTTTACTTGACAAGTCCAATTTTATATGTTAAATTAAAACAGTAATCATTACTATTATTAAAACAAATTAAATCATATATAAGAAAAGGAGAAATGCAAAATGGCAAAATGGGTATGTAATGTATGCGGCTATGTTCACGAAGGAGAAACTGCACCGGAGGTATGTCCAATCTGTAAGGCACCTGCTGAAAAATTCACAAAACAGGAATCCGAAATGTCCTGGGCTGCTGAGCATGTTGTAGGTGTTGCCAAGGGTGTGAGCGAAGACATCCTTGCTGATTTAAGAGCAAACTTCGAGGGTGAGTGCTCTGAGGTTGGTATGTATCTGGCAATGTCAAGAGTTGCACATAGAGAAGGATATCCTGAAATCGGTTTATATTGGGAAAAAGCTGCTTACGAGGAAGCTGAACATGCTGCTAAATTTGCAGAGCTGTTAGGTGAAGTTGTAACAGACAGCACCAAGAAAAACCTTGAGATGCGTGTTGCTGCTGAGAACGGCGCTACCGCAGGTAAATTCGACCTTGCAAAACGTGCAAAAGAAGCTAATCTTGACGCAATCCATGACACTGTTCATGAGATGGCAAAAGACGAGGCTCGTCACGGCAAAGCTTTCGAAGGTCTTCTGAAAAGATATTTTGGCTAATAAGTAAGGGCAGTATGGTTAATCAATCTCCATGCTCATATCAAGCCGCAGATGAGAAGTGATTCTGAGACTTGGGAGTGTATATCTTCCAAGTCTCTTTTTCTAAACAAACCAATTGGGAAATTTTGTAAAAACAAGGAGGATTTACATATGTCTAAATACGCAGGAACAAAAACAGAGAAAAACTTATGGGATGCTTTTTCCGGGGAATCCCAGGCAAGAAATAAATATACATATTACGCTTCTGCTGCCAAGAAAGCCGGTTATGAGCAGCTTGCAGCTCTTTACTTAGAAACAGCAGACCAGGAAAAAGAACATGCAAAAATGTGGTTCAAAGAAATCCACGGTATCGGAGATATTGCCGCTAATCTGGAAGACGCTGCAGCTGGTGAAAATTTCGAGTGGACTGACATGTATGCACGCATGGCAAAAGAAGCAAGAGAAGAAGGCTTCGAAGAGCTGGCAGTAAAATTTGAAGGTGTTGCCCGTGTGGAAGCAGCTCACGAAAGACGCTACCAGAAATTATTAGACTCTTATAAAGCTGACAAAACTTTCAAAGGAGATGCTCCTCTTGGGTGGAAATGCCGTAACTGCGGATATGTCCACACTGCGGATGAGGCACCTGAGGTTTGTCCGGTATGTGCACATCCCAGAGCTTACTTTGAGAGGAAAGTGGAGAATTATTAAAATATTTGCAAAGGATCGCAAAGGGACCGCGCCCGGTCCCTCTGCACACCCTTCGGCTTGTGTTTTGAGCCGCCTTGGGTTGTTTATGTATGGCGGTTTCGGCAGGTGATGGCCCGCTTTGGTTTGGATACCGGAGTGGGTTTTTTGTTGCTTCAAGTTTGCTTGTTGGAAAATGACTGGGGCTATATTAAGTTTTAGGAGCATATACTAATAAAATACGTTAATAAAATATGCGGAAAAATTTTCAAGAAAATAGTTGACAAATTTAATCAAGTATCCTATAATACAATCATAGTAATTGTTACTGTTATTAATAAGTGATTCGGCAGTAACTGTTTGTATACATAATAAGATAAATATATAATAATAGAAAAAGGAGAAATGTAAAATGGCTAAATGGGTATGTAATGTATGTGGTTATGTTCATGAGGGAGATGCTGCACCGGAGGTTTGTCCTATTTGTAAGGCTCCTGCTGAGAAGTTTACGAAACAGGAATCTGAAATGTCTTGGGCTGCTGAGCATGTTGTAGGGGTTGCCAAGGGTGTAAGTGAAGATATTCTCGCTGACTTGAGAGCTAACTTTGAAGGTGAGTGTTCTGAGGTTGGTATGTATCTGGCAATGTCAAGAGTTGCACATAGAGAAGGATATCCGGAAATCGGTTTATACTGGGAGAAGGCTGCTCATGAAGAGGCTGAACATGCTGCTAAGTTTGCAGAGCTTCTGGGCGAGGTAGTGACAGACAGCACTAAGAAGAATCTGGAAATGCGTGTAGCTGCAGAGAACGGCGCTACTGCAGGTAAGTTTGATCTTGCTAAACGTGCGAAAGAAGCTAATCTGGATGCGATCCATGATACAGTTCATGAGATGGCTAAGGATGAAGCCCGCCATGGTAAGGCTTTCGCAGGACTTCTGAAGAGATATTTCGGTTAATCACAAATATAATAATCCAGGCCGGTGTACTTATAGTAAATCTGTAAGTACACCGGCCTTTTTAATATACCAGAATTAGGGCGTGAAAGGGGTAGGAGCAAGCCTTCTTCCCAGTCACACATGGGGATATAAAGTGCTTATATCCCTCACTTCCACCCAGCGGTTTTCCCTGCTGCTTTTCAGGCATGCTTCAACAATCTCCATTGTCCTCCATCCATCTGTCAGACAGGCGTAGCCATAGTCGGACTTTTCTATTCCCAAATGAGTATAAAAATCATAGATTCCGTTTCGGAAGGCATCCGCCCATCCTACGCTGTGCCCCGCCGGAAGTGATGCAAGCACCCTTGCTTTTTCTTCCAGCAGTTCAGGGGATGCATAAATATCTTCATTTCCCCTGTCCCGGTGCCCGATCCACAAATGATCCATCCGTTCCTGGTCCCATTTCATGGAAGCTTTTGTTCCGCTTACAGAAATACTCATTCCGTTTTTTCTGCCAGCACAAACCTGGCTTAAATATAAGAGTCCGTGTATGCCCCCTTCAAACTCCAGCATGATAAATGCCGCATCCTCTGAATCCACAGCTATGCTGGTAAATATATTTTCCTTTGAGCTTTCTCCCTTGGAATGGTTTTCACTTTGGGAAAAGGTTCCTTTGCTTACCGCCGGCTTTTTCCTGACAGGATATAAGTTTATAAGCCTGGCATAGACTGAGATGACTTTCCTTCCCAGTATATATTCCATAGTGTCCAGACAATGAGAACCGATATCGACCGCAGCTCTGCTTTCTCCTCCCATCATGGGGTCCATGCGCCAGTCATAATCAGTATCATAGAGAAGCCAGTCCTGAAGGTATTCCCCATAGATTAAAAAAGGAGTCCCTATTTTTCCATTCTCAATCCGGGCTTTCATCTCATGAACCATAACATTGTTTCTGTAATTAAAGTTTACAGCCCCGCACACTCCCTTCTCTCCTGCCAGAGAAACAAGTTCCTCCGCCTGTGAAGCCTTCAGAGTCAAGGGTTTTTCACAATATATATGCTTTCCGGACAAAATGCATTCTCTGTTCACCGGGTCATGCATGTATGTGGGTGTACAATTATGTATCACATCTATTTCAGGATCCTTCAGCATATCCTTGTAATCTCTGTAAAAATCAGGTATCGCATACTCCTGCTGTACGGCTCTGCCTGCCTCTTCATTGATATCCGATATGGCTTTCACTGAAACGCCCGGTATCCGGCTGACTGCTTCTATATGCTGTTTCCCGATAAAACCTGTACCGATGATTCCTGCCTTGTATTCCTTCATACTGTCACCTGCCTTGCCATCAGATCTTTGATATAATCCCGGCTTTTGCATAATGCCTTCTCTACAGCCTCACGGGAACCCTCATAATCCTTATCCTCAATTTCTATACACACGTATCCGTCATAACCGATCTGCTTAAGGGAAGACAAGAATTTATCCCAGCGCACATCCCCCAGGCCGGGAAGGCAAGGGGACATATAGGTAAGAGGCGGTGACAGGATTCCCACATCATCCAGCTTTTCTCTGGAAATTTTTATATCCTTGATGTGTACATGAAAAATCTTGTCCCGAAATTCAAAGAGCGGTTTGATCTCATCCATCTGCTGCCACACAAAATGAGAAGGATCATAATTGAGCCCGAAATACTTGCTGGGCATGGCAGTGAACAATCGGCGGAAAATCCAGGGTGACACAGCCAGGTTCTGTCCTCCCGGCCACTCATCCTCTGTAAAAAGCATAGGACAATTCTCAATGCCTATCCTTACTTCATTCTCCTTTGCAAATTCCAGGATAGGCTTCCACACTTTATCAGTTTCCTCCAGATTCCTGGAAAGAGGTTGGGTCTGCATTCTTCCCACAAAGGTTGTGACCATCCCAATCCCAAGCTTTTTCGATGCAGTGATCAGCTTTTTCAGGTGGGCTGCTGCCGCCTGTCTTTTTTGGAGGTCTTCATCCATCATATTCGGATAATAAGCCAGGGAAGAAATCTCTACATTCCTGTCTTCACAATACTTCCTCACATAAGCAGCTTTGGTATCGTCAAGGTTATCTACATCCAGGTGGGAAACTCCTGCATACCGTCTGCCGCCTTCTTCCCGCGGCCAGCAAGCCAGCTCAACACAGGAAAATCCGTTCTCCCAGGCAAAATCTATGACTTCCTCAAAGGTATATCCTTCCAGGATTGCACTGACAAAACCTAATTTCATCATTATTCCTCCTTCTCACCGGGAAACAGGTCGGGACGCAGATGAAGCATATCCGTAGGATTTTTCTCAACTCTCAGTATGGGATTGGGTGCATACAGATTATAAGTCTCTCTGGAGTTCATATAAACAAGATCTCCCGGATTATTCAGGACAGCTTCTTCTTCCTTGGTAGGTCTTGAAGGACGGGTATAAATATATGCCATATGAGGATACATGGACGTACCTGGTGTTTTGCCGAATGCACTTTGCTTGGCATGGAAAACAATGGCTGTATATCCTCCTGCATCCACATGGGGCAAGCCTCTTGGAAGAATCTGAAGATCTCCTGCCTCACAGTGGTAGAACTCTTCTTCACAGGTTTCATCTCCCTGACCGATAACAACATCACAATAACCTTCTAAGATAAATTTGTATTCTTCAATATCCAGATGGGAATGGGAGTCAAAGGGCCTGTCCTTGTCAGACTCCGCTTTATGCTCAGCCAGATTGCAGATGGCAATATCGTCTGTCCATGTAAGGGGATAGCTGGATTGTTTCAGAGCTGCATTGGCATTATATACAGAAGGGGCATCCTCTCTCTTTATGACTCTGGCACCCAGCACTGCTGCATTCTTCCATGCTTCTTCTCTGTTTCGGGCATCTCCTGTCTGGAGATCCACAGGGGTTACCTCTCTGTAAATCTCATTTCGGCAATAATCCTCTGACTTTTCCAAATCCTCCCTGAGCATCTGTAGATCCACGGTTTTCCTTACAACGCCACCCTCTCTGCACACCTCGATTTCCATAGAACAAAGACTGTCCAGGAAATTCACGGTTCCCGGCTCTCTCAGTGCATCCTGTTCTTCCTTCCCGGGGCGTAATGGTTTATCATAGGTACATACACTGTGAGGAAAACGGGACAGACCGGACACTGTGCCGTAAACACCTGTTCTTGCATGAAAACAAACTGCTTTCCATTCTCCCTCCATACGATAAGGTATATCTCTTGGGACTACTACAAGCTCTTCCTCTTTAAATGTGAACTCTTCTTTCTGAAAACCTTCTCCTCCTAAAAAGAGAGTCCCCTCTCCTTCCAGAATATAAAAATACAGATTTACATTGAGATGAGACTGAAGCGCCCATGGCCTGTTCTCATCTGTCTCTGCTTTTTTCTCTATGTAGCAGAAATATGCCAAGTCATTGATCTCACTTAAGGGATAGCACCATTTTCTGCACGCAATAGCATTGTCATATACAGGGAGTGCATCAGCACTTCTGATAATCCTGGCCCCCGGCACCAGGGGATTTTTGGCCGCTTCCTGCAGATCCCTCCGGGACTGCAGTCTGTCCTCATCCGTACGTTTTAGCTTCATGGGTAAATAATACATAGTTTTCCTCCTATTCAGGCTTTCACACCGCCTGCCATAATACCGTCCATAATGTTTTCTTCAAAAATCATAACAAATATAATAATAGGGACTAAGATCACACATCCCATAGCACTGAGCAAATCCCAGGGAACATCATAGGCATTGGCCCGGGGAAGTGTGGATATCCCAATTGTAAGCACCTTGATCTTCTGGGAAAAGAACAGCGGGATAAAAAATTCATTCAGACAGGTGATAAAATTAATGATACATACAGTTGCCACTGCCGGTCTCATCAAGGGCAATGTAACATATAAAAGCTTCTGGAAATGACCTGCTCCGTCTATCTCTGCTGCCTCTTCGATCGCCACTGGAATCCCCCCCAGATAGTTCCTCAGAATCAGGATAGAAAAGGGGATCAATGCGCTGGTATACAGCAGGATCAGTCCGCCATAGGTATCTACAAGCCCCAGTTTCCTAAGGTAGTCATAAAGCGGTCTTGCCGTAACAATTCCCGGAATCAGAGCAGAGAATACGATCATCCCGTAAGCTATGGTAAGTCCCTTGCCCTGGTAACGCTCAAAGGCATAGGCAGCCATGATACAGATAACTGTTGACACCAAAAGTGTCATGGCAGTGATCAATAACGTATTTCCTATCTGAGGAAGTATTCCCACCGTATTTATCAAGGTACGGTAACTGTCCAGTGTCACATGTTTGGGAATCCATTGGATGGGATTCGTCAAAAGCTCTGTGGACGGTTTGATGGATGAAATAAAAATCCAGTACAGCGGCACCAGGATTGTGGCAGCCACGATTCCGGTCATCACCCATTGTGCCGCGGCAACTGCTGTTTTTCTTCTTTTTCTGTTCATTTTAAACCGCCTCCCTAATCTGATATTTTTTTGATGCCCAGAAGATTGACTCCGCTCAGCACAAGCATGATCAAAAAAAGGACAACTGCAATGGCAGAAGCATATCCCAGGTTCAGATTATTGAAGGCCTCAATAAGTATTCTGTATGAAAGCACAGAGGTTCCGTCAAAAGGTCCTCCTGATGTCATTGCATATACCAATTCAAAACTTGTAATCCTCCACATTGTAAAGAAAATAGAAATAGTCATGACAGTCTTCGCAATACTGGGCACTGTAATATAGAAAAATGTTTTGAATATTCCCGCCCCGTCAATTTTCGCTGCTTCATATATGTCAGAGGACACAAACTGAAGAGAAGCCAGGACCAAAATGGCAAAAAATGGGATATCTTTCCATAGATCAACAAGTATAACCGCAGCTCTGGCTGTGTCCACATGGATCAGCCAGTCAAACTGGAATCCGTCCACCAGCCTGCCGATCAGATCATTTACAAAACCATATGTTCCGTTAAATCCCCACCTGGCTGCACGGCCTGCCACGATCATTGGCATAGCCCAGGGAATCAGAACGATCGTCCTCAGAAATTTCTTTCCCTTAAACTTCATGTTCAGAAGCACTGCCAGGAGCACACCAAGAATAATATGGAATGTCATAGATACGACAGTAAAAATAATAGTAAATTGTAATGAGGATAAAACCTTGTCATCCTGAAACATTCTTATAAAATTGTCCAGTCCGATAAATTGTCCTGTTCCCCCGCTGATAATATTCATATTCCGAAAGCTGTTTATAAAGGTCATCACTACCGGATATAAGGTAGTCATACACCGAATCAAAATCACCGGAAGAATCATCAGCCAGGGAATCCACAGTCTTTTCCTGCTTTTTGTATTCATGGTCCCCTCTCCTTCTCACAGTCAAAACGCTAGTCTAAAACACGGACTGCCGTACAGTCCCGGGAGACGCTGGGTTCTCTGTCTCTTGCGCCCACGCCTCTCACACATGTACGGCAGCCCGTTCACCTTAATCTTTTATATCAATCCTGTCCGCCGTTTCCTGTCTCTTCCGGAAAATATGTATTCATGCAGTTCTGCATTTTTTCAATATAATCCTCAAATCCAAGCTCGTCACTTACATACTTCTGGAACAGGGAACCTACCTCGTTGATGTATTCCATGGAATTCACCGGCAGAGGACGGGGAACAAGAGTGGTGTCGGTAAGATAGCTTTTCAGCTGTTCCAGGCCGGGAACTGTAAAGTCAGGGTCATCCACAACATCTGTCCTTGCAGGCAGTCTGGAGAAAATCCTTCCATATGCTTCCTGTCCCTCCAGGCTTGCTGCCCAGTTCAGAAAAATTTTTGCCTCATCTTTATTTTGTGATGCAGCGTTAAGAACATACTGCCATCCGTTTGCATAGGTTTCTTCTTTTCCAAGATTCAGCATCGGCGCAATATAAATATCCTCCTCTCCATACCTTCCCGCTGCGTCATAAGTAGGCATAAAACTGGAGTAATTCAGCATAGAAGCTGATGTTCCGTCCATGATCCTCTGGTTCAGTTCTGTGTACTGGTCTGCAAGCTGGGAAATAGGGGTATACTTCTTGTCCACCATTTCCTTCATAAATTTCACTGCCGCCTGTGTATTCTCATTGGACCAGTCAAATAAATCGCCGTCGAACAAATTCACAAATTCTCCCACATCATTCCATACATAGGTCTGCTCCCAGCCTCCGCCGTAGCCGTAGACACCGTCCTTAGAAACAGTCTCAAGATATTTGACAAACTCATCCTTTGTTTTCACAGAATCCATTCCGGCTTCCTTCACATATTTTCCGTTAAGCCAGAAACAGAATATTTCCATAAACATGGGAACCCCTTTTCCCTTGCTCATTTCAATAAAAGATTCCGGATAAGCTGCTTTTACTTCATCAGTGAGAACATCATCCAGCGGTTCCAGATAATCAGTCCCTCCTAATGACAGAAGCATTTCCTGGTCAATGGAGATCACATCCACACTGTCATCCCCTGACGACAAAACAGTCATTACCTTAGCTGTTCTGTCGTCTGTGTTCGTAGGCATTGCAATCACTTCAATCTCAAGCCCTGTAGCTTCCTCTGCCGCATCCACGTACTCCTGGAAATTTTCCTGTGTGGCAGCATCATCACAGAATAATGTAATTTTCCCCGCTGACTCCGCTGCCAGAACCTGCTGACCGCCATAGCCTGTCAACAGACCTGCTGCCATGCTTAACCCCAACATTGCACTGACTAATTTTTTTCTCATCTTGTTACCTCCTCCGATTTGTTTTTTCATTGTAGGCTCATTATAAGTAAACCGCATATTTTTTGAAATACAATTTTTTATTTGTAATTTATAATTATTTATGAGGTTTTTCCAATATATTCAAGCACATTGACAGATAATTTTATTTTAAGTATAGTTGAATTTAAGGATACCAGAGTCAAAAGGTCATACAACGCATGCAATTGGATAAGTTGGGAACCCAATAAGATATTGGGAGCCAAAGGGCTTTCGGCTGATACTACTTTGGAACACTGTTATGAAATTGACTGTATAAGGAGGCACACACATGAAGCTATTCCAAAAATTCCACAGTGTCTTTTCATCTGTGGGTGTTAATCTGAATTCTGTATATAAAAAGTTGATCTGCCTTACTCTTGTCTGCAGTCTTCTGCCTTTGTTGGCAGCCAGCGGAATTTCCTATTATATGGCTTATTCCCTTTCCAAAGACAGGACCATTGACTCCATACAGTCCAGCAATAAGCAGATTGCTTTAAATATCACAAACCGGATGGAACAGGTGGAAAGCCTGGCGAACTCCATCTCCTACCAGCTCTATTCCCTGTATGAAACACCCCTTACCCCTTTGTCACAATATCTTACTGCGTTCTCTAACACAAAAAACAACATAGCCTCCATCCAGAATACTTTCCGCATTTTCCAGATCACTACATTTCTCCCAGAGGAATGCTACATAAATTTAGGGGGCAATGGCATTGATTTCTTCCCTTTTCAGAAACTTTCTGATTACCGAATGACAGAAGAGGACCTGTATGATGCAGGCTCCTCCTGCTTCTGGAAAATAGAGAAAGACCACCAGTTCCCCCAGGCATTTTCACCTAAGCCTAAGACAGTGCTCACCTGCTGGAATGCTTACCGTAATATAGTCACCGGGTCCTTAAATTACGCATTCGCCTGTCATATCAAGGTTTCGGAATTTCAGGAGATGATGAATCCCTCTATCGGGACAGACACAAGCTTCAGTTTTCTTCTGGATAAAGATAATACAATACTCCTTCATCCTGACAGCAGTCAGCTTGGCACTGTATTTTCCCTTCCTCAGAATGATCTTTGGGATGAACAGGTACATTCCTTTACTTATGACAGCCAGCTGCTGGTCACTCATCCTCTGCGTAACGGAAGTATGCTTCTGATTACCCAGGTTCCTTTGTCTTATGTACGGGAAAGCGGGAATTTTGTGCTGTCCTTTTCCCTTATGACAACCTTTTTTATCATTTTGTGCACTGTGATCTGCTCTGTATGGGGTTCCAAGACCTTCACAAAACGCATCAACACTCTTTCCCAGGTTATGAAGTCCGCACAGGGCAGCACTAACCTGGAGATGCTTAAAACCCTTGCCCCCATGATAAACCGGCCCAGCAAAACGAAGGATGAAATTGACAATCTGGCAGCCACTTACCAGCAGATGATCACAGAAAATGAAAAATATTTCGAAAGAATCCTGGAGATGAGTGTGCAGACAGAAAAGCTGAAATACCAGCTCCTTCAGTCACAGATCAATCCTCATTTCCTTTTTAACACACTGAACTCCATCATATCCTGCCAGGCTCTTGGAAAGGTACAGCTTGCCCAGCAGACCATGTCTAATCTTTCCCAGTTTTACAGACACCTGCTCCATGACCCTGACACCCTGATCACTATAGGAGAAGAGCTTCATATCACAGAACTTTACCTTAATTTGATTTCTGTGTGCAGGCCCAACCATATTACCTGGGATTTTCAGCTGGAGGACGGTATTGAAAATTTTCTTATCTGTAAATTTGTATTTCAGCCTTTTATAGAAAATTCCGTAGTGCACGGTATCACTGATTCCAGCCAGCCGCTTCATATTGAGATTAAAATATGTTATGAAGAGGAAGCTCTCTTAATCCAGATACAAGATAATGGGGTTGGAATCCCCTTTGATAAACAGCAGGAAATCCGAACTACCCTGAAAAACCATATTGCCAACTACGAACAGCATTTTGGGATCGGCAATGTGAATGTAAGGCTGACACCTTATTTCAGCCCGGAATACCCATACATTATATTAGAAGAACAGCCGGAATGCGGAACTTTGTTTACCCTTCACTTACAGCAGCTTTTGTGAGAATTGCTGCGCTGCAACAGGAGGTTTTGATCATGCCTAAGAATGCCCTCATAATAGATGACAATATTTTACTGACTGAAGCATTACAAGAGAACATAGACTGGAATTCCCTGGGGATCCTTGTCACCCATACCCTGCACGATGCCTTACAGGTGCAGGAAATTCTCAGCAAAGAGCCTGTAGACATTATTATTTCAGATATCCGCATGCCCGGATTATCCGGGCTGGACATGGCCCGGCAGGTACTTTCGGAATATCCCCATATAAAAATAATCCTGATCAGTGCATATGAGGACTTCCAATACGTTCAGGAGGCAATCCGTCTGGGTGCTTTTGATTATATTGAAAAGCCTGTAGACGAAGCATACTTGTACCGTATTGCAGAAAAAGCCTGCCAGCAGATCGATCTTGACAAAAAAATCCAGAAACAGCTCAATGCCAGCAAGCCAGCCATGAAAGAAAAATTTTTTCACGATATTCTTAGGCACAATGCAGGAGAAGCACTTTATCACTATAAAGATTATCCTGGTTTTCTGGATATTTCCACTGACAATAAATACCATCTGTGCATTTGCATTAAAATATCCAACTCAGGGAAATTGAAAGCCCAGTTCGGGCTGGAGAAATATTATCTGGATCTGCTGTCACTAGAAAACTCAATACAGGAAGCTTTTTCCGGATTTCCGCTGTGCTATCTCATGCATAATGGAAACTCTTTAATCCTTATATTAGGAAGAAGCTTTTCTGACACAGAAATATTCATGAATTTCGTTGATCAGAAGCTGAGAAAGCTTCTCTCACAGCCCGAACGTTTCTCTCTGACCATAGGCGTGGGAGCCCCTGTCACCTCCTTCTGGAATTTGAGACAATCCTATGAAAGCGCCAGACTGGCACTGGATTACCGTTTCTTTCTGCCTGAAGAAAACATGTTCTGTTATCAGGATATGCCAAAGGAAACCTTCACCCCTGACATTAACCTGGAATCAAAAAGCAGCACGCTTATCAATTTCGTGTGCAAAAACCAGAAAGATGAGTTAAGAAACTTTATCAATGAACTCTATGATGAATATCTTAAACTTCATATAAATAAAAACAGCCTGTTCTTTTCTATTTTCGATATTGTGGGGAAACTTCTTGGCTTCCTTTATAAAATGGGGGTAGAACCCTCATCCCTGGATCCCGAGCTGTTAAAAAATTGCGGTGACCCCCGGTATTTCTCCACAAGCAGGGAATTGTTTGACTGGCTGTACTCCTTATGTGAAATGGCCTGCGACAAACTTGATTCCTCTGTAAGCCATTACCAGAACAGGCTGGTAACCATGGTAGACCAGTATATCCAGGAGCATTATTCAGAATCCGAACTTGGACTTAATCAGCTTGCAGCCCACGTCAATGTAAGCCCTAATCATTTAAGCGCTACCTATAAAAAAATAACAGGAAGAAACATCATAGACGCTATCGGCAATACCCGTATCACCAACGCCGAAAAGCTTCTGCTGAACAGTACGCTGACAATGAAAGAGATCAGTGAAAAGACAGGATTTTCCAATCAATATTATTTCAGCGCCTGCTTCAAAAAAGTGACGGGGAAATCTCCCAGTGCTTTCCGATCAGAGGCTACAGCTTGAGTGGCGGGAGGGCAGGATTGGAAGGGGCCCGGAAGGTTGTCGAACGGCGAGGAGAAGGGACTCCGGTGCCAGGGCTTTGAGCGAGGACGAGACAGATCTAGGCTTTCATTTGTCACTTGGGGACGGAAAAGTCGTGCGGCAACTCACAGTGTTTGCTGATGCAAACACTGCTCAGACAGGCCTTACTCCGTGCCAGGGCACGGCTTTTCCTGATCGTTCCAACTGAAAGCCAAGATCTGTCTCGTCCTCGCTCAAAGCCCTGGCACCGGAGTCCCTTCTCCTCGCCTTCCTCTACGTTTCATCCCTTTTCAGCGTGGTGTTCTTTACCGGGAAATTTCTCGAAAGTATAGAATATGCACAGACATTGCTGAATTACACTTTCATAAAAATTCCGCTATCGTCACGCTACGTTCCGCCTTGAAACGCCAGCCTTACGCGCAAGCGTCCCACCCCTCCGTCCTCTCCCCTGCCTGATAACACTTGTGGCATACCTGACCTGTCACGCCTGTAAAAAAGCCTCAAAAAAAAATATAATTTTTTTCGAAATAATAGTTGACAATTTTACTCCTGTATCCTATAATACATATATCAGTAATAGTTACTGTTATCAATTATTACCAATAAAATAGATATAAAAGAAAAGGAGATTAAAACTATGGCTAAATGGGTATGTAATGTATGCGGTTATGTTCACGAAGGAGACAGCGCACCGGAGGTATGTCCGATCTGTAAGGCTCCTGCTGATAAATTCACGAAGCAGGCAGGGGAAATGTCCTGGGCTGCTGAGCATGTAATAGGGATTGCTAAAGGTGTAAGCGAAGATATCATTGCAGATTTAAGAGCAAACTTCGAAGGTGAGTGCTCTGAAGTTGGTATGTATCTGGCAATGTCAAGAGTTGCCCACAGAGAAGGCTATCCTGAAATCGGATTATACTGGGAGAAAGCAGCTTATGAAGAGGCAGAGCACGCTTCTAAGTTTGCAGAGCTGTTAGGGGAAGTGGTTACTGACAGCACCAAGAAGAACCTGGAGATGCGTGTGGCTGCTGAGAACGGTGCAACCGCAGGTAAATTCGACCTTGCGAAACGTGCTAAAGAAGCTAACCTGGATGCGATCCATGACACAGTTCACGAAATGGCTAGAGACGAAGCCCGTCACGGAAAAGCTTTCGAAGGTCTTCTGAAGAGATACTTCGGCTAATAACTGATAATACACCCTCCTTAAACAATAATGATCTAAAACGCCGGCAGCTTTCCGCTGTCAGCCCCCGTCAGCTATGCTGACTGAATAATCCGCGCAATAAGCGGTATCCGTAATCACACATCGGATACCGCTTATTTTTATTGCTATTTTTCTTAGATATTTGTTGAAATTTTTGTCAGAACGCCTCTTGACTCTATAATTGTTATAGGGTTTACAGTA
This sequence comes from Eubacteriales bacterium, assembly GCA_030524175.1. GTDB lineage: Bacteria > Bacillota > Clostridia > Lachnospirales > Lachnospiraceae > Blautia_A. Next base: position 46,517 of record JAUNHC010000027.1, read on the forward strand.
TAACAGACATGAACCTTATTTTCTATGATATGATGCTCTTTGATCCTTTTACTTACAGTTTCCGGATGGAGCTTCATACTGATGAAATCACAAATAACTATAAAAGAGAAAGAGGTATTACACACTATGAAAAAGAATGATCTGACAGAGGGAAATATCCTGAAAACACTTCTTCTGTTTGCGGTTCCCTTCCTTATTGCCAACATCCTCCAGTCCTTATACGGCGCTGTGGATTTATTTGTTGTGGGTAAATACTGCGATGCGGAAAGTGTAGCCGCTATTTCCACGGGAACACAGGTAACGCAGATCATCACAAGTCTGATCACAGGTTTAACCTTAGGCAGCACCATCCTCATAGGCCAGTATATGGGCCGGAAGGAACACGAACATGTAAAACAGATCATCGGCACCACCTTGACTGTATTCGCTGTAACTGCTGTGATTCTCACGGTTCTCATGCTGGTGTTCGAACGCCAGCTCCTTACACTTCTGGACACCCCGGCAGAATCCTTTGAACTGACCATGGAGTATGTGGCGGTGTGTTCCCTGGGAAACATCTTCATCTGCGGGTACAATGCCATCAGCGCTGTTCTCAGGGGGTATGGGGATTCCACACGGCCTATGGTTTTTGTGGGAATAGCCTGTGCTGTAAATATTGTTCTCGACTTTGTATTTGTGAGATACTTCTCTATGGGGGTGGCGGGAACTGCCCTGGCAACAGTAATCTCTCAGGGATTAAGCATGGTCATCGCTGTCATTTACCTGAAAAAGAAAGAGTTTATCTTTGATTTCCGGCTTTCAAGCTTCCGTCCCTCAGCCCTGTTTGCAAAAAAACTGGCTACTGTTGGGATTCCCATTTCTTTTCAGGAAATGATGGTCAGGATTTCTTTTCTTTATCTTATGACCGTAATGAACCGCTGCGGCGTATTTGCAGCAGCAGTTGTGGGGATCAGCAGTAAATATGATGTTTTTGCCATGCTGTCCGCCACCTCAATGGCCAATGCCCTGGCAGCCATCACTGCTCAGAATATGGGTGCCGGGAAGCCTGAACGGGCAAAGAAATCCTTGTGGTACGGATTAAGCTTCGCTCTTTTGGTATCTCTTGTCTTCTGGGTCTGGGCACAATTAAACCCCGGCTCCATGATCGGTTTCTTTACAAATGATAAAAATGTCATTTCCGCAGGCATACCGTTTTTTAAATCCTGCAGTTATGACTACATCATGGTCACTATTGTTTTCTGTCTCAACGGATATCTGAACGGAAAGCAAAAAACAGTATGGACCATGGTAAGCTGCAGTGCAGGTGCCCTTGTTTTAAGAATACCCATGGTGTATTTCTTTGGAAAGTATTTTGCAGATGATTTAGGCCGCTTGGGAATGATCGCCCCCATTGTATCAGGAATCATGGCATGTTATACTCTCATATATGTACTGTGTGAGGGACAAAAAAATGGAAAAAAACGAATTATTTCTCATAGGTGAGGTGTCTAAGCTTTTTCACATCAGCATCGGCATTCTCCGCCATTATGACAAAATCGGGCTTCTGAAACCGGAATATACAGATGCAGACACGGGCTACCGCTATTACAGCACCCGCCAGTTTGAATGCCTTAATACCATCCGGTATCTCAGAGCCCTTGATATGCCTCTGGAAGAAATCTCCCTGTTCCTGAACAACCGGGATTTAGACAGCATTCAGGCTCTCTTGCTGAACCAAAAAGAAAAAGTGGCTCAACGGCAGCTGGAATTATCCATCATCCAGCATAAAATCGAAAACCGCCTGAGCCAACTTTCTGATGCGTCAATCTCTGAATTTGATATTATAAAAGAAGAGGCAAAACCCGGACGCCGTCTGGCTGCCCTGAAGAAAAAGCTCACTCCGAAGAGCTATCTTGACCTGGAATTTTCCATCCGTGAACTTGAACAGGAGGAGGAAAACACTGTGACCTTCCTTGGAAAGGTAGGTGTTGGAATCTCCTGTGATTCTCTGCTGAAGGGACAGTATCAGCCTTACGAAATTGTATTCATCATCCTGGATGAAGAGGACACTTTCAAAGGAAATACCATTTATCTGCCTCCGGAAACATGTGTCACTGTAAGATTTCAGGGCGGTCATGAACAGGCCTTTGGGTATTACGGCAGACTGATGGAATATATCAAGAAAAATGGATATGAAATATCCGGTTTCTCAAAGGAAATTACCATGATCGATTACGGGCTGACCAACGATGTATCAAAGTTTGTGACGGAAATACAGATTCCGGTCAGCAAAAGCTTGTAACAGTTCAGGCAAGTCTGAACTGTTACAATGGATTGTCTTGTCCCTTTACTTAGATTACGCCTCCGCCAGCTTTTTAGCCAGAGTCGCTGCGCTTGCGGCATCCTCAGAATATCCGTCTGCTCCGATTTCATCGGCAAACTCCTGGGTAATAGGCGCGCCTCCTACCATTACCTTTATATCACTTCTGAAATCTGCCATGTTGAGGGCTGCCACCGTATCCTTCAGCGACGGCATTGTAGTTGTCAAAAGTGCAGAAAGTGCAATAATCTTGGTATCCTCATTTTCTTTGTAACACTCTATAATTTTCTCTGCAGGAACATCAACCCCAAGGTCAATGACTTCAAAACCAGCACTTTCTATCATCATGGCAACCAGATTTTTGCCAATGTCATGAAGGTCTCCCGCCACAGTAGCTATAATAAGCTTGCCCATTGCTCCCGTTGCGCCTGTAGCAAGATAGGGTTTCAGAACTTCCACGCCCTTTTTCATGGCACGTGCTGCCACAAGCATTTCCGGTACAAAAATCTCATTGTTCTTAAATCTGTCACCCACAACCGCCATGGCGTCAATCATACCTTCATTCAGAATGGCAGTTGGCTCACATCCCTCGTCCAGGGCTTCCTGTACTGCCTTTGCCACAAGCTTGGATTTTCCTTTTCCAACTAAATCTGCAATTTCCGCAATTTTAGACATTATATGTCCCTCCCTTTATTATTTATTAACAGGGCCTATCAGCCCTTCTCTGTAAGCACCTATGTATTCCATGCAATAATCATCCAGCCCCATAAGTGCCTCTGTTGCATAAATGATCCCTAACAAGTCACGATTTGTAGGGTCCAGTATAGCACTGTCCAGCCCGGCCTTCATTGCCAGAACCGTAAATCCAATATTAATAAGCTTACGGACAGGAAGGTTAAATGAGATATTGCTCACCGCAGCCGTAATATGAATAGACGGATACTGCTCCCGTATGGTACTGATCACTTCCTCATTCATGGCAATACCATCTTCAGATGTACACAACATTTCTACCAGAGGATCAATATGCATACGGCTTGGAGAAATCCCATACTCCTTAGCCTTTTCCATAAGATTTCCAAATACCTTCAGCCTGTCTTGGGCACATTTAGGTATCCCGGTGTCATCTGACAAAAGACAGATAACCTCCCATTTTGTGTCCGCGATCAATGGAAAAATCTTGTCTGCCTTATCTCCTTCCATAGATACGGAATTTATCAACCCAGGTCTTTTACAGTAACTAAAAACCTGTGCCAGCACATCTGCACTTGGGCTGTCCACAGAAATAGGCACATCTGTCACTTCCTGGATACAGTCGATCATCCACTTTAATGTTTCTGCCTCCACAGCCTCTTCTACAGAAGCACAGCAGTCAATAAAAGCAGCTCCTGCTTCCGCCTGGATTTTGGCACGCTGTTTAATAAACTCTGCATCACGGTCTGCTATCGCCTTGGCTACTGCCGGGATCGAACCGTTAATTTTTTCACCGATAATAATCATTCTGTTTTCTCCCTGTATCGTTCCGTTTTTATATCTTGGTACCTGTCAGTCAAGATGATAAATTTCCTTCATTCCCGACCAGAACTCCCCCTCTTCACGGTCGTCCAGCGGCTGCATAAGGGGCTTCACCAGGCTCCACCAATGCTGGGTTGCCGGATCGGCAGCCATTTTCTCCATGTCGGCCTCAAAATCGTCACCATCGTACTCATAGTAAGCAAACATATAGTCGCCCCGCTGATAAATGCTGTAATTTTTAAGATGGCATTCCTTGATCATTTCATTGACACCCGGCAGAGGGTTGGCATGATATCTTTTATATTCCTCCAGACCCTCGGGCTTGATTTTTATCATTTCTCCAAATCTTCTGACCATCTTTCTCCCTCTTTCCTGTCAATCATATATTTTCTGGGCTTCATCGAACAATGCCTTGATGTTCTTCGGCGGCACGTCATTCTGGATGGCCTCATGGCTGGGTGACACAATAAGTCCTGTGGGGAAATAAGAGCGAAGTTCTTTTACCTTATCCTTAACCATCTCCGGTGTTCCGTTCACAAGAAGGTCCTGGGTATCCACGCCTCCGCAGAATGAAACCTGTCCTTCAAATTTTGCCTTAAGGTTATCCGGCTGCATACCTGCTGCCAGTGCCTGAATGGGATGGACAGCGTCCACACCTGCCTCGATCAGCAGCGGAATAGCATCCACAATGGAACCGCAGGAATGATAAATCACTTTAACCCCATAGCTGTGAGCAATATCAATAAGCTTCTTTGCACCAGGGATCACAAATTCCTGGATCAATGCCGGGCTGATCATCAAACCTCTCTGGCTTCCCATATCATCGCCAATAAGAATAGCCTGAACCTTACCCTTGGTAGCTTCAAGAAAAATTCTAAGGGCTTTTTCATAGAACTCAACAATCTTATCATCTACTGCATGGACCATCTCCGGTTCTGCCACCATATTCATAAGGCAGGTTTGCATTCCGAAGGCAGCACATACGTCCTGGAAGTGGCAGGCCCACACCATACCGATGACAACCTTATCCTCCGGCGCTTCCTCCACAAGACGTCTGCATTCCTCAGGGTCAATATAAAGCTCCGGGTCCGGCCACGGAAAATTCACCGCCTCAATATCCTCAACATCCTCACATTCCGCAAAGCATCCGTCTGCTGTCAGTGTCCGGTGTTCCGTATCAACATTGCTTCCGTTCATATACCAGTCAAAGGCAGCATACAAGGCAGAGCATGTAGGTGCTTTATAAGGTACTTCAACTGCATAGAAATCATCGCCGCAGGCTACTTTTAACTCATTAAAGGTGTTTACCCCATAAAATTCACATAATCCCGGAATTGCTGTGGGCGTAGGCATACCCATCCAGCACGCCGGCCTGTCTACCGGTTTCCTCTCAATCGTCGCATAAAAACGTTCTTTACTGTTCATCTTTCATTCTCCTCCTTCTATCATGCCTGGCTGCGTTTCTGGATACTGTTGATAATAACCGCCAGGAAAATTACAAGACCTTTAATTACACTCTGCATGTAAGCACTTACACCTAAAAGCACCATTCCGTTTGCCAGGATACCTACGAAAAGAAGACCAATGATCGTCCCTCCCAGTTTACCTTCGCCGCCCATCATGCTTGTACCGCCGATAATAGCGCCTGCGATGGTATCCATCTCCCATGCATTGGCACAGGTGGGGTCGCCGGAACGTACCTTGGCAGTCAGAAGAACACCTGCAATACCGCAAAGTCCGCCGGACAATACGAATACCAAGGTTTTCACTTTCTCAATATTAATACCTGACAGTCTCGCCGATTCCTGATTACTTCCCACTGCATAAATGGAACGGCCAAAAGCAGTATATTTCATAATGTACATAAATACTGCATATAAAACGATCATATAAATAACAAGGTAAGGTATAGGACCTATGGAACCGGAGGCAATGACACCAAATCCGTCCGGAAGTCCTGCCACAGGGCGTCCGTTTGTCATAGTCTGAGCCATACCACGGATCGCTGTCATCAACGCTAATGTCACCAGAAATGAATGAAGCTTAAGCTTTGCCGTCACACCGCCTGTGATCAGTCCGAAGAATGCCCCGGCAGCAATGGCCACTATGATCGCCACTATGACGGGAAGCCCCTTATTCATGATCATGGCGCAGGTGACAGAACAAAAGGCAACAATGGAGCCTACGCTCAAATCTATATTTCCGCTGATGATGATCATAGTCATACCGATCGCTACCACAGACTGAATAGAAATCTGCTTGATAATAGTGATCAGGTTTGTAGGGGTGAGAAACTTATCACTGGCAATAGCCAGCACAATGCACATTAATACCAGAAACAAGTACATGATGTACTTCATCAAAAAATTCTTTAAGTCAAAGGATTTCTTTTCCACTTCTATACCTCCAATTAAACAGCTTTCTGGCTGGTCGCATAATCCAGCAGAATATCCTGTGTCAAGTCTTTATTTTCCAGCTGTCCGGTAATCTTCCCTGCTGCAAAAACAACGATGTTATTTGCCACCTGCAGAACTTCAGGCAACTCTGATGAGATCATTATTATGCCGATCCCCTGACGGGCCAGTTCATTGATCAATGCATATATCTGATTCTTTGAGCCTACGTCAATTCCCCTTGTAGGTTCATCCATAATAAGAATCTTCGGCTCCATGGCAAGCCATTTGGCAATAACCACCTTTTGCTGGTTTCCGCCGCTTAAAGCCTTCGCCTTCTGGTTTCCGTCACGGCATTTGATGCTCAGGGATTTGATATATTCGTTTGTCAGTGTGATCTCTTTGCTTAGATCAAGGGACAATCCCTTTTTCAGGCGGTCGAGAATAGTCATTCCCACATTGGTATGAAGGTCCATGTTAAGTATCAGCCCTTCCTCCTTCCGGTCCTCTGTGATAAAACCGATTCCTGCACGTTTTGCGTCCTGAGGAGATTTAATATGAACCTCTTCTCCCTCAATAAATATCTCTCCCGAATCCCTGGGGTCCGCGCCGAACAGCGCTCTTACAAATTCTGTTCTGCCTGCACCTGCAAGCCCGGCGATTCCCAAGATTTCTCCTTTTCTCAGCTTGAGGCTGATGTTCTGGAATTTCTTTCCCGATGTAAAGTTCTTTACTTCCAGAAGGACATCCTCACTGTAACACTTCACCTGTTCGGTGACTGTCATGTTTTTGCCCACCATGTTTTCGATGATCACCTGCTTTGGTGCGTCTTCAATATTCAAGGTTTTTATGTAATGGCCGTCCCTATACACAGAGACACGGTCGCAGATAACAGGCAATTCCTCAAGCCTGTGGGAAACATAGATGATACTGATTCCCTTTGACTTTAAGTCTTTGATTATATTGAACATATTGTCAATTTCATTGTCAGACAGAGAGGCTGTAGGCTCATCCATGATCAATACTTTCAGTTTATTGGACAGAGCTTTGGCGATCTCTACCATCTGTTTCTGGGCCACGCTTAATCTCCCTACAATCATATCAGGTTTGATGTTGGTTACACCCAGGCTGTCAAGGAGCTTCTGAGTCTCCCGGTTCATCCCCTTCCAGTCCACACGGGGGACAGGGCCTAAGTTATTGTAAAGAAGCTTTCCCATAAATATGTTTTCCGCTACAGAAACTGTATTGATCAGCGAAAACTCCTGATATACAGCGCTGATCCCCAGCGCACGTGCATCAAACGTGGATTTGATCTCTACTTCCTTTCCGTCCAGATATACCTTGCCCTCATCGTTTGTATAAGCCCCTGTAATGATCTTTATCAGGGTACTTTTCCCTGCCCCGTTAGCTCCAACCAGGGCATGAACCTCACCTTCCCGCACTTCCAGCCGGGCGTCCTCAAGGGCTGTAATTCCGCCGAACCTTTTGGTGATTCCTTTTGCTTGTAATACAATATCCGGCACGTGCACTTCCTCCTTTTCAAAACAAAGGGTGTTCTCCATAGAACACCCTCAATCTTCCACTAATAATTATTGTTCTGCTTATGCAGGATTAGCCGACCAGATCCTGATGCTCATCAATATATGTCTGTATCTCGTCCATATTATCTTTTGTATAGGTGTAGGTCGGAATCATGATCTCTTTTTCTACTTCTTCGCCTTTTACAGCCTTAACAGCGTTTTCAACTGCCTGGTATCCCATATCATATGGCATCTGAGTGGTGATCGCCTGAAGCGTGATGGAATCGCCCAGCATATCCTTTGCCAGTTCTACGGACATATCGGTTCCCATAAGAACGATATCTTTCTTTCCGGCGTTTTCAAGAGCTGCTGCACATCCCAAAAGTGAGGTCTGATTCCAGCACCAGATCACCTGTACATCAGGATTAGCTGTGAGGATCTGCTCTGTGATGTCAAGTCCTTCTTCCTGAAGCTCTGCATCCTGTTCGTTAACAATTTCTACTGTACCATCGTCTGTAAGCTCTTTGATAGCTTCTTTAAAACCATCGCATCTTGCAATGCCGATTTCATAATTGCTGTCACCGATGATTGCCATTTTACAACCGTCCGGGAAATTCTCTTTGATATAATCAACCGCGTATTTACCTGTATTACCTCCAAGCTCTGAAGGTACAACGCCTACATGGCTTGTCACATCTGTATCTACTGTGGTATTCCAGGTTACCACAGGAATCTGTGCGTCCTTTGTTGCTGTCTCAACTGCTGCAATTGACGCGTCAACTGCCAGCGGAGAAATAACAAGTGCATCTACCTGCTGTGCCATAAAGGTTGCAACATTGTCGGATTCTTTGGAGATTTCGTTGTCGGATGAAACAATGGAGAAGCTGACACCCAGTTCCTTAGCCGCATCTTCCTGACCCTTGATCACTTCTGCAAACCATTCTCCGGAATTATTCATGATCACAGAGCCGATTGTAATATCTTCTTCACCCTCTGCAAATACTGCTGCCGGAAAAGAACATACCATGGCCGCGCACAACAATACACTTACTAATTTTTTCTTCATTTTCTACCTCCTGATTTTTTGATCACGTTTACTTGATGATTGTATTATAGAAAAAACCGATGAAAATATAAATTCAATATTTTCATCGGTTTGGTCTAATTTTTCATTTTTATGATTTAGAATTATTTATTAGCAGTTAAAGTAAGTGTTGTCTTTCCGGTCATACCGTAGTCTGCCGGCTCTGTATCCTGTGTAAGCCAGAAAATCGGATCATACCCCCGGGCCACATTGCAAAGGCTGCTGGTTACCCGAACGGATATGGTATTTTCCCCGGAAACCACTGCTTTGGAAATATCCGCTGTAGCTGTATCCATATTCACAGGCACCTTCTGGTCATTTACCATGATCATAGCCGTTCCATAATTAAAGCTGTCTGCCTTAAACACAACCTTTCCTGTTTCCGTATCAAAATCTTCCGGAATCGTAAAGGTTGTTGTGTAAGTGCCTACACCAGACACACTATCACCCACAGCCTCAAGCTCCTTCCATGGAACAAGCTCTGTCAGTTCGCCAAGCTCAATATCCGTATGAGCTGTCTCGTAAGTAACCTCTGTGGTAGTTACGCCGGTTTCTTCATTGTTTTCCGTGCGTTCCACTTTATCTCCGGGTGTATAAGAATCTACGGTAAGGTTCCATCCGGTCAGTTCCATTTCGCTGCTTTCATAAGTATTTTTCTCAGCTGCAGCCTCTTGTGCCGGGTCCAGAATATACATCTCCACCTCTCCCGGCTCCAGAGAAACATTCAAAATAGTTTTTCCGTCTTTACAGGACGCATCTGTAACCTTGCTTACTTCTCCGGTCCATGTATCCAGAATATATGGCTGATAATTTCCTTCCACTGCGATCTGTCCGGAATACGCTTCCTCATCCTCATACATGTAATGATATACATAAAGATAAGTGGCATCGTCAGCTTTTCTCATATTGGTCAGAAGTTTATGGTTGGATTCTACATTTTCCGCTCTGGGCGTAACTCCCAGCTCAACAAGTGCATCCATCGCTTCTTCACAGGAATCCACTGTTTTTACATTATCAAGAGCTTTCATCTCTTGCACAACTGCTGCCAGTTCATCGTCAAGCCCGTCATTGCAGCCAGTAGTAGAGGCAGCAATGGTATTTACTTTATCTACATTAGAATTGTTCGGATGTTCCACCACATTATTAACAAACAAAACCGGAAGTCCGCTTTGGGCTGCTTCTTGCAGCTTCTTTGCCGCATCCAGCAAAAGCTCATCTTCCATAATTACGACAGCTTTATAAGCAACACCGTCTGAATTGATCATGCCGTCCGATACATCCACTTCATCATCCAAAAAAGTATAGGATGAGAAATAGTCATAAGTATATCCCTTATCCTGCAGGCCAAGATCTGTCCAGTAATATGCCCTGTCATTATGAAGCGCATTGTTATAAACACCTGAACTGGAAACACTGGTCAAAAGATTATTCAGATAATAATCCGTGCGGAGCATGGCTATATCCACCTGGGGAACTCCTTCCTCAAGCGCCTTCTGGATACGGCTTAAATGGGTATTTACATCAGGATAGTCAATGGAAGCCGGCTGACGCTTATTAAAACGTTCTGCTATCAGATTTGTCATACCCTCATATCCCGGCCATGACACAGAAGCATCCGGGCCATATTCAGACGAATAACCGTGGGTTACTGTTTTCTGGATTCCCGCTGCGTACTGGGTATAAAAAATCTGACGGTAATATCCATTGTTCCACAAATAATTTGTGTTGATAGACGCTCCTGATTCTGAGGAGAGACGTTTATCGTAAACATGAGCAGCTCCTGTAAAGTTACGGTAAGAATCCACATCTGCCGCAAATTCAAAGGACTCTGTTTCCAAATAATCTACAGAAGATACTGTCTGGGAAACCTCAAAGGTTTTTCCATAAGAATTTTCTGCTCTGAGATACATCCCCTTTTCATTCAGCCAGTTATGGAGAATATCAAGACAGTTTTCCTGATACAGCTCTGTTTCTGTCTGGAAGAAATCATTCCTGAGATAATTTATATCAATTTCTTCTGTGTCTGTAAAATCATAGACATAAGTCAGATGCTGCCCCATTCCCTTTAAGGTATCCGGTGTTTCACGGATCAGAAGCGGAATATATTTTTCGATATCATAGCCTCTGCGGTTCTTAAACTGTCCCAGCATGTCTGTACACCAAAGCTGTTTTGTGGAATTTTCTCCTTCAGTCATCAGTTCCAGAGAATCCATATACAGGGATGCTTCGTCTATTTCAGAAATCAATTCCATTACATCCTCTGTAAGGACATTCTCATCCCAGTAAGCCATCAAGGCGTTTGCGCCTGCCGGGTCGAAATAATTGATGGTATACCCATACCCGGTATTGGCCGCGGCATAGCGTTCACTGGTTCCATACTGATAGAAGGCAAAGAGTGCATAATCACTGTCATCCTCTGCCGTATAATCAATGCTGTAGCTGCCGTCCTCCTCTTGTGTTGCCAGATCCGTCACTATCTTCATTGAATCTGTGTTTACTACTGTCTTTACACCTGGATCCGTAACCTCGCCGCTCTCCTCATCCACTGTTGCCGGAATACCCCAGTCTTCCACCTTGGCAGCGATCACAGATACTAACATCTGTTTTGTGGCAGCTCCAGGAAGCGTGCACTGCGGAAGCTCTCCGCTGTAAGAAGTATTTTTTCCTTCTTCCCTTTTCAGGTTCACAGTCATATATCCAAGCTCCTGGGAAGCCTCCTGCTGGTCCGGCAATATCGTAGGAAGATTTGCCGTAGCCCAGTATGTCCCGCCTGTCATACTTACGCTCATTCCATACTTTTTACACTCTTCAATGATCACCTTGGTATCATGGATCCATTCCGGAGACCCCCATCCATAGGTTGCATCATCCAAAATCTCCGCCTCACTTGTGAGGGTTACAAATTCCACACCTCCGAAGCCATCCTCGTAGAGTTCTTTTACAGACTCCCGCAGCGTCTCATCTGTGTGGGACCCCTCTGCCAGCCACCATCTCGCATACGGGCGGTTAGCCATCTCCGGCTCTGCAAATTTTGCTTCCATCGCCACTGCAAAATCATCCTCAGCGGCAAAAACATTGACCGGCGCCGCCAGGGCCGTTATCCCCAGAGCCGCCGCAAGCATTTGTGCAAGAAGCTGTTTCCTTTTCATGTTCTGTTCCTCCTTAACGTTTTTGTAAGATGTCGGGGTCAAAAGGGAGCCGGGGCGGGTGCTGTCCTATCCAGACAGACTTGCGGAAGCACGCCTGAAAATCCAGTGCTTACGAAGACTTAGGCGTGAAGGCTCTCCTGAGCGTCTTAGTCGCAGTTAGTACTTAGTTGAAGGGAAGCGAGCGTCTGTCCGAAGAGGACAGCACCCGCCCCGGCTCCCTTTTGGCCCCGACAACATTGTAATCATATTTTATAAAAAGGACAGTGCGAAAAAAATACGGTATTTCGTTTATTTTGTTTGTTTTTCTTTTATTTATTGCGCTCAAAATGTATCTGATGTATAGTGAGGACGGGGAAAACAAAGGCAGCGGGGAGGAATATCATGAGAAAGATCAAAACTCTGTTGGTAGACGATGATTATCTTGTATTACAAGATCTTGAAAAAATGGTAGAATGGGATTCTGTGGGTTTTCAGATCATAGATACAGCAGCGAACGGAAAACGCGCCCTGGAAATCAGTCAAAAAAACATACCGGATCTAATCGTGTCAGACATCTCCATGCCGGTAATGGATGGTTTTGATTTTATAGAAGCATTAAAGGAGCTGAATCCCCGGGTCTATATTATTTTTATTTCCTCTTATGCAAGCTTTGATTATGCCAGGCGTGCCCTGCAAAATCATATTCACAGCTATATCCTGAAAAATGAAATGACAGCGGAATCGCTTATAAAAGAATTACTCCAGGCAAAAAAGCTCATCCTGCAGAATGAATCTCTTCACAAAGAAGAAAACGAAGCAGAATTAAAGAAATATTTCGGAATTAAAAGCGGGCATCCTGCCTTGGATCAGGAACTTCTTCACCGGAGATTTGTTCTATTTTTTATAGCGTCACATATGCCCCTGCAAAAACTGAAGCTGCATTTTCAGGATTCTCCAGAAATAGGGAAACAGTTGTATAAAGAGTTCCAGCCGCTGATCAATGAAATATATCCTGACGCCTATGTATTTTCTCAGGAAGAATTTGTGATCGCCGCTATACCGTGGGAGTCACTGGGAAAACCATTTTCCTGCACCAGCGTTTCCATATCCTGCAGAAGCCTTCAAAGTAAATTACAAAAAACCCAGGAAGAAAATGTACAAATTTATACGATTCCGGAAAAGCTTTCCGTTCCTGACGGAAGAAACGCATTTTATCATTTATTGCCGTGGCTTCACTTTTTTAATTCTTTTCCCTCATATGCAAAATGGGATATGTCTGCCTATATGGAAAAGGAGTTTTCCGGTATCCGGCAGAGTTTTCCCTATGACTGCCTGGAAAAATCTCTTGAGCATCCTGAGATTTTTGTAAAGGAATTAAAAGGCTACACAGCCGCACTGTTTAAGGCCATGGATGCAGACGGAATCTTCATGCTCTATCACAATCTGCTTCTTCAATTAGAGGAGCTGTCCGGACACATGGTCCCTATCAATGGAAGGAACCTGTTTACAAATGAAGAGGCCTTTACGGACTTTTTTGTAAGTGTTTACAAAGATATCCGGCAGCATCTTAGCAGAAAGGGACAAGCCGGATATGCGCCCTGGCTTACCGCGGCCATTAATTACATGAAAAATAATTACGCCAACAGCAGTATGACTGTAGAACAGATCGCAGAGACAGCAGGACTCAGCACAAGCAGGTTCAGCGTGCTCTTTCGACAGGAGACCGGCCAGACTGTTAATGATTATCTGACAGAAATACGGATTTCCCAGGCTGTATTTCTTTTGGAAAACAGTAATTGTAAAATATACGAGATTGCAGATAAGGTGGGCTATAAGTCTGCCCAGTATTTCAGTCAGATATTCAGCCAGAAAACAGGTTATAAGCCTTTACATTTCCGCAAGAAAAAGAATTGATCTCATCTGTAGGAGGCCATATGTTTAAAGCGCATTCAAAAATCGGCGGGAAAATATTCAAAAAATTTCTGCTCACCTATACCGTGATTTTCTGTATATTGTCAGCATTAATCCTGGGCGGCACCGGCATACTTCTTTTATACAACACCAGTAAATCCATTTCATCGAAAATCGCGCTGATCACAGATGTATGGGATAATTTTGAGATTACACGACAGGAACAGATATACACTCTTTTTTCCTCTGATGAGCTTGTCCGAAATCTGCAGGCCTGGTATCGTTCGCCTTCAAACCAAAACAAAGAACGGATCAATTTATGTCTGGCAAATTTTCAGACCTCTTTTTCGGGAATCCAATACTTGCTCATGGAAGATGACGAAGGAACTATATTCCATTCTCTGAACGGCTTCTCTCCCGAAATCCAGAGTGTTTTAAAAAACAGCCCCGGATATAAAAGTACACAGGAAAACGGAGGCTCCTATCTATCTCCGGTTGAAGCTGCCGAAAATCCCAATATGCCCGCGGCTTATTCTAACTATACCGACCGCCAGACCATATACGGACATACCGTTACTGTTTGCTTCTGCTATGATGCCCAAGGCTTGGTACGCGATATAAAAAGCGCCGGAGAGGGCCTGGATTCTGTAGAAATCTATAATACCTATGGGGAAAGGCTTTATGGAACACCGGGATCAGAAATAAAATCCTTTTCCGGTATAACGGAAACAGGAACGGGCCTCTTTCACTGCCGGTTCACCAAAACAGGAATTTCTATGGTAAACGGAAGCCGTAATACTCTCGTGTATACCATGGGAACCATTACGTATTCTCATTTGTTTACGAATTTTTTCCTGTTGTTTTTCTTCCTGCTGGGAATATATTTTGTCCCTATTTTATTTGCCCTGCTGTATATTATCCCTGCAAACGACAAAATGCTGGAGCCCATAAGCAATCTCAGCCAGCAGGTACAGTCCTTTTCTCTCGGCGCCGAACCGCCGCTGATCTGTGAATCGGACGATGAGGTTGGAGAACTGAGCCATTCCTTTTACAATATGGCTATCAACATTAATCAGCAGTCCCGAAAGATTTCGGAAAAAGAAAGAGAAAAGGCTGAGACTTATTATAAACTTCTGACCACACAGATAGATCCTCATTTCATATATAATACTATGAATATCATAAATATCCTGGCAAGGCAGGGTGCCTATGAGGACATCATAAAGGTAAATACTGCGCTGACCAGGGTTTTAAGAGAGCGGCTGAATACGCAGAACACCACATTTGAAGAGGTGAAACATGAAATTGACGCGCTGAAGCAATACCAGTTGATCATGGATTACCGATACCACAGCCAGGTCATTGTGGAATATGATATCAACGAATCTGTTTCAGAGAAAAAAATACCGAAAAACATTCTTCAGCCATTACTGGAAAATGCCTATTATCATGGACTTGCCACTGATTCCGGAGAAATTAAAGGAAATATCGAAATTTTGATCTATCCATTAGAAGATGACCTGGTGATTGAAATCAGCGACAGCGGTAAGGGATTTTCCGAAGAAAGGCTGAAGGAAATACGTGACAATCTTCTTCACGCCACACTTCATAAAGAAAAAGAAGCTCACATAGGCCTGGAAAATATTTATCGCCGTATTTCCTATCTTTACGGAGAAAACTTCTCTATGGACATTCAAAGTGAGCCGGGTTACGGCTCTTCTGTGGTATTAACGTTTCCATTGGACTTTGCCAATTGAAGCAGGCGGTTGTCGTTAATGATCTGCTGGAAGGATTCTTCATCCAATTTAGGATTATTCCATTTAAAAAGCATATCCCGTACAAAATCATCCGAAAAATACAAAAGGGAGCGGTCCTCTATCTTAGGGGAAAGCTCCCTTGCCTGTTCCTCGGAAGTGATGAGAATCCCCTCTACATAATGGCTGGTACTTTTACTTTCCAGCGGACAGCCTTTCAATGTGTTGATCATTTTTATGGCAAGATAATAGGGGTCCATGGACAACTGCATAAGTCCATAGCTGCTCTTCAGGATACCCGTCTGAAAGTCTTCTACAATCTTATCTGAAAAATCAAAGGCAACCAGGCTGATACGTTCCGTACTGCGCACGGCCTGAATGGTTTTCAGCACCTGATTCGTGCCGCCTAATGTCTTAGTGCCCGCAAGAAAAAAACAGTCCAGGTCCGGATACGCCTGTATGATACTTTTTGTATTTTGTTCTATATCAGAGTAACTCCGCATGTTCCTGGCTTCTGCCACGATCTGCGCATCCGGATATTCCATAAGTGCTTTCTGAAATCCTACTTCACGCTGCCTGCACGTATTGTCTGATTTTGATTCCGAAAGAAGAGCAAATCTACGGTATCCTTTCTCCAATACAGACTTTGCCAGCTCATATGCCCCCTCCTCCTCATTTTCATATGTATTGCCAATATAATAGGGAGAGGCTTTACAAAATTCCTCTATGTCCTTATCTGTAATGCCCCTCATATAAATCCCCCAGTAAACCTCTGCTTCCTCGCACATCCGGCAGATGGCGGGCAGAACCCGGTCGGCAGTAGGGGCAAATAAAATGCCATCCACATCTTGCGCCAGCATGTCTTCCACATTGTAGATAGACTGTTCATTTATAGTTCCGGAATACTTATTATCCGGTCTTACAAACTCCACATTAGCCAGCTTTTCCAAATGCTTCAGATTTTCATTCAGAATATGAAAAGAGGTATTATAATCCGATTCTAAAAATTCCAGGCCAATACGGATTGGCGGGGCCTCCCTGTCATCTGCGTGGATATCAGCCGGAAAAGCACAAATGCATAAGCATAATAATAGAAAACATCTTATTAATAGTCCGCTTTTTCTCATTCCCCTGCTCCTAATTCTGGTAACTTTGTACGATAGATAGCTCAGATACTCTGAACTACTACTGCTTTGTCCTATTATAACTTAATTTTATCAGCAGGGCAAACAGAGATCCGGAGTAGTCCCAATTTCAATATTTCAGACTCTCCCCCTCCATGGGCGACTTATATTTATCCACATTTTCCTCAGTGATGATCTCCACCGAATTTTTGTACCAGGGCCGTAAGGTACTGCCGGATATGGCCTTACGGGCGCATACCAGCGCATAGTAGGCTTCATAATCCGCGGGCTGGCTCACGATTCCGTAAAGTCTTTTATCCTTCACTGCCTGCATATCGCTCTGGGAATTTCCGATGCCGATGACCTTAATATCTTTTTCCTTTCCCCTGCTTTTGAGCATATCGTAAGCGCCCATTGCCATATTGCTGTCATGGCAGTAGATCATGTCGAGCTGCGGGTTCTTATTGAGCAGATCCAGCGCAGCCAGTCCGGCCATACTCTTCGACCACTTTCCGTTGACGATTCCCACCACCTCAATATTGGGGTAAGATGCGATCCGTTCCAAAAACACCTGAGTGCGGTCAATCTGGGGCGAACTGCCGGGCGCACCTTCAATCACTCCCACCTTGCCGCTTTTTCCGTCAAAATAGTCCACCGCCATCTGTGCGGCCAGCTCTGCCTCTTCCTCGGTGCTGGCGCCCACATACGTGGTGATGTATTCAGAGGACACCATGTCCACCTTCATGTTTACGTTGATGACCGGAATACCTGCCTGGCTTGTCTCCTTGAGTACATTGAGCAGAGATTTTGCATTCACAGGGGAAAGTATCACCGCGTCCACCTTTTCTTCGATGAACTCCCTCATCTGCCCGATCTGTACATTGGCGTCCCAGTCCGCATAGCAGAGATTAAGAGTACAGTCCTCCTCCCGGGCCGCCAGCTCCGCCATCATATCTCCCAGCTCTTTCTGGTACACAAAATCCTCTGACGCCAGCGTGACACCTATCACAATCCCGCTTCTGGCGGTCTGTTCCCGGGGTTTGTCCGCCTCAGAAACACTGCTTCCTTTTCCGCCCCGGGAAAAGAGGAACATTCCCAATAGCAGGGCAGCAAGCAGCAAAATCAAAATCATCTCGATTGCCGGTTTCCTTCTCATGACCTGCCCTCCTCTAAGATATACGGCAGTGTATATTCCACGGTGGTCCCCAGACCGACCTCCGATGTATAGCACAGTCCATAGTCATTTCCGAACCTGAGTTTGATACGTTCGTTTACATTTCTCACACCGATACCTGATCCGCTGATGTTCTCCATCTGTGCTTCGCCGGAAAGTATCTTCTCACACATGTCCATCGTCATACCGCAGCCGTCATCCTTCACCTGGATCTTCAGAAGCTCACCCTCACGGAAAGTGTGAATGGTGATATTTCCCTTACCTTTTTTCTGCTTGATACCATGATAAATACAGTTTTCCACAATTGGCTGCAGAATCAGCTTGATGATCGCACACTTCTCCACATCTTTTTCCACGATAAGCTCATAACTGAGCTTGTCCGCGTAGCGCATACTTTGGATGATCAGGTAGTTTTTCACATGCTCCATCTCTTTTTTCACCGTAATCTCCTCATTCCCTTTGTTGAGAGATATACGGAAAAGCTTCGCCAGCGCCTCGGTCATGGGCACAATATTGGAATCATGGGTCTCGGCCATCCAGATAATAGAGTCCAGGGTATTGTACAGAAAGTGCGGGTTGATCTGGGCCTGAAGTGCCTGCAGCTCATACTTCCGCTTCTCCTCCTGTTCCTGGACCATCTGCTCGTTGAGGTTCTTGATACGCTCCATCATCTCATTAAAGCTTTGTTCCAGATTACCTATCTCATCATCACTTTCTATCGAAACCTTTTCATCCATATTTTCAAAGCTTACCTGCGTAATATGCTGCTCCAGGGATTTGATCGGTTTGACAATATTGGTGAGGATTCGGTTTAAGGCCAGCAGGGTTAAGATCAAGGTCAGACCCACTGAGAATACGATCAGAACGCTTGGGTCCTTCAGCCTGGCAGTGATCGCGGAATATGGCAGCACACTGAGTACGGTCCATTGCGTGTCGTCCATATTTTTCTTTGTAACCAGGTAATCTACTCCGCCCAGGTTGGCACGGAAATTCTGGTCTTCTGCATTTAATGCAGACTGATATACAGACTTTAGATATTCCTCATTTTCAAGGCTTGCTTCCCGGATGCCTTTCTTCTGCTCGTAAATCAGCTGTCCCTTTTCATTGAGGATGCACAGGAAGCTTTCCGGGTTTCCCTGGTTGGATTCACATATTTCTGCTATTTTATTTAAGTTCAGATCCAGCAGTATGACGCCCAGGAAGGAGCCATCCTTATAATTCTGGATTACCCTGCTCAGAGAAATTGTCTGTTCATTGTTGTTTTCCAGGAATACATGACTGTTTGGCCCTGTGACCACCACTTCACGGGGATTCTCCACAGCCCGGGAATACCAGTCCAGTTTGGAATAATCCATAACCACATTCCAGTAGTTATAAATCGTCTTGTAAAACAGCAGATTGCTTTTTCCGAAGACCATGATGGACGATACATCTGTGTGCATAAGCAGGATATCATTAAAAGCCTGAGAGCTCATTTTGTATTCCTGCATTTTCTTAGTCCTGGAAGGATCATCATATTTTACTTCATTTTCAATGGCATCTATCAGGTAGTTCTGTAAGGCATAATCGTAATTAACATTCTTGGCGATGGCATCCATCTCATCAATGTATGTATCCAGATATGATATCACATTATCCAGGTTCTCCTTAGAGTTTGAGAACTGTTCCTTGATGATCCTGGAACGTAGAATTACAATGGAGAGAGCTACTGCTATGACCATTGATATTATGATAAGAAGCGTGATTTTTTTCAGGGCCCTATTCTTCAGTCCCTTTTCTTTTTTCTTTTCCAATTTCTTACCCCTTCATACGGAAATCAGACGGTGACATTCCCGTATATTTTTTAAAACATATACTGAAGTAGTGGGAATTGGCAAAACCTGTCTCATAAGCAATCTCGTAGGACTTCATGTCTGTCTTTTTCAGCAGTTCCATGGAACGTTCCATCCTTACATCTGTAAGATATTTGACAAAATTAATCCCTGTTTCCTTCTTAAATAATCCGCTGAGATATCCTGTGCTGACAGACACGTATTCTGCCGCCATACTCAACGAGAGCTCAGGGTCTTTATAATTATTGTTCACAAATTCCTTGACCTTGCTGATGATCTGCATGCTGCTGTTATTCTTCACTAGATTCAGCTCGTCCTGGATTTTACAGGAGAACCGGAACAGCCTGTCTGCCATTTCCCCGGGAGTTCCCATCCGGTCCACAATTTTATAGAATTGAAAGCCCTCATTCCAGATGTTTTCTGATACCTCCTTCAAATCTGAAAGTTCTCGCAGAAGAGATGTTATAACATCAATATAAATCATTTTCAGGTTAACCCCTGAAAGGTTTCTGACCGTGCTCACAGAGCAGGTGATTGCTTCCACAGCTTCACCTATTTCTTTTCTTCCGCTGAATTTAATACTGTTTATAAGGTTTTTTGTCTCCTTCACAGGATAATAAAAGTTTTTCTCCAGATAATCCAAATCTGTGATGTCGTATACATTATTACTGCCCAGAGAATATTTGCAGTCCATTGCCTTGCGGGCATCCACATAAGAGCTGTTCAATTCCTGGGGTGTCTCCACTATAGAGCCTACCGCACATGTTGTTTTTATTTTAATGGTGTTCCAGATAGCCTTCTGCACAATACCCATGATAGAATATACTACCTCATGATAATCTTCCACCAGTGCACAGCATCTGAATACAATGACTACCCTGCTGCCTCCCTCACTGAAAATATAATGCTCATCCCCCA
This sequence comes from Eubacteriales bacterium, assembly GCA_030524175.1. Taxonomy (GTDB): domain Bacteria; phylum Bacillota; class Clostridia; order Lachnospirales; family Lachnospiraceae; genus Blautia_A. The sequence continues at coordinate 67,169 of JAUNHC010000027.1, forward strand.
GACATTCATGGGCAATATTTTCACAGGCAAATATATAGCAGTCGTAATCCTCCGGCGCAAGCCCGGATAAATCCACATCGATCAAAGCTGCTGCATATGGCCCTTGGGTCAAATTCACCTGCAGGCTTTTACTGCTCTCCAGATAGCGGTTAATGTTGGCGTTAGGGGCGCACACGATACGGTTCAGCATCTGGGAACGCAATGCCGGAATACTCTGCTGAAGCTGCGTCCTCATAGATGATATGTACTGTTTTTGTTCATTTTCTATATGCAGTTTATTGCATATTTTTGTCATTTCTTTATAGAGGGTTTCTGCTCCTACCGGCTTAAGAATATAATTTTTCACGCCCAGGTTCACAGACTGCTGGGCATACTCAAAATCCTCATGCCCTGTGAGAATTACCACATGTATCTCAGGAAACTCCTCTGCCAGAACTTTTGAAAGCTCCAGACCATCCATAAATGGCATGACAATATCTGTGAGAACCAAGTCCACTTTGTTCTTCCGGACAATATCCAGCGCCTCCTGGCCATCCTCCGCCAGGAAAATCTCAGAAAATCCTAATGACTCCCAATCAATGATTCTCTTTACACCGTTTCTGATAAGCGGCTCGTCATCTGCAATAAGCAATGTGTACATTTAGTACCCCTCTTTCCTTAATTCTATGGGTTCCCTTCCAGTGTGCTGTTTGGCCTATTGTAATCCGTTCAGTGCTCTAATGCCAGCGTTGCTTGTCCAAGGCGGTCGTATATGGTGACAGCATCCTGGACATGCAGTGCCTCCCCGGTTGTTCCCGGTGCCCCTGCAGTGACAAAAATATAGTCTCTGTCCCCAATCTGTGCATAGCTGGCCAGACACAAACCTGCCTCGTTGGTAAAGCCGGTTTTACCTCCTAATATCGTACCGTCAGTCACAGACGGGTCCGGAAGGCTTTTAAACATGGTACTGTAATATGTGATTCCGTCAGGATGTATATTGGTAGGCGGTGTGGAATGACGGGCGCTTTCGATCATTTCCCGGAAATCATCATTGCGCATACAGTATTTCAGCAATACAGCCATATCCATGACAGTACTGTAATGCTCCGGGTCGTGAAGCCCTGTGGTATCACGGAAATGTGTATTTTCCATCCCAAGCTTCTCCGCTTTCTTATTCATCAGCTCAACAAAAGCTTCCTCCGATCCGGAAATATCCACAGCTAATGCAATACAGCACTCCGCCCCGGAAGGGAGAAGCACCCCGTACAGTAAATCCGATGCCTTCACTGTCTCATCCGGCTGAAATCCCGCCTGTGTAGCGTCACGCTCATACAAGCCGGAAAACATCTCCGCTGTGAGAGTGATTTCCTTATCAAGACTTGAAAGCTCCTCCATGGCCACAATGGCTGTCATCATCTTTGTGAGAGATGCCGGATAGATCCGCTCCTCACTCCTGCTCTCTGCGATCACCTTACCTCCTTTAGCCTGCATCAGAACTGCATAGGGGCTGTTGATCCCGCTTATATCCAATTCTTTAACTACGGGCTTGTTGAGACTGTACAGCCAGTCTCCTATCCCCTTGTTCCAGCCAATCATCAGGACCAGCGTCAGAACCACAAACACTTCTATGACTGCGCAGATAATGATTTTTGTTTTATTACTCTTTTTTCTGTTCCTCCTGTTTACTGCCAATTTTATACCTCTTTTCTCTATAACATCCACATAGTCCCCACCCAAAACTCAGACCTGCAAATTAAGCTTTATATTCATCTTTATGGTTAAGATACCACAAATCTCATGTAAAGACAACTTTCAGGAGGATAGATTTCATAGGGCGCGAGGACACTTTGTACGCCCCATGGGGAACTGCCGGGGTGCTTTCCTAAAGCTTTTCCGACTGCCTTTCTGACAGACTTCCTGTGATCTTTCCTGACAGCTTTCCCGGTAAACTAAATAATCCCCCGCCTTGGAGCGAAGGATGATTCCTTATTGTTATATTTCTAGCAGTATTTTTATGGCATAAATTTAAAGGAAGATAACTTGTCTAAGATGCTGGTTTGATTTACCTATAAAATGCTTCACTTATGGTAATCTTATCGGTACTCTTCCAGGTTTATTAGAACTTTTCCCTCTGATAATGGTTTCCTTTACCTATAAATTCTCCGCTTATGCCAATCTTATGGGTACTTTCTCAGGTTTCCCAGGACTTTTCCTTCTCATAATGACTCCTTTTACCTATAAATTCTCCGCTTATGCCAATCTTATGGGTACTTTCTCAGATTTCCCAGGACATTTTCTTCTGATAAGGGCTTCCTTTACCTATAAATTCTCCGCTTATGCCAATCTTATGGGTACTTTCTCAGATTTCC
>JAUNHC010000027.1:69616-77649 GCA_030524175.1 Eubacteriales bacterium
TCTGATAAGGGCTTCCTTTACCTATAAATTCTCCGCTTATGCCAATCTTATGGGTACTTTCTCAGGTTTCCCAGGACTTTTTACTCTGTTAAGGGCTTCCTTTACCTATAAATTCTCCGCTTATGCCAATCTTATAGGTATTCTCCCAGATTTCCCAGGACTTTTCCTTCTCATAATTGTTTCCTTTACCTATAAATTTCCTGCCTGCGCAGCTTTTATAGGTATCCTCCTGGTTCACTGAGATTTACATAAAGAAAAATACCCGTAAACACTTCATTCCCAGAAGTTTCACAGGTATTTCCCTAAGATTTCCATGATATATCATATTACAGCTTCAATGTTCCGTAACAAATCCTCTGCTACGGGAAACTCCCTTTAATTTTCTTTACTATAAGGAGTTCCAAGCTTAGCAGGTATATTAAAGTTCCGCCGTCCCACGGTCAGAACGATGGTCAGGATATACGGAAGTGCGATGAACAGCTCGTTGGGGAAGTAGCTTCCGCCTCCCACGGTCTGCATATAGATTGCCAGGGCTTCGGTAAAGCCGAATGCCACAGTGCCGATAACAGCCCCTTTGGGGTTCCAGTTGCCCAGGAAACAAATGGCAAAGGCAATCCAGCCACGTCCTCCGATCATTCCTGAGGTAAACATTCCCAGATATCCCACAGAATAAAATGCACCTGCCAGGCCGCCCATGATTCCTGCTGCCAGTACAGTTAAAAATCTAACCTTATTCACAGAAATTCCCGCAACATCAACGGCTTCCGGGTTCTCACCTGTGGAGCGGATGGTAAGGCCCACAGAGGTTTTATACAAAATAAAATAAGATAGGGGAATGATGAGGTACACAAGGTATGTCAAGATATTCTGCTTGAAAAATATGGTCCCGATCACCGGTATATCTGATAAAAGGGGAATTGCAATCTTGGCAAGAGGATCGATTTTCAAAGGTGACACAGGCACTCCGAACAAAACTCTCTGGAGATAAGTACAAAGCCCTGCCGCCAGAATGTTCAGTGCCGTCCCGGTCACTACCTGATGCTGCTTCAGGTTGATGGTGATAAATCCGTATACCGCTGCCATGAGAAGACCGCAGACCATTGCCAGCAGGATTCCCACAAAGGCGTTACCGCTTAGATATGCCCCTACAAAGCCGCCCCAGGCTCCCATGAGAAAGATTCCTTCAATGGCAGTGACCATCATGCCGGAACGCTCTGCAATAACCTCGGAGATAGAGCCAAGAAGCAGGGGGGTACTCATCATTAATGCACGTGCTAATAAACTAACTACCATTATTTTTCCACCACCTTCTGCAATCTGCGTTTTTCTCTGCGGTTAGCCATCCATGCCCTGAGGAAATAAGACATGATGACAAAGATCATTACAAAGCCCTGCATCAGATCAACGATACTGGAGGGGATATTCAGCCCCGGCATACGTCCCATCAGGTTCCCGATCACACCCAGGGCACCGAAAAGGATGGATGCAAAAATAATACCAATGGGATTGGCATTTGCAAGGATTGCAATTCCAAGGCCTGATGAGCCGATGGTAGAGTTAAAATCCTGGATGAGCATGTGCTGTACACCATTTACCTCTGTGAAGCCAGCCATCCCGGCCAGGGCACCGCTGATGAAAAATGCTGTGATAAATACTCTTTTTGACTTAATTCCCGACATTTCCGATGCAGAAGCATTGCTGCCCACAGCACGGATCCTGTATCCCAGTGTTGTCTTGTACAATAAGATCCACACACCCACAGCCACAAGAACCGCCAGCACAAAGCCCCAGTGAAGCCTTGTTCCCGGGATCAAAGTGGGGATCCATGCCTCTCTGCCTATTGCATCTGTCTGGGGATATTCCCCTTTCGTCTCCATAAGGAAGGTACGGAGAAGGTAATTCATGAGAGCCTGCACCACGTAAGTGGACATCATACTCACAAGAAATTCATTGGCATTAAACCTTGCTTTGAGAAATCCGATCAGCCCTCCGATGATTCCCCCTGCCACAAAGGTAAGGACAATGACGATCAGCAGCAGGATTGGTGTAGGCACGATCCCTTCCATCTTCAAAGAAGCTGCAATGGCCACAATGGCGCCCATGTAGAACTGTCCCTGTGCCCCGATGTTGAACAGATTTGCCTTAAAGGTGAAGGCAAAAGCCAGTGCCGTGAATATGAGAGGCGTAGCTTTAAGAAGTACATCACCCATGGTATATTTGTCTGTAAACATAGTATGTAAGGCATCCCCAAACACGGTTAGAGGATTCACATGGATCAGCATAAGCATCAGGCTGCTTAAAACAAGACCAGCTACAATAGCCAGGAAACTTGTAAGGACCAGGTCTTTTATCTTATCTTTATCATTCATCTCCTTACGCCTCCTTTTCCTGTGCATAGCCTGCCATAAGGAGGCCGATTTTCTCCGTATTCAGTTCCTCAGGGCGGTAAATCCCCATAAAGCTACCCTTGTACATAACTGCAATACGGTCACACATTTCAAATATTTCTGACAGTTCCGTGGATACCAGGAGAATACTTTTTCCTGCTTTTCGCTCCTGAAGAACCACAGTATGAATATTATTAATAGCACCCAGGTCAAGACCTCGCGTGGGCTGATTGAGGATCAGAAGCTCGCTGCCTACAGAAACCTCCCTGGCCAGTATGACCTTCTGCTGGTTTCCTCCGGACAAGCCTCCTGCCCTGGCATCCGGTCCCGGTGCCTTAATGCTGTAGTCATCAATTGCTTTTTGGGTATACTCATTCAGCTTCTTTTTGTCGATAAATCCGCCCTTAGCCCATTTGTCCCCAAAGCTCTCTTTCAGCATCATATTTTCTGCCACTGTCATAGGCATGACCATACCGTCCCTGTGTCGGTCCACAGGCACATAACCGATTCCCTTGCCGATACGTTCCCGCACAGTAAGGTCTGTGATATCCTGGCCGTTAAGAGTGATCTTTCCGGAGGTTGGCTTCCTTGAACCTGTGATAGTCTCGCAAAGTTCCTCCTGACCGTTGCCGCTGACACCGGCCACACCGAAGATTTCTCCCTCCCGGATGTCAAAGGTGATATCCTTTAGAAGAGGTGCTTCTCCCTTTTTAGTGATAGTGACTCCTTCCACCTTAAGCCGCACCTTTGCATTCTCTCTAAACCCTTCCCCGTCCTTCTCAGGCTGTACCAGATCCTTGCCTATCATCAAACGGGAAAGCTCTGCCTCGTTTGTGTCCTCTTTTCTCAGGTCACCGCTTACACGGCCGTTTCTCATTACTATGATACGGTCTGCAACCTCCATGACCTCTTTTAATTTATGGGTGATGAACACAACGGAATTGCCTTTTTCCGTATAACTTTTCACAAATTCCATCAGGGTTTCTGATTCCTGCGGCGTAAGCACTGCAGTAGGCTCATCCATGATCAGAAGATTGGCATCCAAGTAAAGAGCCTTCAGAATCTCCACCTTCTGCTGTACTCCTACATCCAGATCAGCAATTTTAGTATCTGCCGGGATGTCGAAACCATAGGTATCTGACAGCTCCTTTACATCCTTCTGGCATTTTTTATAGTCTATTTTTCCTTTTACGTTCCCAAGAATGATATTCTCTGTGACAGTATGTGCCGGAACAAGGGAAAAATGCTGCTGGATCATGGAAATCCCAAGCTTCATGGCATCCTTGGGACAGGTGATCTTCACCTCACTGCCATTCATCAGGATTTTACCCTCATCTGCCCGGTACAAGCCGTAAAGGATTTTCATGATCGTACTTTTCCCTGCGCCGTTCTCACCCAGGAGGGCCAGCACCTCGCCTTTATGGATGGAAAAGGAGATATCTTTATTGGCAATAACTTTTGCAAAATATTTGGACACGCCCTGTATTTCAAAAAAAGGTGTTTCCATTCTTCTCACTCCCCGCTTTAATATTATGTAGTGGCTTTCTAAGGCTTCGTCCCTCCCTATGACAATGGCGCCCTGTAATAGAGCGCCACATCCATAAGCTCCGAAACTCACCGGAAGCTCTGCCTTACAAATTTGTAACAGTTCAGGCAAGCCTGAACTGTTACACAAATTTGTCTCAATCATTCTGCAGTCTCAGCCTCGCTGTTGTCCTCGAAAAGCTTGGTCAGGTCTACACTTCCTGCCTTATATTCCTCCACAGCTTTATCCACTGCATCGATTACTTCCTGGTCCACATTGTCTGTATATACAGCTTTGAAAATTCCTTCATTGATGCCTGCCTCATGTACGGTATTGCCTTTCAGCTCACCGCTCATGTACTGCTGGATAGCCCATGTATAGAAGGTTTCAAAATCGAATACTACAGATGCCACTACAGTATTTGGGTCAACAGTTGTCTGGTCACTTGAGAAACCTACAAATTTAACGCCTTTTTCTTTTGCAGCATCAATACATCCAAGTCCAACCTCATTGGCATATGCGAATACAACATCTGCGCCGTTGTCGATCATCTGCTCTGTCATCTGTTTGCCCTGTGCAACGTCACTCCAGTTATTGGAGTATGCACGTGTGGCCTTTGCACCGGAGATTCCACGCTCCTCTGCGATGGAAACTGCTGTTTTCTCATATACATCAAGAAGATGCTCCATTGGCTTATTGGGGAAACCGCCGATGGTTGCAAAATTACCGTTCTCAGTGATATTTCCGGCAATGATGGATGCCAGATAGCTGGCCTCATATTCTCTTGGGAAAATAGGTGCGATATTGTCACCGTCACATCCTGTTCCGTTTACAACACAGAAGGTTACATCCGGGTAGTTAGGTGCGATAGTAGCTGCTGCCTCGTCAAACTGGGAACCGGCTGCAAGGATCAGGTCATATCCCCGCTCTGCATATTCACGGAAGCTGGACTCAAAGTCTGCTGCCTGTACGTTCTCAACATATTCCATCTTAGTTCCAAGCTGCTCGTTGCAGGCTACAAGTCCTGCATAGTTTGTTGCATTCCAGCTCTGGTCATTGATCTGGCCGGGCAGGATAAGAACAATCTTATAATCCCCTGCTTCCTTTTCGCTGCCGGCAAAGGCTGTGGCGGACATAGCAAATACCATGGTGACAGCCAGCAGTATACTCACTGCTTTTCTTAACATCTTTTTCATTTCTCAAATCCTCCTTTGATTTTTATTGCCCCGGTGGTGCTCCGGCGGCTGATCCTTTGAAGTAGCATATACTTCACTGGTTTTGTTAATAAATATTATATCATTTGAGAATTTGACTCACAATTCTATAGGATTATCATTTTGTTCGAAATATTATCCTGTTTAATTTCTTACACTTTTTACAGTATAAGAGAGGTTTCTAGCCGCATGGAGCACTAGTTTTTAGTGTCCTTTGTATTACGGTATTCCAAGGGCGTCATTCCCGTATACTTTTTGAAGCTGCTGCTGAAATAGCGGGTATCGTGATAACCTGCCAGCTCCGCTACCTGAGATACTTTATAATGTACATCCTTTAAAAAACTTTTCGCCATATCCATTCTGTAGTTGGTCACATATTCCATAAGATTTTTCCCTGTATGCTGTTTAAACAGTCTGCAAAGGTAATTAGGACTGATATAGAGGGCATCGGAAATTGAACGAAGTGTTATTTTTTTTGAATAATTTTTTTCAATATATGCAATTGCCTCCTCAATCATAAGATTGGATTTCTCCGCATCCATGACCTTTTCTTCTGTGGCCTGCATCTGCTCCAACTCACTCTGGGCTTCCTCCAAAACCCCGAAAAGCTCCCGGGGGCTGGTGGGTTTCGTGAGATACCGCATAACGCCCAGCTGTATAGCCCTCTGAGCATAGGAAAACTCGCTGTATCCGCTTAGGATGATGATGCGGATATCCCGGTTGGCATCACGAATCTGCTGTATGAGATCAAGACCTGAAAGTCCCGGCATACGGATATCCGTAACCAACACATCCACCGGGTACTGCTCAAGATATTCCAAAGCCTCTGCCGCTGTCTCGAAGGCACCTGCAACCTGCCACTCCGGCCTTGAATTTATAAGCTTTTCCAGACCATTCCTGATTTTAGGTTCATCGTCCACAATTAATAGATTCATCATTTCTCCTCCTTATTCTCAAGATGGTAAGAGTTCAGACAAGTCTGAACTTTTATTCAAGGTGATTCCGGGGGAATCTCATGACCACCCTGGTTCCCTTTCCTTTAACACTGTCTATGAACAAACGGTATTCCTCCCCGTAATGAAGACGGATACGCCTCTCTACATTGCGCAGTCCAATACTGGATCCTGTACCATCCTTATCTTCCAGAGCTCTCTGAAGGCATTTTAATTCCTCCGGCTCCATTCCCATTCCGTCATCCTCCACTGTCACTGCCAAAAGCCCCTCATATTCCTGTGCAGTGATGGTCACTTTCACAGGCTGCCTGGTCCTTTCACTTCCATGAATAATTGCATTTTCTACAACAGGCTGTATGATCAGCTTCGGTACAGACCAGGTTTTCACATTGTCATCTATATTGATTTCGTAGGCCAGACGGGCTTCCAGGCGGTTTTTCTGAATGTAAAGATAACTCAATACATAATCCATCTCCTTTTCCAAGGGAACCATACTGTTATGCTTGTCCAGGCAGTATTTCATAAGATTCCCTAAACATACAATGACCTCACTGGTCTCAAAATCTCCTTTGTCTATGAGCATCCAGTTTACGGAATCCAGGGTATTATACAGGAAATGAGGGTTGATCTGTGCCTGAAGTGCCTCCATCTCCGCATTTTTCTGGGCGATCTTCTCCTGATAAACCTCTTTAATAAGCACCTCGATCTTATCTGTCATAAAGTTAAAGCTGTCAGTAAGCTTTCCGATGTCATCTCTATGATTCTTGTTTGGAAGCCTTACGGAAAAGTCCCCCTCCTGTACCTTTTTCATTCCTGCTGCTAAACGGTTGATCGGTCTTGTGATGGTATATGATAATATGAATACCATAAGGGCAGCCAGTGCAGTACAGGCAATGACCATCAGCACCAGAAACTGCTGCATATCCTCCACTCCCGGAAATATGTACCGGTTAGCCAGAGTATAGAAAACACTCCATCCCGTAAGCCCGTTATACTGACCGCACACATAATACTTCTGATTTTCCCGTATCATCTGAAAACGGCGTTTTCCTCCGTCAAAAATATTCATGATCCGTCCGGCCCATTCCTTATCAATGCCCTTATTGGAACAGAGTACCTTACCCTTTTTATCCATAATAAATGTATATTGGTTTTCAAAATCATTTTTATTGTAAATGAGAAGGCTGCTGAATATCTCGGGATTTAACTCTGCAAACAGAATGCCAAGGCTATTCCCTTGGGAGTCACTGACCGCTGTAAGGGCAGGAAGGACTGATACTTCATCAGATTCCATAGAAAAAGCTGTATCTCCCCAGATAACACGGTCCGGACGTTCCAATGCTTTTTCACACAAGTCCTGCATGTCTTTGGGAAGAGGAAGATTCTGAATGCTGCTGCCCGATTTATTAACCCACAGGCGGATTTGGTTATCCTTAATAAGACATAAACTGTTTCCGCTGCCAAGAGCACCGTCAATATTTTCCAGATATTTCACTGCCTCCTCTGTCTCTGTCCCGCCGCCGTCATGTTCTATGTCACCCTCCGGTTCCAGAACATCGCGTACTGATTTGCTGTCACTTGTATTCTGCAGTATCTGCTCAATATTCATCACCTTTGTGTTAACATTGGAATCAATAAGATTTACAATAGCGCTTACATCCTTTTCTTTATTCTGGTAAACCGTGGACACGGCCCGGTCATTAAACTGATAGCCGATCACAACTCCCTGGATGACCAGAGCCAGAATAAAAATGATCAACAATTTTGTCCGAAATTTCATAAAATCCCCCCTCCTTGTGTTGCATTTTAGCACATTTCTGCACTTTAAAAAAGAAAATAAATTTCTGTGCCCCAATATGAGGGTGCGAAGCAGCCTTCCTCTGCACATTCCTATTTTAGTAGTCAAGACCACCGGCTTAGCCGGTGGCTTGCACTGCCCCTATAAGGGGCTATT
>JAUNHC010000080.1 GCA_030524175.1 Eubacteriales bacterium
TAATAACAAAATATAACAGTTATTAAATTTCTTAAAACAGGTGAAATCTCAATTCAGCTTTTGTTACATTATTGTGGCTGTCCTTTGCCACAAAAATGACAACAACCTCTTTGCCGTTATCTTTTGGGTAAACAGATTCCACGGTCAGGGTATCGCTCACATCCCCGTCTTTTTCATCAGTAGCTTTAACATCTTCCAAAAGTTCGGAATTGTCCATTCCTTCTTCATATCTGTCGTTTTTATCTTTGTCAAAAATAATTTCCGGACCTTCGTGGTCTGAAGTCGTCATGATCCAGAACACACCTCCGGCAAGGCCGATGGTCAAAACCACCATTAGTGCTACCATCCATTTACGCATACTAAATTACTCCCTTACCTTATTATCATAATATTCATAACTATACAGTATCTTCATAGTTTACGAATATATTCTATTATACACAATAAAGATAGAATATTATTTCTTGCGGTATGCCCGTGCTTTCTGCTTCTTGGATTTTGTTTCCTTATCCATGAGGGGAATATTCCCAAGTACGCTCAGTCCCAGATACCGGTCCACATCCTCCGGAGCTTTAATAGTATCGTTTGTGATATAAATGATCATGATAACTGCAATTGCAATAAATACACCAAGCAGGCCTCCGATCATCCCGTTTTTGCTTAGGCTTGGGCTGGCTTTTTCGCTGGGGATATTGGCTGTCTCAACAATATTGACCGCCTCGATATCCATAACCTGCTGTATATGTCCGGCTGCCACATCGCGCACTGCATTGGCAATTTCACTTGCAGTATAGGGATCCGGGTCTTTGACAATGATTGAAATGATTCGTGTATCCGTCTGTGTATCTACTGAAAGTTTTTTCAGCAGCTGGTCATGAGTCATTTTTAAATTAAGCTGTGCAATAACACCTTCTGTAACAGTACGGCTCTTGATCAGTTCTGCATAGTCCTTTGTCAGCAAAGTACTGGTCTGCATATCCTGGTTTGTGAGTGTATTACTGTCCTGCTTGCTCAATACATAAATCTTCGTAGTTGACTCATATTGCGGTGTGATCAGAAGCATGGTACCCACTATGGAAACCAATCCCAGTATAATTCCTGAAAGAATGATAATTCCCAGCTTGCTGACTAAAAGATGAAAGACCTCACCAAGATCAATCTCAATTTCTTCGTTGTTGTTCATTACTTGACTTTCCATTTACTCTCTCCATTACCCTGTGATTTTCTTTGGATTTTCTATGAAAATCCTCTTTGCATAGTGTGCTCCCATTGTTTTTTCTACCTGCTGGAAGCATTTGGCTATCTCGGGAACGCGTCTTTTGCTCCCATGTCCATCAGTTCCTATAAAATCCAGAAGATCCTGCTTCATCAGCTTTTTACAGAACAGTTTCATCATAAACCCTTCTTTGCCGGAAATACTGTCTGCGTTAACCTGAATACAAGCTTTTAGGTTTTTCAGTTCTTCTATGAAACTAATGTCGTTTTTTAATGCCTGACAGCGCTCTATATGTGCAATAATGGGAATATATCCATTCAGTATCAACTGCTGTATACGTTCCCGGATATATGCTTTCTCATCACAATTGCCGAATTCTGTCAGTACATAGCGCGAACCGGCCATTGTCAGGCGCTTGCCGGACTTAAGTCCCGCCACCATATCCATACTGGCATGGAGTTCACATCCCAGATACAGTTTCAAATCTTCGCTGATGCCGGCTGCGGCTTTCTGCACCTTATGGAATTGCTGCATCACCAACTCCTGAGGCGGTTCAAACATCTCACGCCGGAAATGGGGTGTCAGAATGATTCTGCGGACCCCCTCGCTGTATTCCTTTTTCAGCATCCAGCACGCTTCTTCCATATTTCTGGCCCCGTCATCTACACCGGGCAAAATATGACAGTGGATATCATAAAGACCTATCATAAATTATCAACTCACTTCTATGCATACTGGTTTTATTATATACTACTCTTCTCAATTAGACAAGCATTAAGATGCCAAGTATAACTGAAGAATATGTTTGTTTTATTGTCATTTTATGCAAAATTCAAAAAAATGCACTCATTGAGTGCAACTTCATGCCTCAATGAGTGCATTTCTATGGATATTGCCGGTTTATTTTGTTGCAGGAGATTTCTCATCTGCTCCATCTGCTGCTTTATCTGTATAAACCAGAGCAACCGGAGATGCGGAATGGAAGGCTGCTTTAATCTGATTGTCAGAATCGCCCTCTTTCTCGGTCTCCAGAAGTTCCCAATTATGTTCTTCACAGAAATGAAGTACGTAAACGTCTACGTCATCTGTAACATTATTTACTGTAAAAGTAACATCAACCGGGTTCTCTTTTGTCGGTGTAGCGCCTGAAATCACCAGGTCTGAAACGGGAGCCAGTACCTTCAGGTCTTCTGTCTTCACTTCTGCACCGCCTTCAGTTGACTGAATAACGATAGCCGGAAGCTCTAAACCTGCTGCCTTGAAAGCTTCGCTTAAAGCTGCGCCTTTTTCTGCGGCAACAAGTGCCTCTACACCTTTCTTTCCTTCTTCCGGAAGATTGGTTGTGTCAACTTCTTTAGTAATTGTCACTTCTCCTGCTGAAGCCTTAACATTATTAGTATCAAGGACTGCAGTGATACTCGGTGCTGCCATTGCAAAGCTGTTCATTCCGATAACCATAGCTCCTGCCAACACTACCGAAAGAATCTTTTTCATGTTCATCTTTGTTTCTCCTTTCCGCAGGCTGCCCTGCAAATATTTATTACAAAACAGAATCGGTGACCCTTTTCTGATTGCAACCTAATTATATATTAACTGATATTACTGGAATTCTCAAGTGTTAACTAATGTTCTCCATAATTTCCGTAATTGCCGTAATGTCCGTATTTGCCGTATCTTCCATAGCGCCCGTAATATCCCTTCTTACCGTAGTCAACTTTATTGAGAATGGTTCCGATAATAGGACAGTTACTCTTCTCCAGCTGGCTTTTCACTTCCTGCACAAAACGGTAACTGATGGTTCCGGCCTCTATAACGATCACTGTGCCGTCACATGCATCTGCGATGACTGCACTGTCAATGACACTGCCGAGAGGGGGTGTATCTATGATCACATAATCATATACATCCCTTACAAGACGCATCATGTCTTTAAAAAGCCTTCCTCCCAATAACTCTGCGGGATTCGGCGGTACAATACCCGAAAAAATAATATGAAACTTTGGTAAGTCAGTTGCACAAATCACGTCTGCCAGCTTAACCTGCTTTGACAGATAATGGGCGAGACCTTTAATCTCTTCATCTACCTGAACCCGTCCAAGCAAAACTGACTTTCTTAAGTCTGCATCTACCAAAAGCACTGATTTACCGCTTTCCGCAAGAGATGCTGCCAGATGAAAAGTCACATTACTTTTCCCTTCGTTGGGCGTACAGCTTGTAAATGCAATTATCTTCTTGTCCGCTCCGCAGAACTGTAAATTGGTACGTAATGCTTTATAAGCTTCATCCATCTGGTAATCCAGCTTCCAGTCATTAAGCTTCACCTTTATCATAATTCTAATCACCTTTGTCCTTTTGTTTCACCCGTTTAAGCAAGACTGCTTCAAAATCACGGGCATTCTTTATGTCTTATTATACAACCCATCATTATTTTAAGCAAGCTATTTATTCGCCTGTAATTCTGCATTTTATGTACAATTCGTACAAATAAGCGGCATAATTTGAAGGAAACCATGACGGCTAAATTGCAGGATCGTCTTTTATCTAAATATAAAGTCACACGATTAAGGCTGCCGCACCCCTTTTCTGTGCCGCAGCCTTTGTTAATATTTACTAATTCTTTTTGTGGAAAAGTCCTTCCAGGATTTTCTCTGCACCGCCGATTTTTTCTTCTGCTTCTTTTATAATACCTGATACTGTATTTCCCTCAAGCTTGTCCTTCACCGCATCCATGATATCCTTCAGGGTATCCTCAGGAATATCAATGCCCAGCAGATTCTCCAGAGTTTTCACCGGTTCTTTCACCAGGCTGGCTTTAAAAGCGTCATCATTTTTCAGTTTTTCTTCCACTTTTTCAATCATTTCCTTTAAATTCATAATCTCTCTCCTGTTCCTCTTGTTTTATTCTAAAGGTATAAGGTAAATACTTACAAAATAAGTATATTTTTAATCAAGACACTTGTCAACAAATGCTGCAGTTATTTCCCTGAATGAACGTATGTATTTCTTAAATGGCGGAAATTTTTCCGTAAACATGTATGTTTATCCGGCTTTTCAAAAATACCCCTCCCATTCTCTTCATCTTATGATATAATGGATACCACTATCACTTATGAATGCAGTCTCTGCGGACTTGTTTTTGACTGCTGCAAGGTAACTGAAAAGGAGGAACATTCATGACTAAGGAAGAATTTCAGACATTATCAAAAAATATACTGCTGCTGGACGGAGCCACAGGCTCTAATTTGATGGCCGCAGGAATGCCCCGGGGCGTGTGCACGGAGATTTGGGTCATGGAACATAAAGAGGTTATTCAGCAGCTTCAGCGGGCTTATATTGAGGCAGGCAGCCAGATCATTTATGCACCCACCTTCGGCGGGAACCGTGTGAACCTGAAAATGCACGGACTGACGGACAGAATAGAAGAAATCAACCGCACACTTGTTTCATATGCAAAAGAAACTGCTGCCGGTAAGGCTTATATAGCCGGAGATATCACCACCACAGGGAAAATGATGGCTCCTGCAGGTGACTTCACCTATGAAGAAGCTTTTGAAACGTACCGGGAACAGATTCAATATCTGAGGGATGCAGGTGTGGATCTTATCATTGCAGAGACTATGATCAGTATCGAGGAAACATTAGCTGCGGTGGATGCAGCCCACGATGTATGTACACTGCCTATTCTCTGTACCATGACAGTGGAGGCTGACGGCAGTATTTTTACCGGCGGAAATGCCGTTGAGGCGGCTGTTGCCCTGGAGAGCGCAGGGGCAGATGCCGTGGGGATCAATTGCTCTGTTGGCCCGGACCAGCTGGTTTCTATTGTGCGCAGCATCAGGGAAAATGTTTCCGTTCCTGTGATCGCCAAGCCAAATGCGGGAATGCCTGTGATCGATGAAGAAGGCAACGCTGTGTACAATATGACTGCCCCGGATTTTGCACAGCACATGAAGATTCTTGTGGAAAACGGTGCCGGGATCATCGGCGGGTGCTGCGGCACTACTCCTGACTTTATCAGAGAAATTGCCGCAGTCCTTAAACTTCAATAATCATTGATTTATAAAAACAGCCGCCATAGCTCCGGCGGGGGGGGACATGCTTCTGTCTGTTAAGCAGATCATTCTTCCCCATTGCCGGACCTTGGGCGACTGTATTTATTTCACTTTTATTGCTTTCTCCGGGCACATTTCCTGACAGCAGAAGCATCTGATACACTTCCGGTAATCATATACAGGAGGCTTGCCCTTTCCTTCTTTAAAGTCCACTGCCTTTCCCGGAACAGGACAGCTTTTTACGCAGATACCGCAGCGGATACATTTATCCTCATCAATATAAGGCTTTTTCTGAAATATGTTCAAGGCTTTGGCCATCCTCACCCACACATTTCTCCGCACAGGTTTCCTGTCCACATGAAAATCTGGATTTCCGTATTTTTGTGCAGCTTCCTCAAAGGATATTTCCCCTGAAGGTGTGAGAAGCTGGACTTCCTCTTCTTTCCACGTGCCAAGCCCCATCCTTTCCCCGTGATAATTGGTTGGTACCATATCCGGTTTCAAATGTATCAGGCTGCAGAAAACACTGTCAAGGGCAATGGGATCTTCTGAGATCAGGAGCACCTTCATAGGTACCGGGTCCCCTGAACCGGGTCCGTTGCCTTCCATGGCAACTACGCCGTCCATGATATAAAGCTTGGGCTTTACACAGAGATTCAAGTCCACCAGCATTCTTGCGAAGCTGTCTGCGCTGGGATACACGGTGTGCCCCTTTGCCTTGTGCAGCCCATAGATGAAGCCGTAACTGTTCTTTACCGCTCCGGTGATCCTCTCCAGGGCATGTGTTTTCATCTTGGAAAGTGAGATCACGCAGTCACATTCCAACAGCTCTTTGGGAATGATAAATTCCTTAGCCTGGATTCCCTGGGGATAGTCCACAGGGAATCCCTTTGAGAAATCCACTGCAGGGATGCTGTACTTTTCCAGATAAGTATCCATCCCGGTGCCTTTAATCACTTTCCGGGTAGTGCTTGTGCCGCAGGAATCAGCAAGGATAATATTTTCATACCCTTCTTCCCGCAGGATTCTGGCAAAAGCTCCCACCACAACAGGATGGGTGATCACAGCCCGGTCAACTTCGGCTTTTTTCAGTAAATTAGGTTTTAAAAGAATTTTCTGGTTTTTATCTGCAAACCGGCCAATTCCTCCCAGGAGATCCAGGCCCTTTTTTAATTGTGTATAAACAAGCTCTTCCCTGTATTCTTCACAGGGAAGAAGTACCACTTTGCTTTTTTTCATATTGCCTCTCAATCTGTCAGCCCTCTGCCTGATTTGAATAGGATTCTCTTAATGCCTTACGCACAGGAAGGATACAGGCAGGTACTACGGACAGAGAGTCCACGCCCATGCGCAGGAAGGTTTCTGTGAGTCCTGTGTCAGCGGCAAGCTCGCCGCAGATACAGATGGTGCAGCCTTCCTGATGTCCGGCCTCTGTCACCATCCTGATCATTCTCAGGACAGCAGGATGATGGTCATTATATTTCTTTTTCAGCAAGGGATTCTGGCGGTCCATTGCCAAAGTGTACTGTGTGAGATCATTAGTCCCCAGGCTTAAAAAGTCCACTCTCTTAGCCAGCTCCCGGCTTATCATCACCGCCGCCGGAGTCTCGATCATAATACCTGTCCTGATATCCTTAAAAGGAATATTCTTTTCCCTCAGACCGGATTTCACATCTTCTATCATTTCTTCTATTTCATCCATCTCCTCCTCCGAGGTGATCATAGGATACATCATAGCAAGATTTCCGAAAGCGCTTGCTCTGTAGATCGCGCGGAGCTGCGCCTTGAACATTTTCTTTCTGTCAAGGCACAGGCGGATTCCTCTGTTGCCTAATATGGGGTTGGCTTCCTCCGGGATCCCCATATACTCAGCCTGCTTGTCTGCACCTAAATCCACAGTGCGGATAACTGCCAGCCGTTCTCCCATAGTTTCTGCCACCTTTTTGTAGGCACGGAAAAGTTCGTTCTCCCTGGGATAGTTCTCTCTTCCTAAATATTGGAACTCACTGCGGAGCAGTCCGATTCCTGCTGCCCCGTAAAATAATACGCTGTTCAAATCTCCCAGATTCCCAATATTGGCATAAAGCCCTACTTCTTTTCCATCGGCAGTCATATCCCGCTGGTCTTTCAGCTTCATCAGCTCTTCCCGTTCCTCCAGGTCTGCTTTCCTTCGGATTTCATATTCCTTGAGAAGCTCAGCGTCAGGTTTCAGATAGAGTGTGCCTGTATACCCGTCTACAATAGCGCTCTCCCCGTCCCATTCATCCTGGACTTCTATATCCACCATTGCAGGTATATCCATTGTCTTGGCCATAATGGATGCATGAGATATGACTGACCCCTGATGAGTTACCACTGCCAGCAATTTATCTTTATCCATCTCCATGATCTCTGTGGGCGAAAGATTTTCAGCCACAAGGATCACAGGCTCCGGGCCTAAATCTATTTTCGGGGATACGCCTCCAAGAACTCCGATCAAACGGTCTGAAATCTCCCGGATATTGGCTATCCTTTCCCGGATAGCCGGCTCCTCAAGATTGCGGAAGGTTGCTGCCAGCTCATCCCTTGTTGTCATCACGGCAAAGGCCGCATTGACCTTTTCCGTGACAATGGCGCTTTCAACTGCCCGCTGAAAGCTCCCGGCCTCAAGAAGCTTTGCCTGTTTAAGAAAGATTTTGGCTTCCATTTCCTGGACCGGACAGTTCTTTTCATATAATTCTTTTAACTGGCGGATCACCTGAAGACGTGCTTCATTGAATTCCGACAATTCCTTTTTCACATTGCTTACCATGTACTGACGTATCTGATATTCACTTCTGTGGTAGTACAGTACTTTACCGATGGCAATTCCTGAAAAGGTTGCAGTACCTTTATAGATTTCCATCACTACTCCCCCTTGTTTCTTTAATTGCAGGCCGCCTTAAATTCTGTCCAGTTCTTGCTGTATTGTTCTTCAGCCTCCTGGCTCACATTCTGCACAATTTCTCCTTTTGTAACACTGTCAGGCACCACGAGATTAGGATTCACCAGCTCATCTGCCGCCTGGTTGGTTGAGTAGTATCCAATGTACTCTGTACACTTTGCCGAAATTTCCGGCTGGAGAATATAATCTGCAAACTGATATGCGGCATCCTTATCCGGTGCTTCACTTGGAATAAACATTCCCATGATGCCAAAGCCTAAGCCTTCCTCCGGATAAACCACCTTAAGGTCAGGATTCTCATTGAGAGCTGCCGTTACCTGTGATGTATAAAGGAAGGCAACGCTTGCCTCTCCGTTAAGCAGGGCGTTCTGTGTATTGTCGTCCTGGATCATACGGATATTGGGAGCCAGCTCCAGCAGTCTCTTTCCTGTCTCAGCGATCACATCCACGTCTTCTTCATTCATGGTTTCTCCCATGGAAAGCTGAGTGATGCCATTGATCACCCGGTAATTTCCCACGATAGCTATGCTGTCTTTTAAGGAAGGATCCCATAAATCTTTATATCCTTTGATTTCTATATCCACCTGCTCCGGGTCATACACTATGAGAGGAATGCCGGCGCCATAAGGTATGGTATATTCATCGGAAGGGTCATAAAACTGTCCCTGGTACAATGGGTTTATATTACCTGCATTTTTGAGCTTGTCTTTATCCAGCTTTTCGGCAAGTCCCTGGCCGATCACATTTTCAAGAATATAATCATCAGCAATGATGATATCGTAATCGCCGCCCTTTGCCTGAGAAAGCTTCTCAAACATAGTCTCGTCAGTGTCAAAGTTTGAATAGATAACCTTCACTCCTGTCTCTTTCTCGAATCCGTCCAGTACTTCCTGGGGAAACATTCCCTCCCATGTATAGAGGACAAGTTCTTTTGAATCTTTGGAACCGCCGCAGCCTGTCAGCATAGCTGCCGCCATTGCCGCACACAGAATACCTGCTGTTAACTTTTTCATGATCATCACTCCTATTTCGCTTTTACCTTTGTCCACAGTTCTGCATATTTCTGTTTGATCTTCGGTTTCTGGTAGGCAAAAATCTCACTATTCGGATTTTTGTCTTCCGGTATATAAGAAACAATACCTTCATAATCCCCTTCCACCATTGCATCAAACGCACTCTTTACAGTAGAAGTATATCCTACTTCCTGCGTATTGGAAAGAGCAGATTTTTCTTCCAGCATAAAATTGATGAAATCGTGAGCCAGATCCACTTCGTCACAATCCTTTGTAAGCACCATGGCATCATACCACAGGTTTGTTCCTTCCTCAGGCGTAAAGTATGACAGATTAGGATTCTCACTTATAATATAGGAAGCATCTCCGGAATAAACCACCGCCATTGCCTTATTTCCGGAGATCATATTGTCGATCACATCATCTCCTGCATAAATAGGCTCTATGGTATCTCTCTGATTGATCAGCCACTGGTATGCCTCTTCTATTTCACTTTCCTTTGTGGTATTCATGGAGTATCCCAGAGCTTTCAGCGCTACCATGAAGGAATCCCTCTCGGAATCGTACATGTACACATTCCCTTTATATTTGGGATTGGCCAGAAGATTCCAGCCGTCCTTTAAGTCCTCTTCATCCACCACAGTCGTGTCATATAAAATTCCCACGGTTCCCCAGAAATACGGGCAGGAATATTTATTTCCCGGATCATAGCTTCTGTTTGTCACCTGAGAAAGAAGATTTTTCTTATTGGGGATCAGGTTCCAGTCAAGAGGTCTTAAATATTCTTCCTTGATAAGCCTTTCGATCATGTAATCAGAAGGTATGAGGATATCGTAAGTTTCTCCGCTTGAAAGCTTTGTATACATCATTTCATTTGATTCAAAGGTTTCATATATCACTTTACACCCGTATTCCTGCTCGAACTCATCCAACAGACTCAGATCAATATATTCCCCGGCATTATAAATCTTCAGCTCACGGGGGCTCTTACTCACACTGCCGCATTTTGCAAGACCTGCTGTCACCAAAAGGACAAGTATAAGGGCGATTACCCTTTCTGCTTTTTTGTTCAGCAGCTTTGAACGCACATTCAGCTTAGGCATTACATTTGCAAGAATGAGCACAAGGATGATCACCAGGATCACGATCGTTGAAAGCGCATTGATGGTAGGGTTGATCCTCTTTGTCATATTATATACGACAATGGAAATATTCTTCACGCCGTTTCCTGATACAAAGTAGGAAATAACAAAATCGTCAAAGGACATGGTGAACGCCAGCAGCGCACCTGCAAATACCCCCTCCTTGATCATGGGCACGATAACCTTTGTCAATGCCTGATAAGGGGTTGCCCCTAAATCCATTGCCGCATTTGCCATATTGGGATCCAGGCTTCTCACCTTGGGATACACACTTGTGATAACATAAGGCGTACAGAAGGCAATATGAGCCATGAGCATAGTCAGATATCCCTTGCGCATTCCCATGGAGGAGAACAGAAGCATAAGTCCGATGGCTGTAACGATCTCCGGATTGAGAATGGGGATATTGTTTATATTCAGGATCAACTCCTTAACTACTTTCTTTGATTTAGACAGCCCGATAGCCGTGACAGTCCCTAAAACAGTGGAAATCACCGTCGCCAGTATGGCCACAGTCAAGGATACATAAACAGCCTTGCTGACTTCCATATTATTGATCAGTTCACCGTACCAGCGAAAAGAAAAGCCTGTAAATCTGGTCAATGACTTGGATGAGTTAAATGAAAATATCATTGTCACCAGAATCGGCAGATAGAAAAACACAAGGCACAGCACAACATAAAATCTTGAAAAGATACTTTTCTTATTTTTCATCTCCCGCCCCCTCTTCATTCATCCTGTTTATCCATTTTCTTCATCAGGCTCATAAATATAAGAATGATCACAGCCAGGATGAGAGAAATGGCACTTCCGAAATTCCAGTCACCTACAGAGATGAACTGGGATTCAATGAGGTTACCGATGAGCATATACTGCCCACCGCCTAACAGTTTAGGAATTACGAAGGTTGAGATGGATAAAAGGAATACCATCATGATTCCGTTGACTACACCTGGAATAGACAGTTTCCATATGACCTTGATGAAGGTCTGCACCTTATTGGCACCTAAATCATAGGCAGCCTCGATCAAGGACTTATCCATTTTATTTAATGAGGTGTGTATGGGGATGATCATAAAAGGCATAAAGTTACAGATCAGGCCCAGCACAACAGAAAAGTCCGTATACATCATGGTCACAGGCGAAATCCCCAAAAATGACAGCAGATGATTGATGATGCCGTTGTCTGACAGCAGGTTCATCCACGCATAGGTACGCAGAAGCATATTGATCCACATGGGGATCGTAACCATCAGGATCAAGGTGCTCTGTGCCCTTTCGGAAAAGCGCGAGATAATAAACGCCAGAGGATATCCCAGCACAAGGCAGATAAGTGTAGTCAAGATTCCCAGTCTAAAAGACTTCAGGATCACATTTAAATAAGTGGCCTCCAAAAACTTGGCAAAATTTCCCCAGGTAAAGGACAGTGTCAGAACCTCATTGCCTTCTTCCGTAAAAGCATACAGCGCTATCAGGAGGAGCGGGATGACGATCAGGACTGCTGACCAGATGATATATGGTTTGATCAGATGTTTAAATTGTTTCATCAGTATGCCCCCATCTTACACATGACATGGATATCTTCCGGGCCAAGCTTCAGGCCCACTTCCCGCCCCACCTCGGCGTAATCCGTAGTGTGGATCATATAAGTGCGCAGCTCCGTCTCAACCAGGATCTCGTAATGTACGCCCTTGAAGGTGATATTCCGTACGATCCCTGTTATCTTTGCCTGGTCAGGATCTACAATATCCAGATCTTCAGGGCGGAGCACCACTTCAATTTCCTCCATATCCTCGAATCCTTTGTCAACACACTCGAACTGACAGCCGTCAAATTCCACCAGGTAATCCTTGATCATCACACCTTCTATGATGTTGGATTCCCCGATAAACCCTGCCACAAACCTGTTCTCCGGCTCATTGTATATATCTGTGGGGCTTCCGATCTGCTGGATTTCTCCGTTGTTCATGACAACCACCGTGTCGGACATGGACAAGGCTTCCTCCTGGTCATGGGTGACATAGATGAAGGTGATCCCCACTTCCTGCTGGATTTTCTTAAGCTCTACCTGCATCTGCTTACGTATTTTTGCGTCAAGAGCTCCCAGAGGCTCATCAAGAAGAAGAACCTTCGGCTCATTCACAAGCGCCCTGGCAATTGCCACACGCTGCTGCTGGCCGCCGGAAAGAAGTGTCACATCTCTTTTTTCAAATCCCTCAAGGCCCACCATCTTCAGCATCCTCTCTACCTTTTGGGCAATGACAGATTTATCCACTTTTTTCAAATTCAGCCCAAATCCGATATTATCCGCCACATTTAAATGGGGAAATAAGGCATATTTCTGAAAAACCGTATTGACTTCCCTTTTATAAGGGGGAAGCTTGGAAATCTCGATTCCATTAAACAGCACCTGGCCGTCGCTTGGCTCCTCGAATCCGGCGATGATACGAAGGGTTGTGGTTTTGCCGCAGCCGCTTGGTCCTAATAATGTAAGGAATTCATTCTCATAAATATCAAGGTTGATGCCGCGCAGTACCTGCTGGTCATCAAAGTTCTTCGTCAAATTCTTAAGTTCAATCAGTTTGTTCATTTTTCTCTCCTAACGTACTGTATGGATCACAGTTCACCGGCAATATTCCCTGCCGGGCCAACTGTGACCTGTATGAGGATTTATTGTAACTGTTCATGGTTCTGAACAGTTACGATTTATTTTTTTCTGCCCCTTTTTACCAGGGAATAAAGCAGAAGGATAAACAGTGTGACTGCCAGCATTAAGGTACACAATGCATTGATCTCCGGCGTGACACCGGTTTTCAGCTGTGTGTACACCTTGATGGGCAAAGTGGACAGACGCGGCCCATTTACAAAAATACTGATCACCACATCATCCATGGACATTGCAAAGGCCAGCAGGGAACCTGAGACTACTGCCGGCATGATCAGAGGCAGCGTAATATCCCAAAATGCCCTAAACGGTCCGGCGCCTAAATCCCTGGCCGCCTCTTCCAGTGAGGGATCCATTCCCACAAGCCTGGCTTTCACTTCCATAAGAATGTAAGGTACGCAGAATACGGTATGTCCCAGCAGTAAGGTCAGCATTCCGAAGGGAAGACCAAGCATATAGAAAAACGCCATGAGGACCATACCAAGAATGATTTCAGGAATCATCAGCGGCAAGATTGAAATATACTCAAGCAAGCCTTTTGATCTCCAGTGGATCCTGGAAAGCCCCACTGCCCCCAGCGTACCGATCACTGCCGAGATCAGGCAGCTTGATACACCAAGGATCAGACTGTTTCCCAAGGCCTCCATCATGGCGGTGTTATGGAATAATTTGTCGTACCATTCCAGTGAAAAACCTGTAAATGCCACCGGAAGCTTGGACTGGTTAAAAGAAAATACAACTACTACGGCAATGGGAAGATACATAAGAAAAAATATCAGACCCAGGTAAAATCCGGAAAGCTTCGAATTCTTTTTCATCCGATTCCCTCCAATTCTTTTGCATTTGTAATTTTACGGTAAAATATGATCATGGCAGTGGTAAGGATCATAAGAACCACAGCCAGGGCCGCTGCAAAGGGCCAGTTGTTCCCCCTTGTCATCTGCTCCTGGATAAGGCTGCCGACAAGAACTATCTTATTCCCGCCTAAAATATCAGCGATAAAAAACAGGCCCATGGAAGGAATAAAGGTAAGGATTATCCCTGACAAAAGCCCGGGAAGTGTAAGCTTCAAAGTGATCGTGAAAAATGCCTGTATCTTTGTGGCTCCCAAATCTCTGGAGGCCTCCACCAGTGACCAGTCCAGCTTTTCCGCGCTGGAATAAACCGACAGGATCATAAAAGGCAGAAGTACATACACCATACCTATGACAATGGCAGGATAGCTGTACAGAATCTTAAGAGGCTCCTGGATGATCCCCAGCTTCTGAAGCAGGAAATTTAAAATTCCCTTATTCTGCAGGATAATGATCCACCCATACAGCCTGATAAGGGAATTCACCCAAAAAGGCAGCATCAGGATCAGCATTGCTTTTTTCTTCTTTCCCTCAGGCAGCTTTGCCATAAAATATCCGAAGGGATAGCCAATGAGACAGATGACCAGTGTGCTGGTAAATGCCAGCTTAAAGGACTGTACAAAGGTATTCAGATAGACCGGTTCCAGTATGCGCTTGTAATTTTCCAGGCTGAAGCTCCAGTCCACGCCGTAGCCCGGGCTTGGTGTGGCAAAGCTTAATGCCGCCATATAGATCAGCGGCCCTGCCACAAAGATAAGTGTGAAAATATACAGGGGCAGTATCATCCACACTGACCCGTTCCTGCGCCTACCCATTGTTCTCCTCCCTGTCCACCAGCACAGCATCTGCTGCATTAAACCGGAAACAGACCTTCTGGCCTTCCTTTACATTGGCATCAATCCCATAGCGGCTGGAGACCACCTGGGTTCCGTCTCCAAGGCGCAGGACCATCCGAAGCTGTCCGGCGGCAAAGGTCTTCTCCTCCACAACTGCCTCCATCCCGCAGCCGCAGTTCTCATCAAGCTGGATATTCTCACTGCGTACAGCGATGGTCACGTCCTCACCTTCGTGCAACACATCCCCGTGTGTCTCTACAAGTGCCTTGCCTCCGGCCAGGAGGACAAGTGCCTGGTCCCCTGCCATACGCTCTACTCTGCCCTTTAAGATATTGGCGTTTCCCACGAAAGTAGCCACATAGCTTGTCTTAGGATGATTGTAAATCTCATCCGGGGTGCCTATCTGCTCAAACCGCCCTTTGTTCATAACTGCAATGCGGTCTGACATATTAATGGCCTCCTCCTGGTCATGAGTAATATAGATAAAGGTGATCCCAAGTTTTTTCTGGAGACGCTTAAGCTCTGCCTGCATGGCCCGGCGAAGCTGTAAATCCAGTGCTCCCAGCGGTTCGTCAAGAAGGAGGACCTCCGGGTTATTCACCAGTGCCCTGGCAATTGCCACGCGCTGCCGCTGCCCCCCGGAAAGCTCAGAGGGCTTACGCTTCTCATATCCCGGAAGCTGCACAAGCTCCAGCATATGGGAAACCTTCTTCTTTATCTCTCCCTTGGGAATTTTCTTGAGCTTCAAACCGTATCCCACATTCTCCGCCACTGTCATATGGGGAAATAAGGCGTAATTCTGGAAAACTGTATTCACGTCCCTGGCATTAGGCTCCAGATCCGTTACATCTGCCCCATCCAGAAACACCCTTCCTTCATCCGGCGTTTCTAAACCCGCAATAATACGCAGCGTAGTAGTCTTGCCGCATCCCGAAGCGCCCAGCAGAGTGATAAACTCTCCCTTGCCGATGGCAAGGCTGATTCCCTGAAGCACTTCTTCCTCCGCTGCAAAACTTTTCTTAATGTTTTTTAATTCTAATGAAATCTCTGTCATGTTCTGCTCCTGTTTAGATATGATATTGTTCCCTGATATACTCACAGTAACTCTCTTTTTGGAAAACAGGTTTAAAATTCTTAAGAATCTCCCCTGCCTCCTGTCCGTTTCCTTTCAGCAGCTTATATGTAGTCAGTGCCAGCATTTTAGCCGGCAGTATATATGCTTTTTCAAAATCACTGATCCTGAAGTCTGCCCCGTGAAGCTTTCCCTCAAATCCTCCGAATGTAAAGTTCAGCACAGGAAAAAGATGTGTCAGGTCGCCCACGTCCGTACAGGCGTTGTTGAAATCCCAGGGCGCGGCTTCTCTCCAGGATACTCCCAGATCCGCAGCAGCCTCCGCCAGAACCGTATCTGCTGCCCGGAAACGTACAGGCATATATCCCTGCAGGACCTCCCTCTCTATATGACCGCCGAAGGCATAGGCAGCTCCGTCATAAGCTCTGTCCACAGCCCGGCGGACACTGGCGATCCCTTCCAAAGTAGCAGACCGCACCTTTGTCTCCACCACCGCTTCATCAGGCACGCTGTTGATCACGTCCCCTGCTTTCCGCACAATATTGTGAAGTCGTACATGCTCCTCATCCCGGAAGGTTTCCCGCATAAGCCCCATCATTTCAATGGCACTTGACGCTATACTTAAGGCATTTACACCGTCCCAGGGATCAATGGCTGCATGGGCGGCTTTCCCCCGTATCGTCACAAGCTCTGCTGCAAATCCGTTGCAGGCAGGATTCCCCAGATACAAATCCTCTTCCACGGGAACCATATGTACGTGAGTGGTCAGAACTATATCCGTCCTGTCCAGTGCCCCTGTCCGGATCAATTCGCTTTTCCCTGAGCCGGGAAAGCCGATCCCCTCTTTTTTCAGCTGTTTTCGTTTACCAGCGTCAATATACTCTTCCGCCGGAACAGCAAAAAAAGATACGGACCCAGACAGAGAAGCTTTCACTTCTTCATCGGCAAGTGCCAATGCTGCGCCGATCATGGCTGCAAGCTGTGCGTGGTGTCCGCATGCGTGTGCTGTCCCGGTACGGGAATCAGCCATCGGATGAGATTTACATCCGATGGCGTCCATTTCTCCGATGATCGTAACATTGGGTCCGTCCTGCTCCATCCAGTCTGCACGCACTCCTGTGCGGGCCAGATAAGCATGAACATCCAGACCCAAGGCACGCAAAAATTCCGCAGTACGTGCTGCGGTCCTCTCCTCGCAAAATCCCGGCTCAGGATGCTTCTCAATATCCTGGGCAAAGGCAATAATTTCATCTCTGCAGGCGTCTATGATCCCCACAATCTTCTGCTCCATATGATCCATTACAGTCCCACCTTCTATATCTCCAGGTATGTATCTTATAATGATGTCGGGGTCAAAAGGGAGCCGGGGCGGGTGCTGTCCTCTCCAGACAGACTTGCGGAAGCGCGC